>CANHZL010000054.1 GCA_947465345.1 Opitutia bacterium | reverse complement strand
CCACAACAACGCGACCGTCGAAGACGCCCGCTACCTCGACCTCGTCGCCCGCGGCCTGCTCTGGTCCGTCGGCAAGCTCGAAGCCGACGGCAAGGCCTCCGCTGGTTTCGGCAAGTAAGCCTCAAGGCACCCGACAAAAGCCCCGGCCCACCGGGGCTTTTTTGTGCCAGGCCAGCCGCCGCAGGGTGAACTAGGACAGCACGGGACGCGATCCCGACCCTACCAATCGCCTTCCCTCCTCGGCGACTCGTCTCTAAACCTATCCCTACCCCTACCCCTTTAAAAACCTATGCGCCTCCTCGCTCTGCTAGCCTTTACCGCCTCGGCTTACGCCGCGGAAACGCTCCCACTCTGGAAGGGCGACGCGCCCGAAGGCGACGGCAAGTTCTCCGACTCGTCGAAGGCGAAGCTCACCGTACACCTGCCGGAGAAGCCTAACGGTGCCGCGATTGTCATCTGCCCAGGCGGCGGCTACGGCGGTCTGGTGACCAAGGGCGAAGGCCACGGCATCGCTGCCTGGCTCAACGCCCACGGCATCGCCGGGATCGTCCTCGAATACCGCCTGCCGGCCGGTCGCCCTTACGTCCCTCTCCTCGACGCCCAGCAGGCGATTCGTACCGTCCGCGCGAACGCCGAGAAGTGGAAAATCAACCCGAAGAAAGTCGGCATCATCGGCTTCTCCGCCGGCGGCCACCTCGCCTCGACCGCCACCGTACACTTCGAGACCATCGAGACGCACGCGCCCAACGCTATCACGGGCCAAAGTAGCCGTCCCGATTTCTCGATCCTGATCTATCCGGTCATCAGCATGGAAGAAGGTGTTCACCGCGGCTCCAAGAAGAACCTCATGGGTGAGACGCCCGCCGCCGGCCTGCCGGATTACTTCTCGACGCAGCGACATGTGAAGACCGGAACGCCGCCCGCCTTCCTGGCGCATGCGGTCGACGACAAGGTCGTGCCCATCGAGAACAGTCGCATGTTCTACGAGGCCCAGAAGAAGGCCGGCCTACCCGCGCGTCTCGTCGAGCTCCCTAACGGCGGCCACGGCCTCAACGGCTACAAGGGCCCGTCCTGGGACAAGTGGCAGGCCGAATCCCTGCTTTGGCTCAAGGAAATCAAGGTCCTCGAGTGACCGCTGATTACGGACTTCAAATCTAGCGACCCATCTCCCATAAAACCCCTCCCCTCATGAAATCCCTCCTCCTCGCCCTGCTCGCGACTGGCTCCCTCTTGGCCGGCGAAAAGGCCACCCTGACCCTGAACGACTTCACCGACGGCAACGGCGGCGCCCCGGGTGCCGGCTGGAAGACCGAAGAAGGCGGCGTCATCCACCTCGCCCCCCAGAAGGGCACGGGTGCGCTGATCTCCAAAAAGGAGTACACGAACTTCGAACTCACCTGGGAATGGCGCCTCGAAGCCAAGGGCAATAACGGCATCAAGTACTGGGTCACGAACATCAAGGACGCTAAGGGCAAAGGCGAGTGGCTCGGCATCGAGTATCAGATGATCGACGACAACGGTCACCCAGACGGACTCAAGGGCGGCAGCCATAACACCGGCTCAATCTACGACCTCATCGACTCCGCTAAGGACAAGGCCCTCAAGCCGATCGGCGAGTGGAATCAAAGCCGCGTCGTGATTAAGGATGGCAAGATCGAGCACTTCCTCAACGGCAAGCCGTGCTCCTCGGCTGACACGAAGTCCGAAGAATGGAAGGCAGCCATCGCCAAGAGCAAATTCAAGAACAAGAAGGGCTTCGGACCGGGCCAAGGCAAACTGATGCTCACCGAACACGGCGACCCCTGCTGGTTCCGTAACCTCACGGTCACCGAACTCTGAGCCGTCTCAGAGGCGGAAAACAAAGGGCGCCCGGTGGGCGCCCTTTTTCGTGCCGACTCAGGCGCCGAGCTTGATCCGCAGCCCGTCGTAGCAGAGCCCGACCTTCGGGTGCGTCTTGTGCAGCTGCGCCGTAGTCGTCTCGTAGTTGATCTGAAACGTCATGTGCGTAATCAAAGCCCGCTTGGCATGCAGGTCGTGCGCGGCCTGGCAGGCTTCGTCGACCGTCATATGCGTCGGATGCGGATTCGGA
The DNA here is from genome assembly GCA_947465345.1 of Opitutia bacterium. The sequence continues at coordinate 2,655 of CANHZL010000054.1, read as the reverse complement.
CGAAGGCCGTCGAGAATCGCGAGGTCGGCATGGTCACCAAGCTCCAGGGACTTCTCCGTCATCGCGCGACAATCGGTGTAATAGGCGAACTTCATACCCGTCGAGGGTTCCTCGAAGACGAGGCCCAGCGTGGATTCGTTGCCATGCGGCAAAAGAGTCGAACGGATGATGCCGCCGCCCGGGAGCACGAGCTTCGAGGGCATCAGATTGAGGCCTAATGAGACATAGCCCGAAGCCTGCGGCTTGCCGACGGCATAAGGGAAGATGGCCTTGATGCGTTCGAGGCCGACCTCGGTCGAGAAGACCGGAATAGCCACCCCACCCTTGTTCGTACAGAACTGACGAAGGTCGTCCATGCCGAGGACGTGGTCGGCGTGTCCGTGGGTCAGGATGAACGTGTCGACTTCACGGACGTCGTACTTCAGGCACTGCGTTCGGAACTCCGGCGAAGCATCAACCTGGACGTGGTGTCCCTCGATGACCACATGGACGCTCGTCCGGGCGCGCCAGTTGCGCGGGTCCTTCAGGTCAAGACCTGGGTTGTCATGGGCGGGCAACGGACAGCCCTGCGAGGTGCCGCAGCCCATGATGAGGATTTCCATGCGGCCCAACGTGGACGGACCGGAGAAAAAGACAAGCGGTCAACCCAGCAACGTCTTCATCATCCGCGCCCGGTGGGGGCCGCTGATAGTGTCGTGCAAGGTATGTCGGTCGAGCACGGCGTAAAATTCGCGGAGCGCCTGTCCAACGATGCCCTTCAGCTGACAACTGCCGTTGATCGGGCAGGTGTTCGTGGCCGGGTCGAAGCATTCGAGAATCGCCGGTTGCTCCTCCGTTTCCCGGACCAAGCGGCCGATACGGATTTCTTGGGGCGTCCGGGCTAACGTGATGCCGCCATTCCGACCGCGCCGGGTCTCGAGGTAACCCAATTGGGCGAGACGTTGTACTACCTTGGCCAGGTGATGCCGGGAAATCCCGTAGGCCTTCGTCACTTCATCCAGTTGAAAAGACTCTCCCTTGAGCGCCCCATACATGAGCACCCGGAGGGAGTAATCGCTGAAAAGGCTGAGCTTCATCAGGCCGCCCCAGCCTGCCCCCTCCGAAAGCCGAGTCAAGGGCCCCCATTAGGCGCTTGCCTTAAACAAGTATTAATAATACTTGTTTAAGTCTATACACCCAATGCGTACTCCCTCCCTCCTCCTCGCGCTCTTAGCGGCACTACTTCTGACCGGCTGCGGACAGAAAGCCGCCGTCACCTATGTCTATGAAGATGTCACCTACACCTTCGCCGACGAATCCGCCCGGGCCAAATTTCAAGCCGAACGCGAGAAGAGTCTTTATCACCGTCTGGGCGGCAAGGCGGCCGTCGATGCAGCGGTCGACAAATTCTATGTCCGCGTCCTTGCCGATAAGCGGATCAACCACTTCTTCGAAGACGTCAATATGACGACCCAGCACCGGAAGCAGAAGGCTTTCCTCTCCGCCGCCTTCGGCAGCCCGGTCGCCTGGAAGGGCAAGGACATGCGCCGCGCCCATGAAGACATGAAATTGACGGAGGCCCACTTCAACGCCGTCGCCGAAGACCTGCAGAAGACGCTCGAGGAAATGAAAGTCCCGCAGCCCCTGATTGGCGAGGTGATGACTATCGCGGCCAGCACCAAGGACGCCGTCCTGAACCGCAAGCCGGCCAGCAAGTAAGCCAGCCCGCGCCAGGAAAGCCGCGAGGCCCTAGGGTTCGCGGCTTTTTTGCGCCTTCATATCCACCCGGACCCGCCCGGCGCCCGAATCACCATTCCTCACTCTTGCCACCCGCCGTCGTCTCCGTTCTCCTTCCCCTCCCGTGTTCGCCAACCTCACCGACAAACTTACCAAGGCCCTCCGCGACCTCCGGGGGCTCTCGAAGCTCTCCGAGGAGAACATCGCCCCGGCGCTGAACGAGGTGCGCTCGGCGCTGATGTCCGCCGACGTCAATTTCAAGGTCGCCAAGGATTTCACCGAACGCGTCAAGGTCGCCTGCCTCGGCCAGGCGGTCATCGAGTCCGTCAACCCGGGCCAGATGGCCGTCAAGATCGTGTCCGACGAGCTCACCAAGCTCCTCGGCGAAGGCGAACGCCCGATCGACCCCCGCCGCCCGCTGCGCGTGCTCCTCGTCGGCCTCCAGGGCTCCGGCAAGACCACCAGCGCCGCCAAGCTCGCCAAGCACCTCGTCAAGAAGGAGGGCATCCGTAAGCCGTCCCTCGTCGCCGCCGACTTGCGCCGCCCCGCGGCCATCGACCAGCTCGAGACCCTCGCCAAGAACGAAGGCTTCGACTTCCGCGCCGACCGTACCGCGACCGACGTAGCCGCGATGGTGGGCCGCCTCGTCAAGGAAGCCGAAGCCGCCGCCGCGGACCTCGTCATCGTCGACACCGCCGGCCGCCTGCAGATCGACGGCGACCTGATGGAAGAAGTCCGCCGCGTGCGCGACGCCTTCCAGCCGCACGAGGTCTTCCTCGTCGCCGACGCCGCCCTCGGCCAGCAGGCCGTCGACGTGGCCGCCAAGTTCCACGAATCCACGCCCCTCACCGGCATCATCCTGACCAAGCTCGACGGCGACGCCCGCGGCGGCGCCGCGCTGTCGATGAAGTCCGTCACGGGCGTCCCGATCCGCTACAT
>CANHZL010000053.1 GCA_947465345.1 Opitutia bacterium | reverse complement strand
TTCCGGGCGAACCAGGCCAAAAGCGCCCGGCGCATCGCGGAGATGCTGGCATTACGGGCGGGTTTCGCGGCGGGCATGGATGGGGCTGGATTTGGACGCCAACTACGGTAGACCTTGGGACTCATGGCACGAAAGGCAAAGCAGGACTCTGACGACGAGCCAAAGAAGGTGGCGATGCACACGCTGAAGCTCGACGCGGCCCAGGCCGCGAAGCTCCGCACGATCCTCGTCGCCAAGGGCTGGGTCTCATTCCCGGTCGACCACTCAGCCTTCGCCTTCAAGGGCGAGAACCTGAACATCGTCCACTATAAGTCCGGCAAGTGCGTCATCTCAGGTAAGGGCACCGAAGACTTCGTGAAATTCACCCTCGAGCCCGACGTCACCGGCCAGGCGGTCCTAGGCTACGAGGAGGCGAACAACCCGGAGTGGTTCGAAGAACACGCCGGCCTCGATGAATCCGGCAAGGGCGACCTCTTCGGTCCAGTGGTCTCGGCCTGCGTCATCGCGACGGGCGAGATGACCCGCGAGTGGATCGAACTGGGCATCAAGGATTCCAAAAAACTCACTGATACGAAAATCGCCGAGCTCGATCGCGTCATCCGCTCCACCCCCGGCGTAGCGGTGAAGACGACGTTCATGCGCATGGCGAAGTACAACGAGCTGCACTCGCGCTTCGGCAAGAACCTCAACCGCCTGCTGGGCTGGATGCACGCGACCTCCTGCGAAGAAGCCCTCAAGGATTACGAGCTGCAACACCAGCGTCGCCCCAAGTGGGGCCTGCTCGACCAATTCACCGAAGAACCCCTTGTGCAGAAGGAGCTTGCCCGCAAAGGCGTCGAGTTCGATCTCCGCATGCGCACCAAGGCCGAATCCGACCCCGTCGTCGCCGCGGCCTCCATCGTCGCCCGTGCGGCCTTCGTCCGAGAGATCGACCGCCTCTCGCAGGACGGCGGCGTCCAGCTACCCAAGGGTTCTGGCTCCGAAGCCAAGAACGCTGGCATCGAACTCGTCGGCCGCCTCGGTCCGGCGATCCTCGTCAACTTCGCCAAGCTGCATTTCAAGACCGCTTACGAGGTCCGTGGACTCGAGCCACCGGCGACCAAACCCTTCGTCCGCCGCAAGAAGGCGGAATAAGCCGTGGCCTCGCTGGCATCATTCGACCGCAAGAAAGGTGCCGATCGTCCGGGCATTGCAGGAGTGGATGAAGCCGGCCGTGGTTCGCTCTGCGGTCCGGTGATCGCCGCGGCGGTGCTGCTCGACGCCGGCTTCTACGGGGAACCGTCTTGGTTACGGAAACTCTCCGGCGCGAATGACTCCAAGAAGCTGACGCCAGAAAAGCGGGCGGAACTACGCGAGATCATCGCGAAGATGGAAGCCGAAGGGAAACTCAAGACTGCCTGGGCCGCCGGCTCGGTGATGGAGATCTCGGCACATAATATTCTCGGGGCCACGCGACTCGCGATGGCGCGCAGCATCGCCAAGCTCGCCGTCGGGCACATCGCTCCCCTCTTCGCCGCTGCGGGAACGGAAGGCGAACTCTTCGGCCGCACCGATGCGCGCACCTTCCTCGTACTCGTCGATGGCCTGCCGCTGCGTCCGTTCGCCTGGGCGCATGAGTCGGTCAAAGGCGGCGACGGCAAGAGCCTCGCCATCGCCCTTGCGTCAATCGTCGCGAAGGTCGAACGCGACCGGATGCTCGTCGAGATGCACGCCCGCTATCCCCAATACGGTTTCGCTACGCATAAAGGCTACGGCACGCCCGAACACGTCGAAGCCCTGCGTGCGCATGGCCCTTGCGCCGAGCACCGCGATCTCTTCGTCCGCACCATCCTCGCCGGCGATCCTCCTCCCCCCGAAGCCACCGACGGCGAGTTTAGTTTTGAGTAACCTTTCTTGGTAGGGTCGGGACCGCGTCACGACATAGCTGCCTTGGGTAGGGACGTGATTGCCATCACGTCCGTTCGCGAACGGACAGGCGACTTCATCGCGCCTAGCCAAGACCCGACGAGACTCCCCACCTCCGGTCTCGAACGGCGGTGATGGCAATCACCGCGCTACCCATGTCAGGTGGAAGCGGTTGGGGGTTGGGAAATATTCCGGGAACCCGAAGCCGATAGCCGACGGCTGAAAAGCCGACTCCCGAATCGCCGATGCCCTGGTGGCCGTCACCCGTCACCTGAAACAATGATATGCCCGCAGCCTCCTTTCCGGTTTCCGGTCTCCCTTTGAGCTTGGCCCCCTGCCTTGGGTAGGGACGTGATTACCATCACGTCCGTTCGCGGACGGATGTACGTCTTCATAGCGACTAGCCAAGACCCGACGACTCCTCACCTGCGGTCTCGAACGGCGGTGATGGCAATCACCGCCCTACCTTAAGATACCTTTCGTCGTTCGGGTTATAACAAAATATGCCTAAACTTCTGATAATTGACCAATTTGATTGCACCCTTTCGCCCTTTTGACACCAAACCTGCCAATATGAAATACCTGAAGACCGCCTTCCTGCTCGCCGCCGCCGCGGCGGCCGCCCAGCTCAACGCGACCGATTACCTCGCCGTCTGGAATCTCTCCAACGGCAACATCGCCAAGGCCACCATCGGCGTCGACCCGACGTCGTTCAGCACCACGAGCGCCAATAACTACAACGGAAGCCAAGCTTGGCTGACTAAGCTGGATATGGTCATCACAAATCCCAGTAATACCGTCCTCTTCAGCTCGACTAAGGCTAACGTGAGTGTTTTTTACTGGAACCCTACTGGTCATAATCTCGCAACGACGGAAATCAATGCCGCTTATCCGTTGGGTGGCTTTATGATCTTTCATAGTACTGGAGATTTCTATGTGGGTTACATGTTCGGAGCATTTTACACCAGCTCCTACGGTACGAAATCCGGCCCGAACATAATCGACTCCTTCGGACCAGCCATCACCGGCGTCACCGACGTCGTCACCTGGATGTCCTCAATCGACAGACAGAACCGCATCTACACCGCTGGCACGACGCTCGCAGGCCTGCCCCTCGAAGGCGCGCACCATCGCCCGATGCTTTCCTTCGACCGCATGGGCAAGGAACACCAGGCCTGGGCGACCGGCGATTTCGGTTCCTCCTCCCGTACCCGCGACGTCCATGTGACGACCGGTGAAGCCGGCATCAACTGGAACGTCGGCAAGACGGGACTCTTCGGCGTCGCCGCCGGCCATGGCGAACAGAATGCCGACCTCGCTCTCGACGGTTCCTCCACCACCAAGGGCGACTACGCCATCGCTGAGTATGACTACCGTCCGGAAGGCACGCAGTGGATCGTCTCCCTCCTCGGCATGGTCGGCTCCTGGGAAGCCAAGACCAACCGCGGCTACACCAATGGCGGCGCGACCAACTTCTCTTCCGGCACCGCGGACATCATCAGCCGCTCCGCCCGCCTCCGCGTCGACGCCCCTGCCCTCGTGACCTACGGCGGCTTCGGCTTCGCTCCCTACGCCTCCTACACTGTGACGCAGACCGTCGTCGGTGCCTACACCGAGACCGGCGGCGGCTTCCCGGCCTCGTTCGACGAGCAATCCCATAACGCCACCGAAGGTCGCGTCGGCATCACTGCCTCGAAAGACCTCTCCACCGCGACCAAGCTCCTTCTCTCCGTGGAAGCCATCCACCGCTTCGACGGCGCTGGCCCGAGCCTTACCGGCCAGGACATCACCGGCGGCGTATCGTTCAACCTCCCTGGCACGGCGCCTCGCGCCGACTCGGTCCGCTTCGGCTTCGACGTCGACCACAAGCTCAGCGAGAACACCCTCCTGAACATCTCGGCCCACGTCGCCACCGTCGGCGAAGAGCACGACGTCTCCGCCGCGATCAGCATCCGGCGCGCCTTCTAAGCGGCGCTTCGCGCCGCGGGGGTCTGCTGGCATGGTGAACCGCTGCGAAGCATAAGGAACAAGATAGGCCGCCCACCCGGGCGGCCTTTTTATTGGCACACCCAAGGTAGGGACGTGATGGCCATCACGTCCGTTCGCGGACGGAGATGCGGTCTCAACGTGGCTAGCTAAGACCCGACGACTCCCTGCCTGCGGACTCGAACGGCGGTGATGGCAATCACCGCCCTACCCATGTCAGGTGGAAGCGGTTGGCGGTTGGCGGATAGGAGATATTCCAGGAACCCGAAGCCGATGGCCGAAGGCCGAAAAGCCGACTCCCGAATCGCCGATGCCCTGGTGGCCGTCACCCGTCACCTGAAGAAATGATGTATCATCCTAAGGTAGGGACGTGATTGCCATCACGTCCGTTCGCGGACGGACGGGCGGCTTCATCGCGACTAGCTAAGACCCGACGGCCTCCCGCCTCCGGTCTCGAACGGCGGTGATGGCAATCACCGCCCTACCTTCTGCTTCGCAGCAGTTCACCATGCCAGCAGACCCCCGCGCGACCTTCGGTCGCGCTTATTTCTTCAGCAACTCGCCTTCCGTCCACGCGTCATTCCGGCCCTTGGTCTCGGCGCGGACCTTCTTCACGAGGTCGAGGGATACCGGATCGGCTTCGTGGTCCCACTCGCGACGGATATATGTCAGCACGCCGGCGATCTGCTCGTCGGTCAGGAACCCGGCGGCGGGCATGTCGTAGCTGTAATTATTCCCCTTCACTTTGATCGGACCGCGCAGGCCGTGCATGACCACCTTGACGATGCGCTCGGGATCGCCGGTCACCCATTCGGAACCGGCTAGCGGCGGCGCGAGGCCATCGAGGCCCTTCCCGGTCGTCTGGTGGCACGCGGCGCACAAGCCCGCGAAGG
>CANHZL010000052.1 GCA_947465345.1 Opitutia bacterium | reverse complement strand
GTCTGGCGGCACATGAACGCGGGAATCTGCAGCACGTCGACGACTTTGCCGACGGCTTCGCACTGCTCGGGGCCGTGGATGTCCGTGAGGACATTGAACCCATAGTCCTTCTTCACCATCGCGAGGAGGTCGAGGCCAGTCTGCATGCCGGGTCCGCGATCGCCGCCGAGCGAGGTGCGGTTGGCCTTGTCGTACGAACCCTTGAAGATGATGTTCAGCTCCGGATGGCGTGCGGCCAAGGCCTTGAGCTCCGTGGCGACGGTCCGGCAGTTGGCCTCGGATTCGAGGGAGCAAGGTCCGGCGATGAGGAGCAGACGGCGCTTATCGTGCAGCATGCGGCAGGATAGGACGGGCCGCGCCCTGAGGGCGAGCCGTAAGGAGCGCTCAGCGACCCAGCCAGGACAGCACTTCCGGCAGCGAACGCGTGTTGAGCACCTGCTCCGGCGTCAGCCAGCCCTTGCGAGCGATGCGCACGCCGTGGGCGGCAAAAGCCAGCTGGTCGATGTCATGCGCATCCGGATTGATCGAGCACAGCACGCCCTTCTCAGCCGCGCGGCGCCACCAGCGCCAGTCGAGGTCGAGGCGCCACGGGTTAGCGTTGAGCTCGATGATCGTGTCGTTAGCCGCGGCGGCATCGATGACCTTGGCGATATCAACGTCGTAAGGCTCGCGCTTGTTGAGCAGTCGGCCGGTGAGATGGCCGATCATGTCGACGTGTTCGTTCTCGATGGCCTTGATGATGCGGGCCGTCTGCGCCTCGCGGTCCAAGGTGAAGAGGTTGTGCACCGAGGCTACGACGAAGTCCAGGCGGGCAAGCACGTCGTCCGTGAAGTCGAGCGTGCCGTCTTTGAGGATGTCGACCTCGCTACCGGAAAGCACGCGCACGCGGTACTTCTTCGAAGCGTTGAGTTTAGCGATATCCTCGAGCTGCTTGGCGAGGCGGGCCTCATCGAGTCCGCCGGCCTGGAAGCTGGATTTTGAGTGATCCGAGATGCCGAGGTATTCCCAACCATGCGCCTCGGCCGCGGCCGCCATCTGGTCGAGAGTATGATCACCATCGGATTCCGTGGTGTGATTATGAAAGACGCCGCGTAGGTCGGAGAACTCCACGAGCTTTGGCAGCTTGCCGGCTTCAGCCGCATCGATCTCCCCGTTGCCTTCGCGGAGTTCGGGCGGAATCCACGGCAGGCCGAGTGCGCGGAAGACCTCTTCCTCGCTCGTGGCGCCAGGAGCGACGGTCTTGTCATCGACTGACTTAAAGCCCCACTCGCTCATGCTGAGCCCGCGACCGAGCGCGCGATGGCGCATGGCAACGTTATGCTCCTTGGATCCCGTGAAGTGATGGAGCGCGAAATAGAATTGGTCGGCAGGGACGACGCGGAGGTCGGCTTGCAGGCCGTTCTCGAAGCGCACGCTGGACTTCGTCTCACCGTGGGCGGTGACCTCCTTGACGCCCGGATAGGCGACGAACCAATCCATGATCGGCTTCGATTCTGACGAGGCCACGAGGAAGTCGAGGTCGCCAACCGTCTCACGGGAGCGGCGCAGCGAGCCGGCGGATTCGGCGAGTGAGACTTGGGGTAGCGCGCGGAGTCCGGCGAGAATCGGCTCGGCGATAGCGGCGGCTTCGTACCAGCGGTGGCGCTTGCCGTAGGCGATGCGATTCTTAATGCCTTCGAGGATCTTTTCCTGAGTCTTCTCGCCGAAGCCCTTGAGCTCGGCGACGGCGCCGGACTCGCAGACCTCCTTCAGCTTTGCGAGATCTTCGACGGCGAGCTGTGTCCAGAGGGCGCGGACCTTCTTCGGTCCGAGGCCAGGGATCTGCATGACATCGAGGAGGCCCGCGGGGATGGATGCCTTGAGCTTCTGGTGGAAAGGCAGGACGCCGTCGCGACGGAGCGTCGAGATTTTGTCGACCAACGCCTCACCGAGACCGGGGATATCAGCGAGCTTGCCGCTGTCGATGAGCTCACCGAGGTCCTCGGTCATGTTCTCAAGGATGCGGGCCCCTGCGGAATAGGCGCGGATCTTGAACGGGTTCTCCCCGGTCAGTTCCATGAACGTGGCAATCTCGTCGAGGACGCCCGCGATATCGTTCTTTTCCATCATGGGCGGCGAGCCTTCTCCGAAAGATAGATACGCTGCAGGGCTTCGAAATCCGCCTCGCGGCTGCCGCTCTCGATCACGTGTTGGTAGGATCCTGCATGGCGGATCTCCTCTTCGGCTGCGGCAACGCGACGGGCAATCTCGTCGGCCGGATCGGTGCCACGACCGGTGAGGCGACGAAGCAGCTCGGCGTGGTCGCTCACGCGGATGAAGACCGTGACGAGCGCGGCGGCCAGACGTGAATCGGCGGCGCCCTTTGCGCGGATCGTGGCGGCGCCCTGGACGTCGACATTCAACAGCGCGTCAAAGCCCGCGCCGAGGTGCGTGGCAACGTCGGCCGCACGCGGGCCGTAAAGATTTCCGTGCACGGTGGCGTGCTCGAGGAAGACGCCTTGCCCGACCTGTTGTTCAAAGCTGCCGCGCGTCAGAAAGTGATAATCGACGCCGTCGGTCTCGCCGGCGCGCGGGGCGCGGGTCGTACAGGTAATCACTCGTCGAATCGCCTGCGGGTAGGCCCCAGTCAGCCGAGAGCAAAGCGTGGTCTTACCGCTACCGGCGGGACCTGAGACGACGATGAGCAAAGCGCGGCTCACGCGAGGCGGAAGGACTGGGCGAGGCACGCGACCGCCAACAAGAAACTCGCCCCGCCGAAGAACTTACGGCGTCCATCCGTGGCGAGGACCCAGTCGCACTGGCGACAGAAGACCGGCGGCGAACACGCCCACCAGAACCCGAAGAGAATCAATACACCGTAGCTGACCGAGGCGTCGAGGAGACTGTAGGGAAGCTGACGGTAGCCCGCGTCGAGCGCGTGACGCGCGAGGAAGAGCATGCAGACGCCCAGCGCGCGCACGGACAAGAAGTCGGGCATATATACGAACGTCAGTAAGCTGGCGCCGATAAAGCCGATCACCACGTACATCCTGCTGAGGCCGGCGAGGTCGGCTTCGGGGATATTCACCAGCCACCAGCCGAACCAGGCGATGGCGACGAGGCCGAGGACATACGAGGCACCCTTCGAACGACGGAAAGATCGCAGGACCGGCGAGTCTGTGACGATGAGCCAGCCGGCCAGGAGTAGGAAAGCGGCGAGCGCGTAGTAAGCTTGGGCGAGGGTCACAGGCACCATTAGGACGAGCCCATCGCCCGAGGCAACCCGTAGGTTCAGCGGGTGCGCAACCGTCCGACGGACCAAGCCGCATGTTCGGCCACCATCGGATCGGCGTCGCCGAGGAGCGCCTCGGCAGACGGCAGGTCGGCCGCCGAACCGACATTGCCCAAGACCGTGAGCGCGTTCCGGCGCCAGCGGGCCAGCCCGAGTCGTTCGACCGGCGTACCCTTGAAGTGCGCGAGGAACTGCTCGTCCGTCCAGGCCAACGTCTCGCGGAGCGGCGGATGTGGGCGCGGGGCGAAATGGGCTTCACGGGTGGCGACGGCCCACTTATTCCAGGGACAGACGTCGAGGCAGTCGTCGCAGCCGAAGACCCGGTCGCCGAGGGCTTCGCGATATTCCACAGGGATAGCGCCCTTGTGCTCAATGGTCAGGTAGGCCAGACACTTGCGCGCATCTAACTTGTAGGGAGCGATGATCGCCGCCGTCGGACAGGCGTCGATACAACGCGTACATGAGCCGCAACGGTCCGGCTCCTTGGTCGTCGCGGCTTCGATTTCAAGGGTCGTCAGAATGACGCCGAGGAACAGCCAGGTCCCGGCGCCCCGGTGGATGAGGATTGTGCTCTTACCCTGCCAGCCGAGGCCGGCGGCGGCGGCCACGGGCTTTTCGAGCACTGGGCCGGTGTCGACATACGGCTTCTGTTCGCCGCCGAGATCGTGCATCACCTCGCAGAGCTGCTGCAAGCGAGCGAGAAGCACGTCGTGGTAATCGGCTCCCAGGGCGTATTTCGCGATGCGATAGCCAGCGGGCGGGTGCGGCTGGTAATAGTTGAGGCCAACCACCACGAGGCTACGTGCCTCCGGCATGACCTTGCGGGCATCGGTGCGGCGATCCGGGTTACGGGCCAGCCAAGCCATGTCGCCGTGCATGCCGTCGGCGATCCACTTTTTAAAATAGTCGGCGCGGACGTCGACCTCGACCGGCGCCACGCCGAACGCGTCGAGGCCCAGCGCCTTCGCCGAAGCCTCGAGTCGCTGGCGGAGGGCGCGGGGGTCCATCGGGCTTAGCCCAGAATCGAAAGCACGCGGCTGACGATTTCGTCAACCGGCGCGAGCTTGCCGACACCTTCGTAACCGCAGGCCAGCATCCCTTCGGCTGGCTCAACGATCGCGTGACCGCGAGCGCGTAGGGTCTTCAGGTTGGCCTGAGTAGCGGCGTGCTCGTACATCTTACCGTTCATCGCCGGGCAAAGGAGGACCGGACCACGGGTGGCGAGATAGACGCTGGTCAGGAGATCAGGGGCAAGTCCGTGGGCGAACTCGGCCATCACATGAGCCGTCAACGGGGCAACCAGCAGGAGGTCGGACGAATCAGCGATTTCAATATGTCCCGGAATAGAGTTGGCGCCCTCAGCCCAGAGGTCGAACGCTACCGGTCGGCGAGAGAGCACCTGGAGCGTCATCGGGGAGATGAACTGGGTTGCGCCCTTGGTCATGACCACCTGGACCTCGGCGCCGTATTTGACCAGCTGGGAGGTCAGATCCGCGGCCTTATAGGCAGCGATGGAGCCGGTGATACCGAGGGTGATGCGTTTGCCGACAAGCTGGGACATGACAGCCCCCCACGATGGGAAACGCCGCGGATGAGGCGAGGGGAAAGGCGGCGAGCGATGCCGAAAACAAGAGCTTTCGTGCGAAACCTGCCCCTTTTCTTGTTTGCCATGCCTGCCGACGGGGGTTCGCATTGGCTTCTCTTATGCAATCCGACATTGGTCTCATCGGTCTGGCCGTCATGGGTCAGAACCTCGCCCTCAACATCGCCGACCACGGCTTCGCGATCTCGGTGTACAACCGCACGACCGCTAAGACCGACGAGTTCGTGAAGGAAAACCCGAAGACCCCGGGCAAGCTCACCGGCTGCCCCACCATGAAGGACTTCGCCGCTTCCCTAAAGAAGCCCCGCAAGGCGATCATTCTCGTCAAGGCTGGCGGCCCGACCGACGCCGTGATCAACGAGCTCGCCGCGGTCTTCGAGCCGGGCGACATCATCATCGACGGCGGCAACGCCCTTTGGACGGACACCATCCGTCGCGAACGCGAGCTCAAGGCCAAGGGCCTCCGCTTCATCGGCTCCGGCGTCTCCGGCGGCGAAGAAGGCGCCCGTTTCGGCCCGTCCCTCATGCCGGGCGGCGATGCCGCCGCCTGGGCTGAACTCAAGCCCATCT
>CANHZL010000051.1 GCA_947465345.1 Opitutia bacterium | reverse complement strand
CGATCGAAAAGGCCGACACCAAGGCCGCCTCGGGCGTCTGGCCCGGCCTCAAGTAAGCCACGACCATGCGCTACATCGAACCGCACGGCCACATGGTGAGCCGCACCACCGACGACTATCAGGCCATGGCCCTCGCGGGCTGCGCCGCGATCTGCGAGCCCGCCTTCTGGGCCGGCTTCGACCGCAAGTCCGCCGACGGCTTCTACGACTACTTCTGCCAGCTGACGCAGCATGAACCCAAGCGTGCCGCCAAATACGGCCTGCCGCATTACTCCTGGCTCTGCATCAACCCGAAGGAATCCGAAGACATGGCGCTCGCCGCTGACGTCCTCGCGCTGGTCCCCGAATTCCTCAAGGCCCCGACGGTGCTCGGCATCGGCGAGATCGGCCTGAATAAGAACACGCGCAACGAGATGAAGGTGCTCGAGCAGCACATCGCCCTCGCGGTGCAGTATGACCAGATGATCCTCGTGCACACGCCGCACCTCGAGGACAAGCGCAAGGGCACGCGCCTCATCATGGATTGCCTCAAGGCCAACGGCGTCGTGAAGCCTGAACGCGTCATCATCGACCACGTGGAAGAGCACACGATTCACGAAGTACTCGACCAAGGTTTCTGGGCCGGCATCACGCTTTACCCTGAATCGAAGGCCACGCCCGTGCGTGCCATCGACATGATCGAATCCGTCTCCGCCCAGCGCGTCTGGCTCAATAGCGCGTGCGACTGGGGCCACAGCGATCCGCTGTCTGTACCCAAGGCCGCGCAGGAGATGCGTCGCCGCGGCCACTCCGCCGCCGCCATCGATCGCCTCGTCTACGGTAACCCGGTGAAGTTCCTCTCGCAGTCGCCGCGTTTCAAGGACCCCGCCGCTCAGGCCTGACCGCGTGAAGCTCACGTCTGGACTTTCCCTCGCCTACTGCACCAACGTCCATCGCGGCGAAGGGTGGGTCGAGACGTTCGCCGGCCTGCGCGACCATGCGCTTCGCGTGCGCGACCGCGTCTGCCCCGGTAAGACTTACGTCCTCGGCCTCCGCCTCGGCGACCTCGCCGCGAAGGAGCTCGCCGTGCCCGCCACGCTCGCGGCTTTCCGCGCCTGGCTGGACAAAGAGAACTGCGTTGTCGCCGGGATTAACGGCTTCCCCTTCGGCCCGTTCCACGGCCAGGCCGTGAAGGACAACGTCTTCTCACCGGACTGGTGCGAGACGCCGCGTCTCGAATACACCAACCGTCTCTTCGATCTCCTCGCCGCATTTGGTCCGCCCGACAAGGTCGGCACCGTCAGTACGTTGCCGGGTTCATTCAAGGGCTTTGGACGCAATGCCGACGAGCTCAAGGTCATGCGCCGCAACCTTCTCGCGTGCGCCGAACACCTCGCCCGCCTGCGCGATCGCACCGGCACGCACCTGCGCCTTGCGCTCGAGCCTGAGCCGATCGGCCACGCCGAGAACACGCCCGAAGCGCTGCGCCTCTTCGAACAGCTTCGCGCTGAAGAGCCTGCCAAGGGCCTCGTCGACGCCCACCTCGGCATCGCCTACGACACCTGCCACTTCGCGCTGCAATACGAAGAAGCCCATGAGGCTATCGCCCGACTCAACGCCGGCGGCGCGCCCGTGCTTAAGTTCCATCTCAGCTCCGCGCTGAAGTTAAAGCCCACCGAGGTCGCCCTCGCGCGCCTCGCGAAGATGCACGAGCCCACGTACCTGCACCAGACCATGGGTCGGGCGAAGGACGGCTCCATCGTGCGCTTCAAGGACATCCCGTTCGCCATGGCGGCGATTGATCAGCTCCGCGCGCTCGAGGAACTCCGCGTGCACTTCCATGTGCCGGTCAACGCCGACCGACTGTCCGATGAACTCTCCACGACGAACGACCACCTCAAGGCCGCGCTTGATGTCATCGCCAAGGCGCCCGGCGCTTGTCGCGAGCTCGAGATCGAGACGTATACCTGGGAAGTCCTGCCGCCCGAAGTCCGCGCGGCCGATGTCGCCGACATGATTGCCGAAGAATATCGCTGGACGCTCGCTGAACTCGCGCAGCGTGGCGTGAAGCCCCTCTGAGATGTTCGCCAAGCTCCGCGCCTGGCTGATCCTCACCCGTGGCTCGAACCTGCCGACGGTCTGGAGCAACCTGGTCGGCGGCTGGCTGCTCGGCTATGTCTACACCGATCGCTTCCCGTGGACCAACGGCCTGTTACTCTCGCTTTTTGGGCTGCTCCTCGGTGTCTCGCTGATCTACGTCGGCGGCATGATCCTCAACGACGCCTTCGATGCGCGCTGGGACACCGAGCGCCGTTCCACCCGACCGATCCCGGCCGGCATCGTCTCCGCGCGGTCCGCGTTCATTGTCGGCGGCCTCGCGCTGGCCTTCGGCTCATGGTTCACCGTCGCCGCCTCGCTCGGCGGCCATCGTGGCATCACCCTCGTCCTCGTGCTCCTGCTCGTCGCCAGCGTGCTCGTCTATGATCGCTGGCATAAGGGCGTCAGCTGGGCGCCGGCCGTGATGGGGCTCTGCCGCGCGTTACTTCCGCTCATCGGTTTCTTCGCTGTCGGCGGGCTGATCGATGGCCCGCACTTCCGCGGCTGGAATCTCGTCGCGCTGCTCGCATATCCGGCGGTGCTTTGGCTGCTGACGTTCTCGATCACGCTCGTCGCGCGACATGAAGCTGGACCCGGCGCGCCGCCCAAGTGGGCCGAGTGGCTACTTTATCTCGTGCCCGTCCCGCTCGTCCTCGTGCAATTCTTGCCCGAGGTGAACGTCATGTCGCGCCCCGCCCTCATCGGCTGTCTTCTGTTCTGGGCCTGGGTCGCTTTCTCGAACCGCCGCCACGCTCTGCCCGCCGGCGTCGGCCGCCGGGTCGCCGACCGCCTCGCCGCGTTCCCCTTGGTCGACTTCGCCGCGGCGGGTATCTTCTTCTATTATGTCGGCTACATGCGTTCCGGCACCGAAGGTTCGGTCGAGGTGGGTTGGGCCGTCTTCGCGTCGCGGCTTGTCTGGATCATGCCTTTCGGCTCGTTCGGCCTGACCCTGTTGCTGCGTCGCTGGATCCCGACCACCTGATTCGGCCGGGTTTGGGGCCTTTACGAAGGCCGAAGTTGGGAACTTGGCTTGTCCTCAGGCGTCTAACCTCTTCTGATAAACCCTCCCCCAGGGCTATGGACGACTCCCTTGACCTCGAATTCGCGGTAACCTACCGCCATCGCATCTTCTTCACCGAAGGCGCGTTTGCTGCGGGTAACCGTGTGCTCGCCGACCTCTTCGCCGGGGCCAAGGTCATCCCGATTGTCGACGCCGGCCTGGCCAACTCCCGTCCGGGCTTCGCTACCGAGGTCGCCGCCTACGGCAAGGCCATGGCCATTCACTTCACCCGCGCGCCCCTCGTGCTCACCGGCGGTGAGGCCGCCAAGAAGGACTCCGCCGTCGTCAAGGCCGCTCTGGCCGCAATCGAGGCCGACAAGATCTGCCGCCACTCCTACGTCCTCGCCATCGGTGGCGGCGCCTTCCTCGACGCCGTCGGTTTTGCGGCCGCCACCGCCCACCGTGGCGTGCGTCTCGTGCGTATGCCCACCACGACCCTCGGTCAGGGCGATGCCGGCGTCGGCGTGAAGAACGGCATCAATACCTTTGGTAAGAAGAACTTCACCGGCGCCTTCGCCGTGCCGGCCGCCGTCGTCAACGACCTCGCGTTACTCGCCTCGCTGGACGCTCGCGGCCTGCGTGACGGGCTCGTCGAGGCCGTGAAGGTCTCGCTCCTCAAGGACCCGGTCTTCTTCGCCAACCTCGAGAAGGAGTCCGCGCTACTTGCTGCCGGGAACATCCCCGCCATCGGCCGCGCCGTCCGTCGCTCCGCCGAACTGCACGCGAAGCACATCGCCGGCAATGGCGACCCTTTCGAACTCGGCAGCGCCCGTCCCCTCGACCTTGGCCATTGGGCCGCGCATAAGCTCGAGTCGATGACCCAGCATCGCCTGACGCACGGCGAGGCCGTGGCCGTCGGCCTAGCGCTCGACCTGATCTGCGCCCGTGAGCTCGGGCTTTTCGGTAAGGAAGAGACGGAACGCTCGCTCAACCTGCTCGTGGCCCTCGGCTTCAAGATCTACGCGCCCGAGATGCACCTCGAAGGTGGCGCGCCGATGCTGGCCGGCCTCGAAGAATTCCGTGAACACCTCGGCGGCCAGCTCACGCTCGTCCTGCCGACCGCCATCGGTAAGTCCACGCAGGTCCACGAGATGGCTTCCGCCATCGTGCGCAAGGCTGCTGACGAACTGCGGGCGCGGGATCAGCAGCCATGCGTCGCGCGGTCCTGAACGTTGTCGGTCTCTCCGCCCGGGACCTGAGTTCCGGCGTCATGCCGCGCCTCGCCGCCCGTGCTGCCAAGGGCAGCGTCGCGAAGGTGCGCCCCGCGTTCCCGGCCGTCACCTGCACCGCGCAGTCCGATTACCTGACGGGCAAGCAACCGAGCGTGCATGGTATCGTCGGTAATGGCTGGTACGACCGCACGCTCAGCGAGGTGCAGTTCTGGAAGCAGTCGAACCGCGTCGTGCTCGCCCCGAAGGTCTGGGACGAACTGCACGCCAAGAACCCTAAGCTCAAGGTCGCGAACCTCTTCTGGTGGTACAATATGGGTACCGCAGCGGACATCTCCGTCACGCCACGCCCGGTCTATAAGGCCGATGGCGGGAAGATCCTCGACATCGCGAGCTACCCGCAGCGCTACAAGGAACTGCTCAAGCGCGATCTCGGCGATTTCCCGTTCCATTCGTTCTGGGGCCCACGTGCCGGCTTGCCGTCATCGCAGTGGATCGCTGATTCGGCTCGCTGGATTGAAGAGCACGAGCAGCCCGACCTCAGCCTGGTCTACCTGCCACACCTCGATTACGACCTCCAGCGCTTCGGACCGGACGATGCGCGCTGCGATACCGCGCGTCGTGACGTCGATAAGCTCGTCGGTGACCTCGCCGAGTTCCTCGAAGCCCGCGGCGTCGAAGTCCTCATCGTCTCCGAATACGCCATCACCGCCGTCGACCGCGCCGTCCCGCTGAACAAGGTCCTGCGTGCGCACGACTGGCTCGAGCTCAAGCCCGAGGACGGCAGCCTGACGCTCGATACCTTCAACTCCAAGGCCTTCGCCGTGGTCGACCACCAGATCGCGCATGTCGTGGTCCTTGATCCGTCGGTTCGCGAAGCCGTCCGCAAAGTCCTGCTCGCCACGCCCGGCGTCGCCCAGGTGCTCGACGCCGAAGGCCAGGCCGCTGCCGGCATCAAGCATGTGCGCAGCGGCGACTTCGTCGTCATCGCCGACGACCATAGCTGGTTCTCTTATTACTGGTGGGAGGAAGGACAGGGTGAGCCCGACTTCGCGCGCACCGTGGACATCCATCGCAAGCCTGGCTACGACCCCGTCGAGCTGTTCATCGACCCCAAGATCCGTTTCCCGATGCTCGCGG
>CANHZL010000050.1 GCA_947465345.1 Opitutia bacterium | reverse complement strand
GCTCAGGCCGGGACTTGAACCCGGACACCTTGCGGCACATGCACCTCAAGCATGCGTGTCTGCCATTCCACCACCTGAGCAATAAAGGAAGGTGCACGCTGGAACTCCTGACGGCTGGTGCAAGTAAAAAGCGATTGTGCTGATGCTTGCCAAGCGGACATCTTTCCCAACGCTCACTTCCTCAATGTCCTCCGACTCGGCCGAAAACAACCCTCCCAAGGAAAAGTCCTTCGAACTGGACCTCTCTTCCCTTGGTTTCGGGCCCTCCTGGGTCAGCGGACCCTCCGAGAAGGTCAGCTCCGGCAACGGCGGCCCGCGCCGAGACGGCGAGCGCCCTCGTTTCCGCGACGGCCCTGGTGGCGGCGGACAGAGCCGCGGACCTCGTCGTGACGGCCCTGGCGCCGGACCCGGCGGACCGCGTCGTGATGGCCCCGGCGGACCTCGCCGCGATGATCGTCGTCGCGATGACCGCGGCCCTTCCCGTTTCGAAGACGCTCCGGTCTTCCGTCCCGTCGTCGCCTGCGCGTTCTTCCCGGACGATGCGAAGTTTGAGATTCTCGGCGGCGCCATGAAGAAGAGCAAAATGACCTACGAGCTCTTCGAGGTCGCGCGCCTGATCCTGGACAAGGAAGACCGCCTCTCGATCGTCATCCGCCACCTCGAAGCCGAACAGCGCCCTGACGCCCTGCTCGCCGTCTCCGTACCCGATGGCCATCCCTTCCTCTCCGAAGGCGACGCGGTCTCGCACGTGATGTCCCGCCACCTCGACAAGTTCTTCGACGTCGTCGAAGTTGAAGTCGAAGCCCCGAAGGGCTCCTTCCTGATGGTCGCAAAATGCCCGCAGACGGGCAAGCTGCTCGGTGCCCCGACGCACCACAGCTACCAGCGTAACCTGCGTGAACACCACGCCCGCCATTGCCCCAACGTGCCGTTCGACTCCTTCAAGGGCCGCCTCGAGATGGTCCGCGAGCAGGAACAGATCGATGCTTGGCTCAAGTCGATGTCCACCCGCAGCGAATACGCTCCGAAGGACCGCAAGGAAGGCGAACCCGAACGCCTCGAGTCCCTCGACGCCGCCCGCGGCTTCCTGCAGGCCTTCCGTAAGGACCTCGTCGTAAAGACCCATCCGTGGGTCCGCTTCGCCGGCCGCCTCCTCGAAGAACTGAATCCCGGACCGCTCCGTGACTCCGTCCGCTACGCCCTCGAACAGCAGCGTGCCTTCCCGCTCGATACCGCCAACGGCATCCGCGGCCGCCTCCGCAAGGAAGGCTTCCACCTTTATAAGAAAGGCTCCAAGGGCATCACCTACGCGTGCTCCGTCCGTCGCCGCTGTCGCGACCCGAAGGTCACCTTCAGCGATCCGATGGCCAAGCTCTTCGACTCGCTCGACCGCAAACCAGCCCAGCAGGCGAAGGACCTCGTGCTCGCTCTCGCCGGCGAGAACGCCGAAGACGCCGCCAAGACGCAGGTGCTCACCGATCTCTCGTTCCTTATCGGCGAAGGCTACATCGCCAATCTCCCCGACGGCCGCCTCTTCGCCCAGCCCATCCTGAGCAGTCAGGCCCAGGCCAAGGAAGAAGCCGCCAACGACGAGGCCGCGGAAGAGAGTAAGTAAGCGCGAAGGCGCTTTTTAGGGGACACGTGGGCAAGTTGGCACGTGGACAAGGGCCCGATTCAAAGGGAGACCGGAAACCGGGAAGTTAGCTGAGGGCATCAACACCCCAGCCAATCATCCGGTTTCCGGTTTCCCTTTGGCTTATTGCTAACCTCCCCGTGTCACCGTGCCCCCTTGTCACCGTGCCCCCTAATAAGCGCTCCGCGCTTATTTCCAATTCTGCGCGATCCACGGCGTCGGCAACACGCGGCGATACCACTTGCCGCTACGGCCGACGAGTGCGTCAGGCGGATTCGGCAGGCCATGGAAGACGACAATCTTCGCACCCTCGGGAATCTCCGGCGTCTGCCAGAACGAGAAGGGGAAATATTTCACGCAGTGCTTCTTGAAGCTGCGGCACCAGGTCTCCGGCCAGTAGCTGACCTTGCCCTGCGCGCTGAGGTGCGCGGTGAGAAACTCCTGCTCGTTGCGGTGACGTTTGCGGACGGCGTCCAGGTTCGCGCGGAAATATTCGAGGACGTCCGGATATGTGCCGGCGCGCCAGCGGTAGACAGACGAGTTGCCGGTATAGTCACCCTTCTGCCAGTCGCGGATGATCAGGAAGTCGCCGGCCTGCGCGAAGAACGAGTCCATGTTGCCGACGATGACGATGTCGATATCGAGGAAGAGGATGTCGCCCTTAAGCTCCGGGCCGCCTGGGGCGGTCAGCGCAGGGGAGAAAGAGACCAGCTTGGTCCAACCGCGCTCAGGGGCGCCCGCAGGCAGCTCGAGGCTGGGGATCGGAAAGGTCTCGATACCCGCATCGAGCCCGGTCTTATCGTCCGTCAGGCAGACGAACCGATGCGGGATGGTCAGATGGCGACTCACCATGGAATGAAGACGGTTCACGTATTCGGGTCCGTATTTCTTACCCCACTTCATGCAAAGGATGGTCGCCATGCTTGGGCCAGCGTGGGGATTCCTCGCCGAGTCTCCAGCCTGTTTCCTATGACCTGCCAGCCCCTGCGACCCACTTGCATACCCCCTACCCCCAGGCATACTATGGCCTCATGAGCGACGACTTCGACGGCGACAGCGGCGAAAGTGAAATCCCGGATGACCTGACCGACGACATGGAGGAAAAGATCCAGCAGGCGGTCGATGGCCGCATGGGCGACATCTACGAAGACTCCCGCCCTCGCTCCGGCGGCTGCCTCCTCATCCTCGCCCTCCCCGCCCTGAGCCTCTGGTTCCTGAGGTAGGGACGTGATTGCCATCACGTCAGTGGGCGGACGGATGCTGGGATGGTAAGAAGATTCAGCCCGGCTCTCCGCACGTGCCGATGCGAACGGCGGCCATGGCAATGGCCGCCCTACCTGTTGAGCTGTCTCTCGTTCGCCGCAGGGCGAACAAAGGTAGGGGCACGATGAATCGTGCCCCTACCCTCGGCCGCCCTGCGGCGGCCCTATGTCGTGACGCGGTCCCGACCCTACCCCATGCTCACGTGTCAACTTGCCCACATGCCCACTCGAAAGCGCGACGCGCTTTCGCTTACTTCAAAGATCGCAGATACGCCACGAGATCGATGAGGTCCTTCTCGGAAAGCATACCATCCAGACCCATGGGCATGAGACTGGTGGTAAGCTGCGTGGACGAGGCGACGCTCTCGGTCGTGAGCAGGCGCTCCTGGCCGGAAGCTTCCTTAATGGTGATGCCTTCCGCGGAACGGCCCTTGATTAGGCCGAGCACGCTGGTGCCATCCGTCATCTGGAAGGAGTTGAGGTCGTAGTCGCGAGCGATGCTGTTGCTCGGGAAAAGGATGCTCTCGATGATTTCGCGTTCGGCGCGGATACCGCCGATTTTGCTCAAGTTCGGCCCGATCTCGTTGCCCTTGTCGCCGATCTTGTGGCACGCGATGCAGGCGCCGCGTCCGGATTCGTAGACGGCACGGCCGGCGACAGGGTCGCCTTTCTTCGCGGCAGCTAAGGCCAGGGGGGCGAGACGCTCCTTTTTGGCGTCATTGACCGCAAGGGCCGCGTCGAACGACGGCTCGAGGACTTCATAGATCTCGCGCGGCAGGAAGCCAAAGGCCTTGCGCACAAGGTCAGGACTAAAGGTGCCGAGCATGGGCGACTTGCTGAGCGCGACGGCAATCTTCCGGCCGGTGTCCTTTGACACGTTCTTATAATTCTGCGGTACGGCGAGCGCCACGAGGAGTTCGCTCTGCTCGAGCGGACCGGCGGTCGGCAGGAGCGCGAGATAAGCGTCCCACTGCGCCGGCGTGAGCTTGGTGTTGGCCAGACGTTGGGCGGCGTCCATGCGCAGACCTGGGCTGGCGGGATCGACAAAGAGGTCAGTGAGTAGCTTGAACGCGGGGTCGCTGACCCCTTCGCCGCTGCTGGAGAGCGCAAGTAAGGCCTTGAGACGGAGCGAAGCGGGCTTGGTGGTATCGACGGAGACGGCGTTCAGCGCTTCGTCGAAGCGCTTGTCCTTCACGCGAGCAAGGGCGTCGAGCAAAAGGGGCGAGGCACCCTTGGCGAGCTGCGCCTGGAGCGGCGCAAACCAGAACTTGGCGTCGACCTTACCGGGCTGGGCGGCGATGGCGCGCAGCCCGGCTTGACGGACGGAGGCCTTCTCGTGACCGAGCATCCGCGCGATGCCCTTCGCAACGCCGGGCTGGCCGGCGAGCGCACCCGCAAACTTGCCCATGGCGGCGACCTGCGTGGCGGTCGGTGCGGATTGAGCGAGCCACTGGCCGAAGACAGGGGCGAGGACCGCATCGGCGTCAGGAGCCTTGATCAGCGCAAGGTAAGCGTTCTTGGCCAGCGCGGCATCGGCGGAATCTGCCTGGCTGAGCGCAAACTTGAGGAGATCGCCGTAGTCGGAGTCTTTCGTGCGGGTCTGCGAAACGATGCGCAGCAGACGGGCCTGGGCGACCGGGCCTTTGGCCGTGGCGAGATCGGCGGCGGTGAAACCAGCAAGGCGCATGCCGGCGGTGAGGATTGCGTGTTCGAGTACGAGGTCAGCCTCGCGCGAAAGAAGCCCGCGGATGGCCTCGGTGACGGCGGACGACTTGGTCTCGCGGAAGGTCAGGCCTTCGAGTCCGCGACGGACTTCGGACTGGTCGGCAGAAGAAAGCTGGGCGAGGAGTTCGGCATCGGTCTTGGGCTTGGCGAGCTCGAGCGGTTTATGGGCGGCGAGCACAGCGGCGTGCGCGGCCTTCCCTTCCGCGGTGCGGCGGATGCGGTAAATCATGCCGGGTACGTTAGCCGAACCCTGCAGGCTCGACGGGCAATGCGAATACCACGTTCCCGTATCGAAGACGATGAGTGAGCCATCGGGGGCTTCCATGACATCCGTCAGGTGCGATCCCTTGCGTTCGACGGTGAAGAATTCGTGCTCGGTGGTGCGGTAGGTCGCGCCTTCTTTCTGCATCTCGTAGCGCAGAACCTTCTGCGAATTATACATCGTCACCATCAGCTGCAGGTTGGCCGGATCGGCGGCCCAAGGATGCCCGTCAGTGGCGACGGCATTGGCGTTCTTCCAGAAGGCGCAGCCGCTGGGCACCATGTGGCCGAGCTCGCGGAGGATGGGCATGCGCTCATGGGTGCGCGGAAGGTCAGCGATGATGCGCAGGAAGTCCGGGCGTTCATAGACGCCGCCGAGCTGCCACTGCATGAGCGTGTCGACGCGCGGGCTGCCGAAATAAAGATTGGTGGTCCCGATGAGTTCGCCGGTGGGCGTGAAGTCGAGACCAGTAGGGTTGTCGGCGCAACCGAGCGAATGCCAGCGGACGTCGGATCCGTCGGGCAACATTGACCAGATACCGCTATTGAGGCCGGCATGCACGAGCGTTCCGTCCTTTTGCTTGATGGTGTGTCCCTTGCGGCCGTGCGTCCAATAAAAGCGGCCATCGGGGTGAAGACGCGGGCCGTGGCAATCCGCGCTGTTGGCGGTCCATTGGAAACCGCCGACGAGGAGTTCGCGCTTGTCGGCGACGCCATCGCCGTCGGTATCAGTGAGTTTCCAAACACCCGGGGTGTCGGTCACGTAGAGGCTTCCATTGAGGAAGTACGCGCCCTTCGGATAAGCGAGCTTGTCCGCGAAGACGGTGCTACGCTCGAACACGCCGTCCTTATCGCGATCCTCCAGGAGGAGAATGCGGTTGGGGAGGACGGTCTCGAACTTCTTCGGGCTCCAATTTACGCCAGCGGAGTCGCCTACGAACAGGCGACCTTGGTCATCGACGCATCCCATGGTGGGATTGGCTACCATTGGAGAGGTGGCGGCGACGACCATTTCAAAACCCGGTGGCAGCTTGGCCTTCGGGGTGTT
>CANHZL010000049.1 GCA_947465345.1 Opitutia bacterium | reverse complement strand
GCCTTATCGACGGTCTCGCCTTTGCGGATCTTGATTTCTACGGACATGTGAGCGTTTGGAGGGTCGAAAGAACAAGGGGGGAGGCCTTTCGTCAACCCCGAAACCAAGGGTATTTAAAGCCGTGAATAAGTGGGCCCTCCGGAGGGCACAAGACGCTTGCGGCGGGGGTAGGGCAGGGCAATCGTGCGGTTCACCCCTCGATGTACCTCAAGGAAATCGTCGCCAACGGATTCAAAAGCTTCGCCGACCGGACCCGCATTGAGCTCCGGCCCGGGGTCACGGCCGTGGTTGGGCCTAACGGCTGCGGCAAGTCCAACATCGTCGACGCCATCCGCTGGGTCCTGGGCGAACAGTCTGCCAAGTCCCTCCGCGCCCCGGCGATGCAGGACGTCATCTTCGCGGGCACCGACCGACGTAAGCCCCTCCCTCAGTGCGAGGTCGAACTGATCTTCGCCGATTGCGAAAAGGAACTGGGCACGGCTTTCGCCGAGGTCTCGGTCATGCGCCGCCTCCATCGCGAAGGCGCTAGCGACTATTTCATCAACGGAAAGCCATCTCGACTGAAGGATATTCAGCGTCTGTTCATGGACACCGGCATCGGCCGCATGTCCTACTCGTTCATGGTGCAGGGCCAGATCGACCAGATCCTCTCCGCCAATCCCGCTGAGCGCCGCTACCTCTTCGAAGAAGCAGCCGGCATTACGCGCTATAAAGCCCAGCGACGCGAGGCCCTCAATAAGCTCGGTGGCGTCGACACCAATCTCGCGCGCATCACCGACGTCGTCAGCGAAGTCGGCCGCCAGATCGCCACGCTCCGCCGTCAGGCCGCTAAGGCTCTTCGCTTCCGTCGCCTACGCCATCGCTTCACGCACCTCGACCTCGCCTGGCACGCCAAGCAGTTCGGCGATCGTCGCACTCAGGTCGCTGCGCTCGAGACCGACGCCACGGCCTGCCGTGCGGAAGTCACCGGCCTCACCGATGGCCTGCGGGACCGCGAGTCGGCCCTGTTGCAGATGCGGGCCCGTCGTGCTGAACTGGCCGAACAGGTTCAGCTCGCCCAGCAGGCGCTTTTCGAACTGCGCACGGCCCGTGAGAACGCTGAGGGCGAGGCCCGTACGTCCGATCTTCGTTCCGACGACCTTTCCTCGCGCCTCGGTGAAGTCCGCCGCGAGGCCCAGGAGGCCGAGCTTTCCATCGCGGAGTTCGAGATGCGTCTGCGTGGGAGCTCCGACGCTAAGTCGACTGCCGCTGGCTCCGTCTCCGCCACGGATGCGGCCTATCGCGAGAAGACCTCGCAGGTCGAAGAGGTTGCCCGTCAGGTGGTCGAAGCCGAAAACCTGCTCCGCCGCGCGCGTCAGGATATCCTTATCGCCGAAGGTGAGATGACTCGCGCCCGTGGCGACGTCACCAATCTCGAGGTTGATCTCCGTGGCTACCAGTCTCGCCACGTCGATCTCTCCGGTTCCCTCAGCCAAGCCAAGCAGGAGCGCGAAGCGCTTGAACGCCGCGTCACCGAGTGCGGTGCCGTCGTCACAACCCGCCATGGCGAACTTCAGGCCGCCCGCACCGCCGAACAGGAAGCCACCGAGAAAGGCCGAGACCTGCTGAATGACTTCCGCTCCCTCCAGCAGACCATCTCCGAACAGGACCGCAAAGTCGCCAAGCTTTCCGCCCAGCTCGGCTTGCTCGAGCAGATGCAGTCTCGCCTCGAAGGCTTCTCCGAGGCCGCTAAGGCCGTCCTCCGTGGTGAGTTCTCCGATGAGTTGCGCTCGGGCAAGGCCTCCGCGCTCGCCGACCTCGTCACCGTCGTCGACATCTCCGCCGCCGCCGCCCTTGAGAACATCCTTGGCGCTGCCTCCGAGGCCGTCGCCCTCGACTCCGCTGAATTCCTCCCCGGCATCGTCGCCAAGATGGGCGAGCGCCAGCTCGGTCGCGCCGTCTTCCAGGTCGAGGCTCCGCCTGCTTCCCGTTTGGGTTCCGCCGCTCCGGGTTGGCTCCGTCCCGCCACCTCCGCCGTGCAGGCTAAGTCTCCGGAGCACGCCCGCTTGGTCGCTAATCTCTTCGACGGCTGCTACGTCTGCCCCTCCCTCGGCGACTTCATTAGCTGGTGGCGCGCCAATCCGGCCTTCGAATTCTTCCTCGTCGCGACCACGGATGGCGACCTCGTCGATCGCCGCGGTCTCGTCTACGCGGGCAAGCCTCGTAAGGCCGCTGCTAATTCCGGCTCCGGCGTCTTCTCGCGCGAAAGTGAAATCCGCTCCGTTCGCGCCAGCCTCGAGTCCGAGAACGATCTGCTGACGACCCTCAATGAGAAGGCCCTCGGCATCCAATCCGCGATCGACGCCAATGAGCTCGATGTCTCGGCCGCCCGCGATGCCACGCAGTTCGCCGCCCAGGAACTTTCCGTCGCCCAGGCCGATGAGCGTTCCGCCCGACAGACCCTCACCGCTGCCGATGACCGCATCGGTCGCGAAGAGCGCCAACTGGCTGAGATTGAGAATTCCAAGTCGGAAGCGCTTCAGCGTCGCGACCGCGCCCAGGTCACCCTCACCGCTAAGGATACTCAGGTGGCTGAGCTTCGCGCGACGATTACCTCGGGTGAAGTTCAGCTTGAGTCCGCCCGCGCCGAATCCGATCTGCGTCGCAACGCCTTAGGCGAAGCCCGTCTCGCCCACGCCGAACAGCGCCAGCGACTCGAGCTGGTCGGCCGCGAGCTGGCTGACCTTGAATCGCGCCGTGCCGAAGCTGTCGCCCGTCTAAACTCGCGCCGTATCGAGGCCCAGCAGAACGAGAAGCTCATCGGCGAGCTCAAGGCTCAGTCCATCGTCGCCCGGGAGACTTCCGCCCGTCTGGCCGGAGAGATTGAGACCGCGAACACGAATCTCAACGGGTTGCGCGGCTCGCTTACCGAGACCGATGCCGCCGTCGAATCCGAAGACCGCGTGCTTTCCGTCGACCGTGATCGTCTGCGCGTCGCCGACACCCGGCTCAAGGGTCTTGAGGTCTCGCTCGCAGAGCAGTCTTCGCAGTGCGGCTTCATCGTCGAGAAGGTCCAGTCCGACCATCAGCTCGATGTGGCCCAAGTCGACTGGCGTCTGCAGCTCTGGCTTTCCGACGGCGAACCCGAAGGCATCTCCAGTTTCGATGACCTTGAGGAGACCGACGAAGAAGGCTCCCGCCCGGCCCCGAAGGCCGTCGTCCGCCGCGGCGAACCCACCGTCGAGGATCTTGCCTCGATGGAGTCCGCCGATTGGCCCCCGCTCGTGCGTGAGATCGCCGAACTGCGCGACCGCATGGCCGGCATGGGTTCCGTGAACCTCGTCGCCGTCGAGGAGTATTCTTCGCTGCGCGACCGCCACGACTTCCTGACCAAGCAGAGCGACGACCTTTGGAAGGCCAAGGAAGAACTCACCAAGGCGATTGAGGAACTCAACCAGACCTCGCTCAAACTCTTCACCGATACCTTCGAGCAGGTGCGCAAGAACTTCAAGTTCACCTTCGAGCGTCTCTTTGTTGGCGGTACGGCCGATCTCACCATGGTCCAGGCCGAAGACCCGCTTGAGAGCGGCATCGAAATCATCGCCCAGCCCCCCGGTACCAAGCTGCGCGGCATCTCCCTACTTTCCGGCGGCCAGCGTACCATGACCGCCGTCGCGCTGCTCTTCGCCATCTACATGGTGAAGCCCTCGCCGCTGTGTGTCCTCGACGAGCTCGACGCTCCGCTGGACGACGCCAACGTGAATCGCTTCACGGACATCATCCGCGAGTTCACCCGTTTCTCGCAGTTCCTGGTGATCACGCATAATAAGCGTACCGTCTCCGCCGCCGATGCCATCTTTGGGGCGACGATGCAGGAGAAGGGCGTCACCCGCCTGTTCTCGATGCGTTTCAATAAGGATCGCGACGAGGCCGAACCGAACCAGCCGGGTGGCGGGTTCACGATGGCCCGCTGAGGTCGCTTGCATTAGGCGGTCTGAGGGTTACGCTGTGGGAGTCATGCTCCGACACCTCACCGCGCTTGTTCTCTTGCCGGCCATGGCCCTTGCCGGCGTCACCTTCGAGTCCGACGTTCGCCCGATTAACCGCACCGCGCCCGGTGCGAGTTACGCGGATATGCTGTCTCGGATCATGCCAGCGGTCGTCAGCATCCGCACCGCCGAAGTCATTCCCCAGTCCGTGCTGAATCGTTTAGGCGGCCGCATTGACAAGGACAAGATCCTGAAGGACGAAAAGACAGGCGAGACGCTCATGCCGACTGGCCTCGGTTCCGGCACCATCGTCCATCCTGACGGCTACGTGATCACCAACCGACATGTCGTGATTAAGCAGGACCGCTCCATTGCTGAAACCGTAATAGTCCAGTTGCAGGATCGCCGTGAATTTCGAGCCAAGGTGCTCGGTGTCGATGCGGGTAGCGATATCGCCGTACTAAAGATCGAGGGACGCAATCTGCCGTTCGCCAAGTTCGCTGACAGCGACAAGGCCCGCGTGGGCGACGTCGTCTTCGCCATTGGTAACCCGCTCGACGCAGGGATGACGGTCACCTCGGGGATTGTCTCCGCGCTCGGCCGGGCCGGGAAGCAGGGCATGGGCATGGCTTTCGAGGATTTCATCCAGACCGACGCGGCAATCAATCCAGGCAATAGCGGCGGGCCTCTTATCGATTTTGAAGGACGCCTGTTGGGCATGAACACCGCGATCAAGTCCGGCACCGGCGGCAATATCGGCCTCGGTTATTCCATCCCCGCCAATCTTATCGTTTCCGTCGCGATGGACCTCGCAAACGGCGGCAAGGTCGTCCGCGGGCTTATCGGTGTTCAGGGCGAAGACCTTTCCCTAGCCGAAGCCACTAAGCTTAATCTCGGCAAGGCTGGTGCGGTCCGAGTCTCTCTCGTCAGTGAAGGCTTGCCGGCGGCCAAGGCGGGATTGCGGATCGGCGATGTGATCGTGGCTCTGGATGGTAAGCCTTTCGAGAACTGGAATGAACTGCGTCTGGCAATCTCGCGGCGGAAGCCGGGCGAAGTCCTGACGGTCAACTTTATCCGCGAGGGACGCGGTTCTTTGACCCGCGTGACCGTCGCGGAGCGCGCGTTGGATCGTTGAGCATGCGGGCCCTCACCACATTCCGCAACTTGACGGGTGGCCGTATCCCGCCGTTGACCCGTACCGCCTTACTCTGCGGGCTTGGACTTTTCCTGCTTACCTTGCTCGTCTTCAAGCCGGGTGCGGGAGGGAATTCGCCGGCCCGGCCGGTATCTGACGGGGTGCGTCTGGTGCGCCCCGGAGATGTCAGGACGGAGAGCGTGGTCCTGCTGGATACTTCGGCTGTCTACTTCCCCGGAAAATCCACGATGAGCGGAGGCGGTCGTGCTGAGGTCGGCCAGCCCGAGGATGCTCCCTTCCCTAAGGTAGCCCCGGTACTCCAGTTCGACCCCGCCAAGCCCTTGGGTAAGGATTCCACCCTTCAGGTGCCGCGGCAGTCTGCGCCAATGGCGGCCAAGGCGGTGCCCATTGCTGAGGCCAATCCTTTTACCAGCTTCGGTGCCCAGGGGTTTAAAGGGGAGGGCATCGCACCCAGGGCGGCATTTTTTCAGGTATATCCAATGAGTGGGTCTAAGAATCCAGTTTTAAGTGGGAAAATTGACCATTTTAATTATAAAAATGACTATAATGGTGATAAAAATAGAACTAATGCCCCATTTGAATCTGTTTTTGAGGTAATCTTGAGCGTAGACTCGATGGGAAAGGCTCCATTCGGCGGCCAAGTGCGACTTTCTGGCTCAAAAGCCTTGGACGAAGCTATCCTGAGTTGGGCGCACGGTGTCGATTGGTCGAAGCAGCTGGCCCCGGGGTTTTACCGACTGATCGTAGGCCCCTAAGCCACCCCTTTAAGGGTGTAAAACCCTTGCAAAAATCCGCTTGACGGAGGGGTTTTCGATGGTCATTCAAACCCTTCCCTTCGCGTCTTCAAGTACGTCGACGGTTCGCCCCTGTAGCTCAGTTGGCAGAGCGCGTCCTTGGTAAGGACGAGGTCGCTG
>CANHZL010000048.1 GCA_947465345.1 Opitutia bacterium | reverse complement strand
GTGTAGGTCTTCTCCGTCTTCTCGGGCTTGGCAGCCTTCTCGACCGTAGCCTTCTCGATGTTGGAAGCGCCGAGGGTGCGGAGGTAGTAGGTGGTCTTGAGACCGGTGCGCCAGGCGTACTGGTACATGTGCGAGAGCATCTTCAGGTCTGGGGTCGGGAGGAAGAGGTTCAGCGACTGGGCCTGGTCAATCCACTTCTGGCGACGGGCGGCGGCGTCAATGAGCCACTTGTTCTCGATGGTGAAGGCGGTCAGGTACTTGTCCTTGATGACCTGCGGAATCTCGGGGATGTCCTTGAGCTCGCCGTCGAAGTACTTCACCTGCTGCATCATCTCCTGACTCCAGAGACCAAGCTTCTTGAGGTCGCGCACCAGGTAGCCGTTGAGTTCGGTGAACTCGCCGGACAGGTTGCTCTTCACGAAGAGGTTCTTGTAGGTCGGCTCGATGCAAGGCGAGCTACCGACGATGTTGGAGATCGTGGCGGTCGGAGCGATTGCGAGGACGTTGGAGTTACGCATGCCGCTCTTGGCAATCTTGGCGCGAACCGGCGCCCAGTCCATGAGGCCACCGCGCTTGACCTCGATCGGCTCGCCGCGTTCCTGCTCGAGCAGGTCGACGGTGTCCTGCGGGAGCAGGCCGCGGTCCCACTTGGAGCCCTTGTAAGTGCTGTAGGTACCGCGTTCGGCAGCGAGATCGGCGGAAGTGTCGTACGCGTAATAGGCGACAGCTTCCATGATCTCGTCGTTGAACTCGACGGCGGCGTCGGAGGCAAAGGAGATGTCGCGGCGGTAGAGGCAGTCCTGGAGACCCATCACGCCCATACCGACCGGACGGTGGCGGAGGTTGGAGACCTCAGCGGCCTTGGTCGGGTAGAAGTTGATGTCGATGACGTTGTCGAGGGCGCGGACGGCGACCGTGACGGTCTCGCGGAGCATCGCATGATCGATGCTGCCATCGGCCTTGAGGTGCGAGTCGAGGACGACGGAGCCCAGGTTGCAAACGGCGGTCTCCTCGGCGCTCGTGTTGAGCGTGATCTCCGTGCATAGGTTGGAGGAGTGGATGACGCCGACGTGGTCCTGCGGGGAGCGGACGTTGCAGGGATCCTTGAAGGTGATCCACGGGTGGCCGGTCTCGAAGATCATCCCGAGCATCTTCTTCCAGAGCTCGATGGCGGGCATCTCCTTGCCGAAGATCTCGCCCTTCTTGGCGCGTGCTTCGTAGGCGACGTAGCGCTTCTCGAAGTCGGAGCCGAAGGTCTCGTGCAGGTCCGGGGTCTCGTTGGAAAGGAAGAGCGTCCAGTTCTGGCGGTTCTTGAGACGCTTCATGAACAGGTCGGGGATCCAGTTGGCCGTGTTCATGTCATGCGTACGGCGACGGTCGTCGCCGGTGTTCTTACGGAGCTCGAGGAAGTCCTCGATGTCGTTGTGCCAGGTCTCGAGGTAGGCACAGCCGGAACCGCGGCGCTTGCCACCTTGATTAACGGCGACCAGCTGGTCGTTATGGAGCTTGAGGAACGGGATGATGCCCTGGGATTCGCCGTTGGTGCCCTTGATGTAAGAGCCCGTGCCGCGGACGGAGGTCCAGGAACCGCCGAGACCGCCGGCCCACTTGGAGAGGAAGGCATTCTCCGCGATGCCGCGAATCATGATGGACTCGATCGTGTCGTTGACCTGGTAGAGATAGCAGGAGGAGAGCTGGCTGTGGAGCGTGCCCGAGTTGAAGAGCGTCGGGGTCGAGCTGCAGAAGCGGCGGGACTTGTAGAGCGCGTGGAGGCGAATGACCCACTCCTCGCGGTTCTTCTCCTCGCGAAGAAAGAGACCCATCGCGACGCGCATCCAGAAGAACTGGGGCGTCTCGAGACGGCGGGCTGGCTTCACCGTCTTGTCGATGATGAGGTAGCGGTCGTACATCGTCTGCACGCCGAGGAGCTCGAAGTCCATGTCCGCCATCGGGTCGAGGGCGTCGGCGAGCTTGGCGAGGTTGTACTTACGGAGGTCAGGCGAGAGGCGGCCGATGGCGATGCCGCGATCGATGTAGGCGGCGAACTGAGCACGGTGGAATTCCTTGAGCTGGGAGACGCCGTCGCGGGTGATGCTCCAGCCAAGGACTTCTTCGTAGATGTAGGAGAGGCAGATGCGGGCGGCGAACTTAGCGAAGTCGGCGTCGACTTCGACGAGGCTCTTGGCGTTCAGCTCGATCGTCTTGCGCAGGTCGGCCTCGGAGATTTCGTTGAAGAGACCGCGACGGAGTTCGGATTCGATCTGTTCGGGCGAGCGCACGAGCTCGAGTCCGGCGGCGGCGAAGGCGATACGCTTGCGGAGTTCGTCGCCATTCCAGAGGTAGGTCGAACCGTCGGCGTTCTTGACGAGGATCATCGACTCCTGACGGTCGTCGACGACGGCCGGCTGGGAGGCGAGGATTTCGCGTTCGCGGGAGCGGGAGGAGCGGTAGAGGATGTAATTCTGGGCGACCTTGTAATGGCCCTGGCGCATCAGCTCTTCCTGAACGAGGTCCTGGACCTCCTCGATGCCGATGATCGTCTGACCGAGGTCGGCGACGCGGCGGGTAACGCCGGCGGCGACGCGCTCAGAGGGCGCCGGATCCTGCTCGAGGGAGAGGAAGGCCATACGTACCGCGAGGGTGATCTTATTGGGGAGCCAAGGGACGACCTGGCCGTTGCGGCGCATCAGGCGGGTCGTGACGGAAAGCGGCTCAGGAGCGGCGGCCTCGAAGCCTCCGCGGGAGAAGAGGAGGCTCTTGGCGACGTCGTGGCGATTGTAACGCACGAGGGCGTCCTCGATAGCCTGCAGGACAAGGCCTTCGCCGACCTGCACGCCGGACTGGGAAAGCACACGGACGACGTCGCTGGCGACGGCGGCGACGAACTGGCGATTGGACTCGGTGAAGATGTCCTGTTCTTGACGGGCGACGAGGAGGTCAGTCAGCGCAGCGCCGATGATGTCGGCGATCTGTGCGGCGTCGAGGCCGTCGGCAGGGCCGCCGGCGACGGCGGGCAGCGATTCACGCCAGTTGAAGCGGGGCTTGGCACCAGCCGGGGAGCGGACGGCGTTCTTGAGGGCGATATCTTCGCGGAAGAAAGGGAGTTCGGATTTCATATTGAAGAGAGTGGGAGGGTAAAGGGAGTCGGGGAAAAGGAAACGAGGGTCGATTTGCGTCGGCGGTGGCCGGCGCAAGTTTTTGGTGAAAGGAGAGTGGTTAAGTAAGAACAGGAAGCGTACCAAACGAGGCGCCAAGTGGGGCGGACGCCTAAATCTGGTCAGCGGGCGATCAAAGTTCGTCGTCGTTGACGGTACCGAGGGCGCCCTGCTTCTGGTATTCGGTGACGCGTCCTTCGAAGAAGTTCTGCTCCTTCTTGAGATCCATCATCTCGGACAGCCAGGGGAAAGGGTTGGTCGTCTCGGCGACGAGCGGATCGAGGCCGCAGTTACGCAAGCGACGGTCGGCGATGAAGTCGATGTACAGTTCGAACTCCTTGGAGGAGAGGCCGAGGCCGTTGACTGGGAGGCAGTCGCGGATAAACTCCTTCTCGAGCGTGACGGCGGTGGCCATCAGCTGGCGGAGTTCTTCCTTGAAGGCAGGGGTCCAGACGTCGGGGTTCTCCTTCACCAGCTCAGCGAGCAGATTGCGGAAAAGGTCGATGTGGTTGGACTCGTCGCGCAGCGTGTAGCGGAACATCTGGCCGATGCCAGGGAACTTGTTCTGGCGGGCAAGCGAGAGCACCATGCCGAAGAGGCCGTAGAACTGGGTGCCTTCCATGCACTGGCCAAAGAGGAAGATGTTGTGGGCGAGCGCCTGCTTGTCTTCGAGCTTAGTGAGGTCGAGCTTGCGGCGCAGCGCGCGCGAATTGTTGACGACGAAAGCGGCCTTGTTGGCGATCGTCGGGATATCCTCGAACATCGCCTCGCACTCGTGCGGGTTGATACCGAGCGAGGAGATCATGTAGACGAGCGAGTCGGCATGGATGTTCTCTTCGTGTGCGTGACGGCCCAGGACGAGTTTGAGCTCAGGGGCGGTGACGACCTCGCGGACGACGTGGATGATGTTGTCGCCGACGATGCCTTCGGCAGCGGAGAAATAACCGATGGCCATCTTGACGATCCAGCGGTCGATTTCGCTGATCTGTCCCGTCTGGTCGCGCCACTGTTCGCAGTCCTTCTGCATCGGGATATCCTCCGGCTCCCAATGGTTGTTCTTCATCGTCTTGTAGAGATCGTAAGCCCACTGGTACTTCAGCGGGAGGATGTTGAAGAACATGGTCTCGCGACCGTTGATGACGCGCTTGTTGGCGAAAGCTTCCTCGGCTTTGGTCTTATCGAGGATGAAGGTTTTTTGACCTACTTTGATGGTGATGGTTTCCATGGATGGAGAGTGGGGAAAAGGCCCTAGTTAGAGGCCGGTAAGGCCGCTAGGTGATTGGTATGTTCGGGAGTAAATTACTAGATGTAGGGGGTGCAAATTTATTTCACCACTATATGTAGGGTTTAAACGCAAGATACTGACATTTCGTTACTTAGGTAAAAAAGTTTATTCACAATTGGGGATTTTAACGGAAATTTGATAGGTCAGCACGGTTAGGGTGATTACCCCAATGAAAACGGGGACGGAATAGGTCCGCAAACGTCAGTTGTTGGTGTTGCTCACGCTGTTCACCTGGCGCCGAGGGCGGAGGTTGCGGAGCCCGTTCCCCTGCCCCACGTTTATCCCATGAACACGGGCCCCTCCGCCAACTCCCAGGCTGATCAACGAAGCCAAGGCTTCTTCGCCTCCAGCTGGACGCCGGAAGCGCTGGCGCAAGGTGGCTGGCGTGGAGGCCTCAAGGCCGCCTGGCGTGTGATCGTCACGACTTGGTATGGCGTCTTCGATAATCGGCTGCCGCAGCAATCCGCTGCGCTCACCTATTACACGTTGATGTCGCTTGGGCCACTCCTTGCACTCGCGCTCACCGTGTCGGGTTTCATTCTCTCGCGCGCCGGCGCGCAGGCGGACAATCCGGCGAAGCGAGCAATCGTTGCGGCTGTCGAATACGTTGCACCGCAGGTCGTCGCGCAAGCGGGCAAGACGGGACAAGTCGTGACCCTGCGCGAGATCAACAAGGACCTCGACGGACTCGTCGACGGGCTCCTGAAGAATGCCGCGAGCGGCGAGGCGGGCGTGATCGGATTGGCTCTCATCCTCGGCTTCGCCGTGCTCATGCTGAGCCGCGTCGAAGACGCGCTGAACGGTATCTGGGGCGTGCGCTTTGGGCGAAGCTGGCGTGATCGTTTCGCGAACTACCTGCTCTTCCTTGTCCTCTTCTTCCTCGTCGGAGCATCGACGCTCACGATGCTTTCAGCCGCCTCCATCGCGGCGTCAATCGGCGACGGCACCACCTGGCTGACCGGCTGGTTGCAGCGCGTGCCGGGCGGCAGTACCGTGCTTGAGTTCATCAGCGGCGGCGGCCCGCTGGTCATTTCGCTGGCATTGCTCACGCTCGCCTTTGGGGCCTTCAATCGGATGATGCCGAACGTGCGCGTACGCTGGAGCGCTGCCTTCATCGGCGGGCTCACCATCGCCGTGCTCATCGCCGCAAACCATCGCCTCGCTGCGCTCTACGTCGGCAAGGTCACGCAATTCCAAAGCCTCTACGGCGAACTCAGCATCGTACTCGTGCTCATGTTCGGATCATACCTGACGTGGCTCTTCGTACTGATCGGCGGACAAGTCGCGTACGCCTATCAAAACCGACGGGCGCTCGCGCGCCACAAGGCCTGGGAAGGTCTTAGTCATCGGGCGCGACGCACGCTCGCCTTCGTCTGCGTCTCAGAGACACTGCGACGCTACCGCGCAGGGAAAGCCGGCCCAACCGCCGATGATATCGCCCTCACCGCCCGCGTCCCGGCGACGGTGGCCGAGGGTTGCCTCCAGATGCTGCGTGACGCCAATCTCCTAGCCTCGGAATCGCTTACCGGCGGGCATAAGCCCGCCCGGCCACTCGAAGCGATGACCGTCGGTGAACTTTGGGCAGTCGTGGACACCCACTCCGCCGGCTCGGCTGGGGAGCCTGACCTGACCTCCGATCCGGCAGCGAAGGAGCTGGGGGCCATCGAGCTGAGCCTCATGTCGACCGCACCCTCGATGCAGACGCTAGGGGAACTGTGCGTTCGCCGCTAAGCGGCGGCCGACGCCACGACTGAGTGCTGAGCGGCTAACCCGTCAGCGATTGAGGCACCGTGGCGTGCTCAGCCCAGACCGATAGTCATACCCAAGACTATCGAGGGCGGCAGGCAATGAGCCCTTCACCCTCACCCCGAGTGGCATGGACACGACGGATCAGGCGAACGGAGTCTTTGCTCCGGCCGCCTGGCGACCCGCGTAAATGAGGGGACCCCGATCTCCTTGCGGAGACCGGGGTCCGTAAACCTGGCGATGACCTACTCTCGCACACCAGCGGGGGTGCACTACCATCGGCGGCTGCATGCTTAACTGTCGTGTTCGGGCAGG
>CANHZL010000047.1 GCA_947465345.1 Opitutia bacterium | reverse complement strand
GCCCCGGGCAAGTACAACATCATGCTCGGCGGCAACCGCGAAGGCACCCGCCTCGCTCGCCTCTGGAAGGAAGCCGCGCTCGCGGACGAAATCCCAGTGCTCATCGGCGAACTCTTCAAGCAGTACGCCAAGGAACGCACCGCCGGCCAGGCCTTTGGTGATTGGGTCGACCAGGCCCCTGTCTGGCCTGCCGCTCCCGCCGCCTAAGTCAGTCAATGGCCGACCTAAACCCAGACCGCATCCCGGATCTCGACGCCCGTCTCTCGACGTTGGCGCCGGTGGACCGTCTGCGCTGGGCTTACGAGACCTTCGGCGCCCGTGCTGGCATCGGCACGAGCTTCCAGCCCGCTGGCATCGTCATCTTACACCTCGCTAAGACCGCCGGTATTCCGCTCCAGGCTTTCACGCTCAACACCGGCCTCCTCTTCCCAGAGACACTCGAGTTCAAGGCGAAGCTCGAAGCCCACCTCGGCATTAAGGTCGAGGAAGTACACCCAGAGCAGACAGTCGAACAGCAGGCCGCCCAATACGGCGCCGAACTCTGGAAGCGCGACCCTGAGAAGTGCTGCGAACTCCGCAAGGTCGACTCGCTCGGCAAGAAACTCTTCGACCTCGACCTCTGGATCACCGGTATGCGCCGCGACCAGAGCGCCGAGCGTTCCGTCACGCCGCTGCTCTCGCTCGCCGCCCGTCCTGATAACTCCGACGTCTGGAAGCTCAACCCGCTTGTCGACTGGAGCCGCGACCAAGTCTGGGCCTACCTCAAGGAACACGGCCTGCCTCACAACGTCCTGCACGACCGCGGCTACCGCTCCATCGGTTGCTTCCCTTGCACCCTGCCCACCTCAGGCGGCGACGAACGCGGCGGCCGCTGGCCTGGCTTCGATAAAAAGGAATGCGGCCTGCATACCCATACTAAGAAAGGGTTAGGCGGCTAGCGGTTAGCGGTTGGCGGATTGGAAAACCTCAAAAATCCACGCCCCCATCTTGAACCCTCTTCTCCTAACCGCCATCCGCTTCCCCCTTTCCCTTCAGCCTCTCTGCGCTCCCAACCGCCAACCGCTAACCGCCACCCGCTCCCACCTTTCTTCAGCCAATGTCCCGCAACGCTCAAAACGACCACCTCACGCGCCTCGAACAGACGTCAATCCACGTCTTCCGCGAAGCTTTCGCCAACTTCCGCTCCGTCTGCATGCCCTGGTCCATGGGCAAGGACTCCAACGTCCTCATCTGGTTGGCCCGTAAGGCGTTCTGCGGCAAGATCCCCTTCCCTCTCCTGCACATCGATACGACCTACGAATTCCCGGAGATGTATGAGTTCCGCGAAAAGGCCAAGGTCATCCATGGCATCGATCTCATCGTCCGCGTCAACGAAGACGCCATCCGCCGTGGTATCGGCTACGCCACGCACGACCCCGTCACCGTCACGCACGAGCTCAAGACCGTCCCCTTCAAGGCTGCGATCGATGAATTCAAGTGGGACGCCCTCGTCACCGGCATTCGCCGCGACGAAGACCCGACCCGCGCCAAGGAGCGCTGGTTCTCCCCTCGCTCCGCTGAAGGCAACTGGGACTACAAAGATCAGCCGCCGGAATTCTGGGGCCAGTTCGCCAGCTCCGCTCCCGAAGGCGGCCACGTCCGCGTGCAGCCTCTGCTCGAATGGACCGAACTCGATATCTGGGAATACATCCGCCGCGAGAACATCCCGAACCCGACCCTCTACTTCGCCCGCAACGGCAAGCGCTTCCGCTCCCTCGGCTGCCACCCGATCACGCACCCGGTCGACAGCCCGGCCAGCAACATCGACGAAGTTATCGAGGAACTGAAGCTGACCAAGACCAGCGAACGCGCCGGTCGCGCCCAGGACCATGTCGGTCGCAACTCGATGCAGGAACTCCGCGCCAAGGGCTTCATGTGAGCCGCCCAACAAGATGAACACCCAATCTCTTTCCCAACCAGTGAGCACCTCCCTTCCCTCCGTCGAAGACCATCGCAAGATGCACGTCGTCGTCGTCGGCCACGTCGACCACGGCAAATCCACCTTCGTCGGCCGCCTCCTCAACGACACCGACTCCCTGCCCAACGGCAAAATCGAGCAGGTTCGTAAGAACTGTGCCATCGAAGGCATGGAGTTCGAATACGCCTTCCTCCTCGACGCCCTAATCGAAGAGCAGGAACAGAACATCACCATCGACACGACGCGTATCTTCTTCCGCACGAAGCAGCGCGCCTACGCGATCATCGACGCCCCGGGCCACAAGGAATTCCTCAAGAACATGGTGACTGGCGCCGCCAGCGCCTCCGCTGCCCTTCTCCTCATCGACGCCAAGGAAGGCGTGATGGACCAGTCCCGCCGCCACGCATTCCTACTCTCCCTCCTGGGCGTGAAGCAGCTCGTCGTGCTGGTGAATAAGATGGACCTCGTCGACCACTCCGAGTCCACCTACCAGAAGATTGTCGCCGAATACTCGGCTTTCCTGAAGACGCTCGGCCTGAACGCCGTCCACTTCATCCCGATTGCCGCTAAGCACGGCGAGAACGTCGTCGAACGCTCCGCCAAGATGGCTTGGTGGAAGGGTCCGACGGTTACCGAAGCCCTCGACAACTTCGCCCACGAGGACGACCTCACCGGCCTACCCCTGCGCCTGCCGGTCTCCGACATCTACCGTTTCGACCACCGTCGCATCATCGCTGGTCGCGTCGAAGCCGGCGCCATCCGTCCCGGCGACGAGCTTATCTTCCAGCCTGGCGGACGTCGCAGCACGGTCCGCACCTTCGAAGACTGGCCGGGCCCTGAATCCCGCTCGGTCGTCGGTACGGGCGGCTCCGCCAGCGTGACGCTCTCTGAGCAGATCTTCGTGGAACGCGGCCAGGTCGCTTCCCACCCGGCCAACCAGCCCCGCGTCGGCCGCGAATTCCGCGCCCGCATCTTCTGGCTGGGCAAAGAGCCCCTCGTTCAGAACAAGACCTACCGCCTGCGCCTGCTCACCCAGAACGTCGACGCCGTCATCGCCAAGATCATCAAGGTCACCGATGCCTCCACGCTCGAATCCAAGGAGGCCGCCAGCGTCCCTCGCGACTCCATCTGCGAAGTGATCGTCCGCGCCACGCGTAACATCGCTTACGATCTGCACAGCGAGTGCCCCATCACGGGTCGCTTCGCTCTCGAAGAAGGCGGCCGCATTCATGGCGGCGGCATCATCCTCGATGCGGTCTCGAAGTCCGAAGCCCCTTCCGGCAAGGTCACCGCCTCCGAACGCGGCGCCCGCGCCGGCCACCCGCCGGCAGTCGTCTGGTTCACGGGCCTCTCGGGCTCGGGTAAGTCGACCATCGCCGAAGCCGTCGAGCGCCGTCTCTTCGACGCCGGCCGCAACGTCATCCGCGTCGATGGCGACGACCTCCGCGTCTCGCTCAACCGCGACCTAGGCTTCTCCGCCGCCGACCGTGCCGAAAGCGTCCGTCGTGCCTCCGCCGTGGCCGGCCTCTTTGCTGGCACGGGTCACATCACACTCGTCACCTTGATTGCTCCGTTGTCCGCCGACCGCGCCAAGGCCCGCGCCGCCCTCGCAAACCACACGTTCATCGAGGTGTTCGTCGACGCCCCGCTCGCCGTCTGCGAATCCCGCGACGTCAAGGGACTCTACGCCAAGGCCCGCCGTGGCGAGATTGCTGAGTTCACCGGCATCTCGTCTCCGTACGAAGCCCCGGAATCTCCCGAGGTCCATATCAAGACCGACAAGACCTCCCAAGAAGAAGCCGTCGACCTCGTGCTCGGTGCGATCGACAAGTTCCTCCAGGGCAAGGGCGACGATTGGGAAGTGTAACCGACGCGAAGCGTCGGAGGGCTAGGGCCAGAGACAGGGCCGGGGCTAGCAATATAACTAGTTTGGTTTTTCGTGGACGCTGACCATAGCGCCAAGGTCCCGTCATACCCGCAGTTCGTGGCCGAACTTAAGGCGACGCTGGCCAAGGGGACGAACGGAGAGGGCCGAATGAGGTAGGGTCGGGACCGCGTCACGACATAGCGGCATCGATTCAAAAGGAGACCGGAAACCGGGGACAATGCTGCGGGTATAAGTACACCCCAGCAAATCATCCGGTTTCCGGTCTCCCTTGGCTTGGAATCCACCCCTTTGACTTCCCCTCAGCAGCGGATACCTTATGCCGATGAAAGTCCTGCACATCGACGCCTCGCCTCGCACGGTCCGCTCGGTAACCCGGAAACTTTCTGCGGGCTTCATCCAGAACCTTCGCCTTCGGTTCCAAGGATTGCAGGTCACCCATCGCGACGTCGGCCATCATCCGCCCCCTTTATTTCCGACGCTTGGGTCGGCGCGGCCTTCGCCCCAGCAGACCATGACGATCCGTCAATGAAAGGTATCCTGCACCATTCCGACGCCCTCACGGCCGAACTACTCGCCTGCGACACGCTGCTCATTGCCACGCCCATGCATAACTTCTCCATCCCGGCCTGCCTTAAGGCTTGGATCGACCAAGTGGTGCGCACGGACATGACCTTCAAGCTGACCGAGGAAGGCGTCGAGCCCCTAGTCAAAGGCAAGAAGGCCCTCATCGTCACTTCCCGCGGTGGCTTCGTCGCCGGCACGGACTTTGATTTCCAAGAACCCTACCTGCGCAAGATTCTCGGCTTCATCGGCATCACCGACGTCACGTTCGTCCACGCTGAAGGCGTGAATAGCGGCGAGAAGGAACGCGAAGCCGCCATGACCCAAGCCTCCGCGAAACTCATTGAGTTGGCGAAGGGTTGGTAAATTAAGGTCTTGAGCCAGGGCTATGGCTAGGGCCAGGAAGCATCAGGCTTCTTACCGCAGGAACCCAGCCAGGCCCCGGTCCTAACTCTGGCCCTTAACTGTACTTCAACTCGACCTTCTTCCCCGTCTTAATCGACTCATAGATGCCGTCGATGATGACCATGTCGCGACGGCCGACTTCGCCGGTGCAGGTGACCTCGGTGCCATCGCGGAATGCGGCAGCAACGCCATCCATATGGCGCTGCTGCTGGCGGAAGATACCGAAGTCCAGCTTACCCTTGGCCGAGGTCGAAATGTTAAGATTGCGATAGCCGAAGACCGACTTCTCTCCCTTGAACCAACCCTTGGCGGCTTCCGCGAATAACTCGGCGCGGTTGGCGTCATAGCCCGACCAGATATCGGCCACGGCGCCATTGGCGAACTCGAGGCGAAACTCCAGGGCCTGCTCGACTTCGACGAAGAGTTCGGGCTGGGTCTTGGATAGTTCCTTAGCGGTAACGGAGATAGGATTGGCGTCGGCCGCCATGCAGACCCCCTGAATCGAATAGATACCCATGTCCGTCAGCGCCCCGCCGCCGGCGAGCCTCTTCTCGATGCGCCAGGACTTGCGACGGAGTGTATAGCCATTCGCCGATGAGATCTTCATAAATGGACCAAGCTCCTTGGTCTTGGCCAGGCGGACAAGTTCTTGGTGATACGGATCGAAATGGAGTCGGTAGCCGATTGCGAGTCGCTTACCGGCCTTTTTACCCGCGGCAATCATCGTATCGCACTCAGCGGCGGAAATAGCCATCGGCTTCTCGCAGATGACGTGCTTGCCGGCGCCGAAAGCTGCCACGACATTCTGAGCGTGGATGCCGGGAGGTGTCACCACGTAGACGATGTCGATCGCCTTGTTGGCGGCTACCTTGTCCCACTGCTCGTAAGAATAGATATTCGACTCATCAAAGCCGTGGAGCTTCGCCAGCTTTAAGCCTTTCGCGCGGGTGCCCGTGATCACCGCCACCAGTTTCACGTTCTTGGTCTCCAGTAGTGCAGGCGAGAGTTCGCCGTTTGAGTAACCGCCGAGGCCGCAGAGGGCGAGGCCGAGGGGCTTACCACTGGCTTCCGCCGCGCGCAGAGCGGGGGCGAGAGCATAACCGGCGGCTAGGCCGCCAAGGGAACTGAGGAATTCACGACGAGTAGGGCTCATAGGGGTAGACCTTTTCTACCCCGCCCTG
The DNA here is from genome assembly GCA_947465345.1 of Opitutia bacterium. The sequence continues at coordinate 833 of CANHZL010000047.1, read as the reverse complement.
CTCGCCCCGCAAGTGCAAGGTAGGGGCAGCACCGCGTGCTACCCTAGCCTGCCTTACTTCTCCCCCTTGAGATAGGCCAACAAATCTGCCAACTGCTGCTTACTCAGGCCCGCTTCGAGGCCGGTCGGCATAAGAGAGCCAGGCAGCGACTCGAGCTTGGCGAGGTCGGAACGCAGCAGGGACGCTTCGACACCTAACGGCCCGCGTAGGGTGATCGAGGTGGGCGTATCACCGACGAGTATACCGCTGAGGACGCGTCCATCCTTGGCCTCGGCGAGATACGCGGTGAAGGCCGGGGCGATCTCGGCGTCAGGATTCACGATATGGAACAGGATGTTCTCCTTGGTCTGGCGACGGATATCGAAGAGGTCTGGCCCGACCGCATGCCCTTCTCTATCCAAGCGATGGCAGGTGGCACAGACGGCATTGAAGACGACAGGTCCATTCGCCGGCGTGGGCTTCAGCGCCAACGCCTTGGTGGCTTCGGCCAAGGCCTCCGGACGTGCCAAAACGGTCAGCAGACGCTCCGCTAGGGCTCTCACGGCGGGATCCTTGGCGGCAAGCACCTGACGTCGGCGGACGCCCGTAAAGGCGCTGGCAGGCAGGCGATTGGCCTCAACCGCGGCAAGGACACCCTTCACATGGAAAGGAACGGCGAGCAAGGCGCCGAGGACGGCATCCCGCCGGGCGGGTGCGTAATGCGACCATCCGGCGAGAAGTGCGGTCGAGACGTCGTCTTTAGGATAGCCGACCACGGCCTTGAGCGAGGCCGCAGCGAGATCAGGCGCGGATTCATCCAAAGAGAGCTTCAGCAATGATTCGCCTGAACGCTC
>CANHZL010000046.1 GCA_947465345.1 Opitutia bacterium | reverse complement strand
GCGTCGGTGTATTCCAGCACCGCGAACTTCTTCTTGTCGGCGTAGTTGCCCGGGTTCACGCGGACCTTCTCCACGTGTTCGACCGCTTCCATGGCGGCGACCGGGAGAAAGTGGACGTCGGCGACCAGCGGCTGATTGAAGCCCGCCGCGCGGAACTGCCGGTGGATGTCCTTGAGCGCGCTGGCCGCGGCCTTGTTCGGGGCTGTGATGCGGATGATCTCGCAACCCGCCTCCGCGAGCCGGATCGCCTGCGCCACGGTCGCCGCGACATCCTCGGTGTCGGAGGTCGTCATCGACTGGAGCCGGATCGGGTTTGCTCCGCCCACGGCCACGTCGCCCACGTTCACGACGCGGGTGAGGCGGCGGACCGTGCGGTGGCGGGAGGGACAGTAGTCCGAGGGCATGGGGTCATTCTCAACCCCTTTGCCCTCAGCCGTCAACGAGCGTCAGAAATCCCAGCGCCAGGTGGACGGAATCCACTGATAGCCCTTGCGGCCGTTGGGGGCCACGATGCCGAGGCCCGGCCAAGGGAGGTGGAAGCCGAAGGCGCGTTCCTTCGTGGCGGCGATCTCGGCGAAGACCTTCTTGCGGGTCGCCACGGCGGAGACCGGGTCGTGGTCGAAGTCGATGAACCAGTTCGGGTCTTCGAGCATCAGCACGTGGTTGTGCGCGAGGTCGGAGAGGTGGAGGAGGGACTGGCCTTCGGACTTGATGCGGTAGATCGCGTGGCCGTCGGTGTGGCCCGGGGCGGCGAGGATCGTGATCGCGCCGTCGAGGATCTGGTCGCCGTCCTTATGCAGCACCAGGTTCGGCTGGAGGATATCGAAGGACTTGCGCACGCTCTTGATCATTCCCTGGATGTCGTCGGTGCGGTGCGACTTCGAGAAGTCGGGCTGCTTGCCGCGCCAGAAATCGACCTCGGTCTGCAGGACGTGCAGGGCCGCGTTCGGGAAGAGGATGCGACCTTTGCTGGTGAAGCCGCCGATATGGTCGATGTGCGAGTGGCTGAGCAGGGCATGCGTCACCTGCTCCGGCTTGATGCCCACTTCCGGCGAGGCCATCGCCTGGGTGAGCCAGCCCCAGGTGTCGCGTTCGACCGGGCCGAAGCCGGCGTCGACGAGGATGACTTCCTTGTCTTTCCGCAGGAGCAGGATGTTGATGTAGAGCGTGACGTCGTCGGGGCGTTCGCCGCTGTCGACGAGCGCCTTGGTCATCGCCTCGGTGTCGGACTTCGGGAACATCTTCTTCGTCACGCAGTTCTTGAAGGTGCCGTAGCCGTCGCTGATGGACCAGGCCTCGAACTTGCCGATCGAGAACTTGTAGATGTACGGGTCGGTGATCTTCTTGCGCGGTAGCGCCTTGGCTTCGGCCTGGACCGCGTCGGCGGCGGCAAGGGCGGCCGGCACGCTCAGGGCGGCGAAGGCGGCGCCGAGACTGCCGAGGAACTGGCGACGGGAGCTTTCAGGGAGGGTCTTTTCCATGGGGGTGTGACGGGAGATAAGGTGCAAATGCAGGAGAGTGCAAACGTAACGAAAGGGGTAGGGGTAGGGATGGGGGTAGGGGTGGGTAAGGGCTGAGGATGTTTACTGCCCCAATCCCAACCCCTATCCCTACCCCTGTGCGGCCTTCAGGCCTCGGCCTACTTCTTCGCGCCGAAGTCCTGCTGCTTATAGACGTGGCGTTCCAGGAGCTGCTGCTTGAGCTGGAGTTCGCTGTCGCCGGAGCAACGGCGGACGTCGTGCAGGATGATGTAGGCCATGAGCGAGAGCAGCAGGCCCATGAAGGTGTATTGCAGGATGATGACCGCCTTGTTGTTCAGGACGCCCTTGGTGAAACGCTGGATGGTGGCGATGAGCATGTGGCCGCCGTCGAGGACGGGGATCGGCAGTAGGTTGAGGACGGCGAGGTTCAGGTTGATGAGCACCGTGAACCAGAGCACGCGGCGGATGTCCTCGGAGAGATTGTAGTAGGTCTTCGTGATCGAGATCACCGAGGCCAGCTGCTTCACCTGGATGTCGGAGCCGCGGTCGAAGAGGCGCCCCAGCGTGGTGAAGGTCGACTTCACGATGCCCGAGCAGGTCTCCCAGGGGTTGCGGTAGGCGAGTTCCGGCTTCGTCACGAAGTACGTGCCGATCTGGGCGTGTTCGACCGGCTTACCGCGGCGGACCTGGGCGTTGCGGAGGGTCAGATTACCGGCGTCGCCATTGGCGCGCTTCCAGTAGACCGTGAGATCGCGGGCCGCGCCGGAGCCGGCTTTCTCGAGGTCATCGAGCGAACGGACCGAGACGATCTGATCGCGACCATCGACCTTGTCGATGATCGTGCCGATCTTGAGCGTGTCGGCGAGGGTCAGGTCGTCGGGCGAGATGCCCAGCACCATCAGCTGATCGCGGACGGCGGCAGGGTCCTTGGTGAGCAGGTCGCGGGTGGCGGGCAGCACGATGAGGGAGTGGCGGTTCTTCTCGTCGCCGTAGGCGATGATGCTGACCGGGTTGACCGTCGTGTTCACCTGCGGGGTGATAACGACCTTAGTACTGACGCCGCCTTCGCGTTCGACGAGCAGTGTGCGGGGTTTGGCTCCGCCCTTGCGGAGTAGTTCGCGGAATTCGACCGTGTTGTTAAGCGGCTGGCCATCGATGGAGAGCACGCGGTCGCCGGCTTTGAGCCCGGCCTTCTCGGCAGGCGATTTCGGCGCGGGCGTCCCGATGATGACCGCGGTGCGAGGCTGCAGGCCGGCCATGCGGACCTTGTCGCCAGATTTCGCATTCAGCTCGATGCGAGCTGGCTGGACGACGAACTCTTGGGTCTGCCCGTCGCGCTCGACCTTGAAGGTCGCGGTCGGGTTGCCCTGGGAGTCCTTGCGGTTTCCGAGCATCACCGCCTCGGTGATCTGATTGAAATTCGAGACCGGGTTGTCGTCGACCGACAGGACCTTGTCACCAGAGCGCAGGCCGGCTTTGTAGGCAGGTCCTGGTACTGTGTTGCCCAGACCAAGTTCCGCGAGGTGGCCGGAGCTGGTGACGAGCTGTTCGGGGACGTAGCCGATGACGGTGCTGGAGGTACCTTCGGCGACCGGCATGCCGGTGAACCAGAGGATGCACGCCAACGCGAAGGCGAAGATGACGTTGAAGACCGCGCCCATGACCGAGACGATCATCTTGTCGGCGTAGGAGATCTTCGGGAGTTTTTCGGCTTCCTCGCTGCTGGCGCCTTCGATGCCTTCCATCTCGGCGAGCTGGGGCAAGGCGACGTAGCCGCCGAGCGGGATAATCGAGACGCGGTAATCGACGCCATCCTTGCCGGTCCAGCCGAAGAGGCGGGGGCCGAAGCCAATGGAGAAGCGTTCGATCTTCAGGCCGCGCTTGCGGGCGGCGAGGAAGTGGCCGAGCTCGTGGACGAAGATAGAGCCGCCGAAGAAAGCCACCACGAGGGCGATGCCCCAGAGGGAGCCGAGAAGGTCGCCGAAAGAAAGATTATCCATGGAAAGAGGGGAGAGTGTTTATCTTAAAGGGTGAGGCCCAGGGCGAGCCTGGACGCGACGACGCGGGTTTCGGCGTCGGCGGCGAGGACTTCATCCAATTGAGCCGGTTCGCGGGCCGAAACCGCAGCCAGGGTGCGTCCCACGAGCTCAGCGATACCAGTGAAAGGGAGCTTACCGGCCACGAATGCGGCCACCGCGACCTCATTGGCGGCATTGAAGATCGCCGGGGCGGTCCCGCCGGTGAGGGCGGCGGCGCGGGCCAGGCCAAGGCAAGGGTAGCGAGCCGGGTCTGGCGGGGTCATGCCGAGCGTCAGCGCCTGGGCGAGGTCGAGTCGCGGGGCCGGGCAGGGCAGGCGTTCCGGGAAGAGGAGGCAGTCCTGGATCGGATAGGCCATCGAGGGTGGCGAGAGCAGCGCCTGCAGGCTGCCGTCGGTCAGCGTCACCAACGAATGGATGATGCTCTGCGGGTGCACCACGACGTCGATACGCTCGGCGGGGACGTCGAAGAGCCAGCGCGCTTCGATGACCTCGAGGCCCTTGTTCGCCATCGTCGCCGAATCGATCGTGACCTTCGGGCCCATGCTCCAATTCGGATGCTTGAGCGCCTGGGCGAGCGTGACGTGCTTCAGGTCGGCGATCGGCGTGTCGCGGAAAGCGCCGCCTGAGGCCGTGAGGATAAGGCGGGCGATATCGCCCTTGGGCTTGTCGCGGAGCAGCTGGTGGATCGCGTTGTGCTCGCTGTCGACCGGCAGCAGGCGCGCGCCCGACTTACGGGCGGCTTCGGTGACGAACTTGCCGGCGAGCACGAGGAGTTCCTTGCTCGCGAGGGCGACATCCTTCTTCGCCTTCAGTGCGGCGAGCGTCGGCGCGAGGCCGGCGGTGCCGACGACGGCGGAGACGACCATCGAGATTTCAGGGAGGCAGGCGACCTCGGTGAGACCGGCGGTGCCTTCAAGGATGCGGGTGCCGGCAGGGAAGGCGCCGGAGGAGCGGGCTTCGGCGGCGGCGGCGGGATCGGCCAAAGCGATGACGCTCACGCCGAACTCCTTCGCTGGGCCGACAAGGTCACGCCAGCGAGAATGGGCGGCTAGGCCGGCGATGCGCAGACGAGACGGATGGGCCCGGACGACATTGAGGGTGGTCGTGCCGATAGAGCCGGTGGCTCCGAGGATGGCGATGGCCCGGACTTGCATGCGGCGAGGTATGAACGAGGCAACCGCGGCGGCGGAATGAGGCAAGCAGTTTGGGGCAGATAGGGCCTTTCGCCGTTCGACGCTTGTCTCTTTCGTCGGGATTGGTTGCCTGTCCGCATGGCCACTCAGCCTCAGGACCTCACCGGACTCTCCCACCTCGGGAATACCCAGAACAAGCCCCAGCAGACGCTGGAGACCTTCCCGAACCGCAATGCGGGCCGGAACTATACCGTCGAGCTCTCGACCGATGAGTTCACCTGCCTCTGTCCGGCGACTGGCCAGCCCGACTTCGCCAAGATTACGATTCGCTATGTGCCGGGTCCGCGCATCGTGGAGTCGAAGTCCCTCAAGCTTTACTACTGGAGCTACCGTCAGCAGGGCATGTTCCATGAGCACCTCACGAACAAAATCCTCGACGACCTCGTCGCGGCCATCGATCCGATCTGGTGCGAAGTCACCGGAGCCTTCGGGGTTCGCGGCGGCATCGGCATCACGGTGCGCGCCGTCCACGGCAAGCAGCCGCAGCCGTGAAGCTTCGCCCCGTCCAGCAAGACGACGGGGAGCCGACGGATTGGCCGGGTTCGGCCTTGGTCTCCGATTTCCTGACGAGGCAACTCGCTGGACGTCGGCTGGCCGCGCTTTCATGCCTGACTTACGGGCGCTCCCTCAAGGGCTTCGCGCTGTGGATGAAGTCTAATGGCGGCTGGGATGGCGATTGGTCGAAGCTCACCGCGCGCAACCTTCGCGACTTTGTCATCGAGCGGCAGGGCACGCACAATCGCCGCTCCGTGCATAACCAGGTCTCGGCGCTGCGTGCCTTCCTCGCCGACCTCCGTGAGCGCGGCGGCATCACCACCACCCCGGCGGCGGGTCTCGTGCTGCCGAAGCTTCCGAAATCTTTACCGAAGTTCCTCACTGAGGCGCAGACGGATTCGCTGATGGATGCTGCGGAAGGTTCCGTTAAAACTAACCCGCAGGAAGTCGCCCGCGACATGGCGATCCTCGAACTGCTTTACGGCGGCGGCCTGCGCGTATCCGAACTCTGCGGCATCGACGGCGGCGACCTCGACCTCGGCAGCGGCCTCGTGAAGCTGATGGGCAAAGGTTCGAAGGAGCGCGTCGTGCCCGTCGGCGACAGCGCCGTCAAGGCAGTGAAGGATTACCTCGCCCTCCGCGGCGTACCCGCCCGCGGCGAGCCGCTCTTGCTGGCCGCGCGCGGCGGACGCCTGAATCCGCGCGCCGTGCAGCTCATGCTCAAGCGTAAGCTCGCACTTGCCGGACTCCCGGCGGATCTCACCCCGCACAAGCTGCGCCACGCGTGCGCGACGCACCTGCTTTCCAATGGTGCGGACCTGCGTCTCGTCCAGGAGCAGCTCGGCCACGCCTCGCTCTCGACCACGCAGATCTACACGCACCTCAGCGTGGCCAAGCTGCGCGAGGTGCATCGCAAGTCACATCCGCGGGCCTGAGCCGTTGATTCGCCTCGCCAGCCCGGCGACCGTGAAGCATCTTAAATGCGTGCTCGTCGAAGTTGCCCACGCGAAGCTGAATCTCACCCTAGCCGTCACCGGTCGGCGCGCGGATGGCTTTCATGAACTGGTGAGCCTTGTGGCCACTATTTCGTTGGCTGATCATCTCGCGTTACATCTTGGTCAGCCATTAGGGATGACGTGTGACGATTCGTCTTTGCCCATCGATGAAACGAATCTCGTGCTCAAGGCGGCGGCGGCCTATCAGCGGTGTCGCCCTGATGCCGTGGTCGGGAGATTTCACCTGACGAAAAAAATTCCCCATGGGGCCGGACTTGGGGGCGGAAGTTCCGACGCCGCCGCCGCGCTCCGACTCTTGGATCGGGCTTCGGGTACACCGCTGGGGGTTGCGGCGTTGGAAGCCATCGCGGCTGAGGTCGGTTCCGACTGCCCTTATTTTATCCGGAGCCAATCCGCGATTATGCGTGGCCGGGGAGAGCTTCTGGAAATATTATCCGAAGCGCCCCGCAGCGCTTTGGCTGGCCGTAGGGTTATGATTATCAAGCCGCCCTTCGGCGTTCCTACGCCAGAGGCTTACGGATTGTTGGCCAAGGCGGGGGTTTATCGTGCACCGGCCAAGGCGGAGGCCGAATTGGGCGCTTGGGTTGCCCAGCCCGCCGCGGATCCCTCTCTTATAGGGAATGATTTGGAGGCTCCGGTCTTTGGGAAGCACTTGGCCTTGCTGGTCGCTTGTGATGAAATCGCCCTAAAAGCGGGTGTCCGTTTTCGGCTGACCGGGAGCGGCAGCGCCTGTTTCGGCTTCGTCTCGGACGGTTTCGACCACGCCCGCTTGCGGGCGGACGTCCACAGGGCCTGGGGGGTTGGAGCCTGGGTACAAGAGACCACTATTTCGGCTTAGTTTCGGCTTTACTGTCGGCCGAGGGGTCGCCAAGTTGCGAGTCACTATCACCCATGGGAAGCCTCAAGAAGAAGCGTCGTCTGAAGATGAACAAGCACAAGCGCCGCAAGCGCTCGAAGGAAAATCG
>CANHZL010000045.1 GCA_947465345.1 Opitutia bacterium | reverse complement strand
TCCCCGAAGGTTTCCAGACCTCCGAGTTCCTCCTCAAGCGCGGCCTCATCGACATGATCATCCACCGCAAGGAGATGAAGTCGAAGCTCGCCAGCCTCCTCCGCGCCCTCGCCCACCGTAAGGTGAAGGTGAAGGCCGTGAAGAGCCGCGCCTGAGCGCGACCGCCGCGGAGATGACTCCAGAAGAGACGCTCCGCTGGCTGACGGGACTACGTAACCTGGGTTCGCGCCTCGGCGTGGACCGCATGCGCCTCCTCGCCGCCCGCATCGGTAATCCCGAGCGCGCCCAGCCGTGCTTCCATATCGCCGGCACCAACGGCAAGGGCTCGACCTCCGCGATGATCGAAGCGATCCAGCGCGCGCAGGGTCGCCGCACGGGCCTCTACACCAGTCCGCACCTCGTCGCGATCGGCGAACGCATCCAGGTCGACCGCGCGCCGCTGTCCGACGCGGCGGTCGTCGCCTTGGCCGAACGCCTCCGTCCGCATTACGAAGCCATCCGTGCCGAAGACCAGGAGGACGCCCCGACCTTCTTCGAGCTGATCACCGCCGCGGCGCTGCTGGAATTCGCCGAACGGAAGGTCGATGTCGCCATCCTCGAGACCGGCCTCGGCGGACGGCTCGACGCCACCAATGTCTGCGCCCCGGAAGTCTGCGTGATCACGTCTATCGGACTCGACCACCAGGAGTACCTTGGCCCGACGCTCGCCGCCATCGCCGCCGAGAAGGCGGGCATCCTCAAGCCGGGCGTGCCGTGCGTCGTGGGCGATGTTCCGCCCGAAGCCGAAGCGGTCATCGTCGCCCGCGCCCGTGAGGTCGGCGCGCCGCTCCATTTCGTCCGCGATCGTTTCGCCGACGGTCTCCCGGAGACGAATCTCGCCGGAGAACACCAGCGCCGTAATGCCGGCGCGGCGCTGCTCGCGTGCGAGCTCGCGACACGCCTACCCATCGACGACGCCAAGGCCCGCGCTGCGCTGCGCTCCATCGAGTGGGCCGGCCGCTGGCAGGAGTTCCGCCTCATCGACGGACGCCGCCTGATTGTCGACGGCTCGCACAACGAAGAGGGCATCCGCGCCGTCGCCCCTTTGCTTGCCGCCTTGTCCTCGCCGACCGTCATCGTGGGCGCGTTGGGCATCGAACGCGCGCGCCCGCTCGTGGCCGCCGCCGCAAAGGCCGCCGGCCGCCTGGTGCTGGTGCGTCCCGACAACGAACGTGCCTGCTCTGTCGAGGAACTCGCCGCGCTCGTGCCGGCGGATTTCCGTGGCGAGGTGCGCCGCGCGTCGGTCGCGGAACTCTTCCCATCGCCGGCCACGTGCCTCGCCGACGGCGAGACGATTGTCGTACTCGGTTCGCTTTATCTCGTCGGCGAAGTCCTCGCGCGCCTGCGCGGCCACGGACTCCCCGACGCCTGGCAGGATCGCCTGCCTTCCGCCCGATGACCGACTACTCCTTCGTTCCGCCGAGTAGCACGACGCCGAAGGTCGATCCGGCGGAGTTGCCAAAGTGGCTAATCCAGGAAGACGACGACTACATGGTCTTCGACAAGCCGGGTTGGCTCGTGTGCCATCCGTCGAAGGACGGCCCATGGTCCTCACTCGTCGGTGCGGTGAAGGAATGGAAGCAGATGGACGTCTCGCACCTCGTCAGTCGCCTCGACCGCGAGACCAGCGGCGTAATCCTCATCGCCAAGCATTACGATGCCGCCTCCGCCGCGCAGACCGCGATGGAGCGTCGCATGGTGCTCAAGACCTACTACGCGCTGCTCAAGGGCGAGCTCAAGGAGCCCGTTATGGTCGATCAACCGCTCGGTCCCGACGAGACCAGCCAGGTCGTGGTGAAGACCGCCGTGCGCGAAGGCCCCGGCACCTTACCAGCCGCGACGTTCTTCGAGCCCGTGCTCGTTCGTAACGGCTACACCCTCGCGCGCGTGCAGCCTCACACCGGCCGCAAGCACCAGATCCGCGCGCACGCCTTCTGGCTCGGGTATCCCGTCATCGGCGACAAACTCTACGGCGGCGACGATTCGCTCTATATGGAATTTGTTGCGCATGGTTGGACGCCTCGTCTCGCCACCGCGCTTGAGATGGGCCGCCAGGCGCTGCACGCCGCCAAGCTTGAGTTCCGTTTCCCGCCCCGCATCACGCGCACTTTCACCGCGCCGCTCGCGCCGGATATGAGGGAGTTCGTGGTCGCTAAGATGGGCGTCTCCGGCGAAGAAGTTGATCAGTTGACCAGTTGACAAGTTGGCAAGGGAGGCAACTTAGAGGCCCGGAGGCCCAGAGGCTCGGTTGACCAGAGAGCGACAAAGTTGATCCGTTGACCAGTGTGCCAGTTGGCCAGACCAATGCATCGGGTAGGGATGCGATTGCCATCGCATCCGTTCGAGGCCGAAGTCTGAGAGTCGTCGGGTCTTAGTTAAGTCAGATTAATAACTGTGTCGCTAGGCGAACGGACGTGATGGCAATCACGTCCCTACCCAAGGTAGAGAGCCAGCACTCAAAGGGAAACCGTAGACTGGATGATTGGCTGGAGCGCACATTCGCAAAGGTGACGGGTGAAACATCAACTCAGTCCTCGATTCAGCCCTCAACGCAGTCATCGACCCAGCCCTCTATTCTTACTCACCCATGCGCCAGAGCCGCAGCATCCACCAATGTTGCGCCCGCTTTCTTCAGCGTGATCGTACACGCATGCAGCGTCGCGCCGGTGGTGAGGACATCGTCGATGACGACATAGCGGGTATTCGGATCGACGGATATCCCGTCGGCGACGACGAACGCGCCGGCGACGTTCTTACGGCGCTCTTGTCGCCCGAGTCGCGTCTGCGAGATGGTCTCGTGCTGTTTGCGGAGGAGGAAATCCGCGCGACACCCCGCGACGTGCGTCGCCAACACCTTGGCGATCCGTTCCGCCTGATTGTAGCCGCGGTCGAACTGGCGGGCGCCGTGCAGCGGGACTGGGACCAACACCGACCCGGCGAGGTGGCGTCGGAAGACGTCGTCCGAAAGCGCCGCGTGGGCGAGGTCGTCGATCAGGAACGGGCAGCGCTCGTACTTGATGCGGTGGATAATCCGGCGGGCGGGGCCGCGCGCACGGAAGGCGCAGACCGCCCGGGCGAAGGCCGGCTGGAGGTCGAGGCAATGGGGGCAGGCCCGGTCGCCTTCGAGGATGCCTTCGAACGGGTGGCCGCACGTCAGGCAGCGGGGGTCGGTGATGCGGGGGAGCTGATTAGCCCCAGCAGCCGAGAGGTGAAGGCGCTCGGCGTCGTCCATCGGCTCCTGCGTGACCGCGCAGTCCCGAGGGAAGACCAGGTCGAAGAACCCGCGGTCGAGGTCAGTCAGCCAGCCCATCGCGTTCGGCCTTTAGCCAACGGCGTTTCCGGGCGAGGCCCCAGGCGAAGCCGCCTGTGCCGGTGGCGCTGACGACCCGGTGGCAGGGGATGAGGACCGCGAGGGGATTGGCGCTGAGGGCGGTGCCGACCGCTTGGGCGGACCGGCAGCCGACGGCCTTGGCCAGTGCGCCGTAGGTGGCGGTCTGGCCGGGGCGAATCCGTTGGCAGGCCTGCCAGACCTTGAGCTGGAAACGGGAGCCATGGGCGCGGATGGCGCGCACCTTCGGCAGGCGGCCGGGGACCGCGATGCAGCCCCAGGACTTTAGTCGGCGGCGGAACTCGGCCGACCGGGTCGGCAGGCGGAGGATCAGTTCGCCGGCCTCGGTCACCGCGACCGTGAAGCCGTCGAGGGTGCCGACACGTACCCGGCATCCGGCGAGGTCGGCGGGCATGACACGAACGGAAGACATGTCGGCAGATTGCGTTTGCCCGTCGCATGGTTCAATCCAAGGTTCTCCTCAGACTATGGCTTTCGATTTCGACAGCTGTCCGGAACGCGCCGGGACCGACAGCACCAAGTGGCACAAGTATTCTGACAAGGACATCATCCCTTGCTGGATCGCGGATATGGACTTCAAGGCACCGCCCGCCGTGGTAGACGCCGTCCAGGCCCGCGCCGCCCATGGCGTGTATGGTTACCCCGCGCAGCGCGATGCGGTCTTTGCGTCCATCGTCAATCACCTCCGCCGTCGCCATGGCTGGGAGGTCAAGCCCGAGTGGATCACGTTCATGTGCTCGCTCGTGCCCGGCATTCATGCCGCCATCCGTTGCGCCAGCAAGCCGGGCGAGTCTGTGGTCACGACCGTCCCCGTCTACCCGCCGTTCATGACCGCACCGGTGCTGTCCGAGCGCAATCCGCTCAAACTCGAGATGGTGTTCGAGGGCGGCCGCTGGACGTTCGACTGGGCCAAGCTCGAGGTCGCCTGCGCGCAGCCGCACGCCAAGGTGCTCCTGCTCTGCAATCCCTACAACCCGCTCGCCCGCGTCTTCGACCGCGCTGAGCTCGACCGCCTCGCCGCTTTGGTGCGCAAGCATGACCTCACCGTTTGCTCCGACGAGATCCACTGCGACCTCGTGCTCGATCCAGCTGTGCAGCATACCGTCTTCGCTGCGCTGGGAGAGGATCTCGCCGCACGAACGGTCACCTTGATGGCCGCGAGCAAGACCTTCAATATCGCCGGCCTCACCTGTGGATTTGCGATCATCCCGGACGCCGGACTACGCACGCGCTTCCGCCGCGTCCTCCAAGGCCTTTCGTTGGACCAGAATGTCTTCGGCCTCGCCGCCACCCAGGCGGCGTTCGACCACGGGGAGCCGTGGCGCCTCGAGTGCGTGGAATATCTCCGCGGTAACCTCGACCTCATTGAACAGGAACTCAAGTCTATGCCTGGCGTCGTGCTCCGTCAGCGTCCGCAGGCTAGCTTCCTCGTGTGGTTCGACATCACCGCGCTCGGTTTCGAGGACGCGCATGCCGAGTTCGAGAAGGGCGGCATCGGTTTCAGTAACGGCGCCGATTTCGGAGGACCCGGTCACGTGCGACTCAATTTCGGCTGTCCGCGCGAACGTCTGCGCGAGATTTTGCGGCGGATGAAGAAGGTCGTGGATCGCGCGCCGGGAAAGGGGAAGTAAGCGTAGAGGGCAGGAGGGCTGGAGGACACGAGGGCCGGAGAGAGACAACGCGAGTTGACCCGTTGGCCGGCTGGTCAGTTGACAAGGAAGGCAATGGGTAGGGATGCGATTGCCATCGCATCCGTTCGAGGCCGAAGTCTGAGAGTCGCCGGGTCTTAGCTAAGTCAGATCAATAACTGTGTGGATCGGCGAACGGACGTGATGGCAATCACGTCCCTACCCAAGGCAGAGAGGCAAGGCTCAAGGGGAGACCGGGAGCTGGGAAGTTTGCTTTCGGCTTGATGTTATAACAAATGTTGTTACAACAAGAATATGGCCAAAAAGCTCAAAGTGCGTCGCATCGGCAATTCGCTCGGGGTGATCCTGCCTAAGGAAATCCTCGAGCAGCTCCGCGTCGAGGAGGGCGATGGCCTCGATTACTCGGCCTCCAAGGATGGCGTCCGCCTATTCGCGACCAATCCGGATTTCGCCAAGGAGCTGGCGGTCTTCAAATCCCTCAGCCGTCGCTATCGTAACGCCCTGGGCGAACTTGCCAAATGAAAGAGCCGCATTGGCTGGGACTGGAGTCCGTTCTGGCTCTCCACGAGTTGGTCGTCGCCGACTATGGTGGCGATGCGAGCATTCGCGACGCCGGTCGCCTGCAGTCGGCTTTGGCGCGACCAAAGCATCTGTTCTCTTACGGCGAACCCACCTTGGCCCGGCTCGCCGCGGCTTATGCGGTCGGCATCGTCCAGGGTCATCTGTTCACAGATGGCAACAAGCGGACCGGCTTCATGGCGGCCGCGGCCTTCATGGAATTAAATGGCCTGACCTTCGAGGCGTCGGAAGTCGAAGTCGTGATCAAGACGCTCGGTCTGGCGGCCAGCCAGATCTCCGAGGCTGAATATGGACAGTGGTTGGCTAAGTCGGTGGGCGAACCGAAGGCGAAGAAGAGGAAGAAGGGGTAGGGGTAGGGGTAGGGGTAGGGGTAGGGGTAGTTAACGCCGTGGCTTATCGGTGGAAGCTTGTGGCGCGAATGCATTTGAGTCGCGCGCGAGTCGGCGCGCCTTAAGCACTCCGGCGATCAGTCGGAGAATCTCTTCGCACTGAGCCACGATAGGCGCGGCTTCTTGCTGGCTCAGAAGATCCGCCAGTTGGCCGACTTTGATTTGCGTGAGTACTTCGGCACAGGAACCTTTTGCGATGAGGTAGAAGCGCTCGGTATCTTTCTCGGCCCTTCGCTCATAGCCTTCAGCGATATTGCTCGGGACCGATAGCGCGGCGCGACGTAGCTGGTCGCAGGCCCAGAGATGTCGGCTGAGTGAAGTGCGTTGGGTGAGCTTGATTACGTCGGCGGCAAGTCGGACGGATTTCTGCCAGGTGACGAAGTTGGAGAGGCTCGCGATTTCCATCCCATAAGCAGGCCGAGGCTCCGTTTGTCCGCCAATAGCTGACCCTTGATGACTATCACCTAACTGCATTTAACTACCCCTGCCCCCACCCCTACCCCTATCCCTTGCGTGTTTCCCTCGTTTTTCGCATCCCTTTCTTTTTGACGAACGGCCGGGGAGTCCCATCGTCAGACGACTCAGGACAGTCCGATGGTGTAATGGTAGCACAGGAGATTCTGATTCTCCTTGTCTAGGTTCAAATCCTAGTCGGACTATTTCCTGAAAGCAAAAAGCCCTCTCACGAGGGCTTTTTCATGCCTAGACGGGACGCCTTAGCGGGCGTTCCAGAAGATCATGAGGTTCTTGGTCTGGCGGCCGGCGACGATGAGGTCGGGCTTACCGTCGCCGTCAAGGTCGGCGGCCTTAAAGTCTTCGACGGCGATCTCTTTGGTCGAGACCACGCTCGTGCGCCAGGTCTTACCCGCGTCGTCGAGCGGGGTGAGCAGGCGGACGCCGGGGTCCGTGCCGCGCCAGCCGACCATGACCTGGTCGGAGCCGGTACCGAGGAAGTCGGCGCAGGCGACTGCGTGGCCCTCCTTATAGCCGTCGAGGATCTGCTGGCGCTGCCAAGCGCCAGCGGCGTCGCGCGTATAGACTGCCGACTTCGTGCCGTGGAAGGGTTCGACCGTCGCGATCATCGGGCCCGAGGGCAGCTTGCCGGCGCGGAGCTCGCCGACGGGCTCCTTGGTGAGCTGCGTCTGGCTCCACTTGCCGTCGGCATAAGAATTAAGCCAGGCGCCTTCCTTGGAGCCGGTCAGAATCTGCTGGCTTGCCGAGCGGTCCCAGCGGACCGGGTCGAGGTTATGGGTGATGTGGCTGACGTCGTTGATGACCTCGGTCTTCCACTCGTCTTTCGGGTTGGCGGGCTTGCGGTAGGCGAGGAGCTTGGCGCCTGCGCCCGCGCCGGCCTTGTTGCCGACGCCGTGGAGGGGCTGGACGACGAGGTCCCAGCGACCCGCGGCGACTTCGACCCAGGCCATGCGGTGGACGGTCGGTTCGTGGTGCAGCTTCACCGCTTCCCACTTCTGGGTGCGGTCGGCCGGAGGGATGAGGTAGAACACCGCGCCGCTCTTCACCGTGTCGCCCGGATTCCAGCCCGCGCCCACGGCGATCTCGGCCTTGCCGTCGCCGTCGATATCGCGCGCGGCGACGCAGACGTTGTCATCCTTCGTGAGGTTCTCGGCGATGACGTGCTTCTTCCAGGTAGGATTCTGATACCACTGCACCGTCGATTT
>CANHZL010000044.1 GCA_947465345.1 Opitutia bacterium | reverse complement strand
GTCCTCATGCTTGAGGGCTTCCGAGATCACCCCGGCGAGGCTGGCGTTGATGACGGGGGTCGGGCCGCCGCTCTGCGCGACGAGAAGGTTGCCAATGAGGGGAGAAGACATGGGAGTGAACGAGTTGAAAAGTGGGTTGTGGGAAGCCCTCCCCCCCTTGGCAACACGGAAAACCCTCCCCTGCCCGCACCCCCCTGTTAAGGCCTACAAAATACGGCCAGCTTTGACCTGAACAGACTCCGGGACCTTCTTGGACCAGTCCGCGGCCTGCTTCACGAACGCGTCCACCTGGGCGCCCGCGGAGCCGGTCAGCTCGCCCGCCTTGGTCACGGCGTCGAGGAGGACGGATTTCGGGAGGCGAAGGCGGCTGTCGGCGGCTAGGCGGTCGACGAGGTCGTTACGCTCGGTCTTGCCGGAGCGGAGGTCCTTAGCGACGGCGACGGCGTGCTCCTTGATGGCCTCGTGGGCCTCTTCGCGGCCGGCGCCGGCCTTGACGGCTTCCATGAGGAAGGTCGTCGTGAGGAGGAACGGAAGGTAATGGCGCGACTCGCGCTCGATGACGGGGCGATTGACCTCCATCTGGCCGAGGACGGTGAGGAAGGCCTCGAAGAGTCCGTCGATGGCGAGGAAAGCGTCAGGCAGGAGCACGCGACGGACGACCGAGCAAGAGACGTCGCCTTCGTTCCACTGTTCGCCGGAAAGCGAGGCGGCCATGGCGAGGTGACCGCGCAGAATCACATGGAAACCGTTAATGCGCTCGCAGGTGCGGGCGTTCATCTTGTGGGGCATCGCGGACGAACCGACCTGGCCGGGCAGGAAGCCTTCGCTGGCGAGCTCATGGCCGGCCATCAGGCGGAGCGTCTTCGCGAACGACGACGGACCGGAAGCCGCGGAAAGCAGCGCGGCGACGACTTCCATGTCCATCGAACGCGGGTAGACCTGGCCGACGGCGCCGAGCGAGTGCGGGATGCCGAGGTGCGCGAGCACGCGGCCTTCGAGCTGGGAGACCTTGGCGATGTCGCCGTTAAAGAGCGTGAGCTGATCGAGCTGCGTGCCGACGGCGCCCTTGAGCCCGCGGGCCGCGAACGCAGCGAGGGCGGCATCGACCTGCGCGATCCCGCGGAGGCATTCCTCGCCGAACATCGCCCAGCGCTTGCCGACGGTGGTGGGCTGCGCGGCAACGTTGTGCGTGCGGGCGGCGATGAGGACGTCGCGGTCGGCCTGCGCGCGACGGGCGAGTGCGGCGAGCGCGGCCACGCCCTTGGCGCGCACGAGCTGGAGCGAACGGAAGACCTGAAGTTGTTCGACGGATTCGGTGAGGTCGCGACTGGTCAGGCCCTTGTGGACATGCTGGTGGCCGGCGAGAGCGCAGAACTCGTCGATGCGCGCCTTGACGTCGTGACGGGTCTCTTCCTCGCGCTTGCGGATGGATTCGAAGTCGACCTGGTCCTTGACCTTCTCGTAAGCGACGAGCGCCGTAGCGGGGATGTCGAGGCCGAGGTCGCGCTGGGCCTTCATAACGGCGATCCAGTATTCACGCTCGAGGACCACGCGGCCGCGGGTGGACCAGACGGCCTTCATCGCCGGGGAGGCGTAGCGATCGGCGAGGACATTAGGGACGTTGTCGGATTCCATCGGTAGAAGGGGCTTTATATCAGGCGGAACGCTTCACGGCAAGCACTCGGAGGAACATGGCGCGGACAGAGGACTCGTCCTCACCGCGGTTAGAGGCGTCGAAACAGTCGGCGCAGGCGAGCTGGAGGTCGACAAGTTCGGCGAGGCTGTAGCGGGCGGCCGCCGGGGCGACCTTGTTGCTGACGTACCAGGCGTTCTGAGAGAAGAGGTTCGCTGAGGACTTCGCGGCGGAGCCGAAGGTCGGCCCGTGGCGTCCGCTGGCGGCTTCGAACTGCCCTTTAGGTAGGCCGGCCTCGTTGACCCGGAAATCGCCGGAGTCGACGAGGCAACGGATCTGGATGAGGAGGCGTAACCGGTTCTGCAGGGCGGACAGCAGTGGGCGGCTCGAATCTTCGTTGAAGAAATACCGATCGAGCGACTCGAGCCCCCACTTCAGGTCGCGGGCCGCGAGGGCTTCAATGGGCTCGAAGAAATCGCCTTCGCCGAAGGTCGGCACGAGCAGGTGCACGTCCGACTCTTTGATGGTGCCACCTGGACCGGCGTAGGTCGCGAGCTTCTCGCATTCGCCCAGCACGAGGCGGGTCGACTGGCCGACGCGGCCGACGATGACCTCAGGGACCCCGCGCTCACACTTCACGCCGAGGGCCTTGAAGCGCTCGATCGCCAGTGCAACCTGGGAGTCAGCCTGCGCGTCGCCCTTGTCGAACGGGCTCTTGGACGGGGCGGCATGGAGGATGAAGTCGGTCGCGACGGACTTGAGGTTGGTCAGGTCCTTCCGGCGGCCGTCATAGGGCGTGGCGGAGATGATGATCGAGACGGTCGGGTCGGCCTCGGTCGCGACCTTGAGCATGTTCGCGAGGCTCTCCTTCGTGAGCTCGGACTTCGCCGCGACGGAATCCGAGACGAGGTTAAGGTTGCGCAGCCAGATGACGCGCTTACCGCCGAACATCGACAGGGTCTTCACCGACTCCGCGAACTGCAGTTCGAGCGTCAGGGCGTCGTCGACGCGCAGGATCTGGCCCGAGATGACTTCAGCTTCGGCGTCGGCCCCGGCCGCCTTCTTGGCCTTCTCGAAACAGGCACGACCATCCTGGTCGACGAGGTATTCGTCTTTACCAGCGATGATGGCGAGATAGCCAGGCACGCGCCTAATCTCCCTCCCTCTCCTCTCGTGGCAATCCTTTGTGCGTGCGGCCTGAAGCCGCAAGCAGGGATAGAGCTAGGGCTAGGGACAGGGCTAGGGCTAGGAAAGACAGTGCTCCGAGGGGAGACGGGGAACCGGGAAAAGCTTCGGTTCTGCTTCCGGTAGGGCGGCCATTGCCATGGCCGCCGTTCGCAGAGGTAACTGCGGGTCGCCGGGAGAGTTTACCGACCATTCCAAGATCCGTCCGCCAACGGACGTGATGGCAATCACGTCCCTACCTAAAACCAACTATGTCGTGACGCGGTCCCGACCCTACCCCTGCGTCTCGTCCATTCAGCCCTCTGTTCAGTCCTCAACGCAGACCTCTACTCAGTCCTCTATAAATTACCTAGCCCAAGCCCTATCACTGCCCCTCGGCGGCCGGCAGGCCGCCGTCAGGCCCCGTGAATCAGGTCTTCAACGCGATACTTATTCAACTTACGACGCATGAAGTCCAAGGCGGTGTTCACGGCCCGCTGCTTGACCTGCCGGCGATCGCCGGGAAGGGAGACGCGCTGTGACCACACCCCGGTCGGAGAAGCATAGCCAAGATAGACGGTGCCCACCGGGTCGGCGTCGGTCCCGCCACCGGGTCCGGCGTAGCCGGTCACGGAGATGGCGTAATCCGAACCGAACCTCTCCATGGCGCAGGTGGCCATGGCGGCCGCGCATTCGGCCGAGACGGCACCGTGCTGAGCGATTAGGCACTCGGGAATACCGAGCAGGTTGACCTTGGCGTCGTTGGCGTAACAGACCGCCGAACCGGCGAAGACCTTGGAGGCGCCGGGGACGTCGGTGAAAGAGTTGGCGAGGAGACCGCCAGTGCAGGACTCGGCGAGGGCCACGGTGCGCTCCATGCTGCGGAGCTGCTCGACGACGAGCGAGGCCAGGCAGGCGTGTCCGGTGCAAACGAAGTCATGGCCGACGGCATCGCGCACCTGGCGAGCGACCTCGCAAAGGTCTTCGGCGCTGAAGCCGCTGCCGGCAGAAGAGATGCGCGCATCGACTACGCCGGTGTGCGTGCCGAACGAAAGCACCATGCCGGGCTTAAGGAAAGGGCGGACGATTGACTCAAGCGGCACCGCGCCGATACCGAAGGTACGGACCTGCACGTAGGCTTCACCCTGACAGGCGCAACCGACGTCACGCAGTCGCGGGATGACTTCCTCTTCGAACATCGGACGGAGCTCGAGTGTCGGACCAGGCAGCATCACGAGGGCCTTGCCGTCGCGATGATAGAAGACGCCTGGCGCGGTACCGCGCGGATTGGGCAAGGCGTGGGCACCGACAGGGATGAAGCATTGGCTGAGGTCCGCTTCGGAAAGTTTACGACCGATTAACTTGAAGCGCTCGCGCAGCGCCTTCTCGGCGGACGGCACATGCTCGAGCTTCAGGCCGAGGGCCGAGGCCACGGCCGCGCGGGTGTGGTCATCGGAGGTCGGACCGATGCCTCCGGTGGTGACGATGAGATCGTAGGCGCCCCAAGCTTCGCCCACCGCACGGGCAATCTCGGCCGCATTATCACGCACCACAATCGAACGGGTGATGGGCAGGCCACGGCGGGCGAGATGCTCGCCTAGCCAGAGGAGATGGCCGTTCTCCCGAATGCCATCTAACAGCTCGTCGCCCACGTTGATAACGAGGACCTGACGGGGTTGGCTGTTGCAGGAAAGCATTTGCGGAAACGGGGGGTCTGAGCAGGGTTAACAGCCCAGGCCCAAAATGCAAACCGACCGGGAAGAACTTTCACCCAAGGCTAAGGCCCGGCGTGCCCCCCATACCCCCGGCGTCTATCTGATGAAGGACGCCGCCGGGCTGGTCGTCTATGTAGGCAAGGCCAAGGACCTCAAAAAGCGCTTGGCCTCCTATTTCGTGCCCCGTCAGCGGATGACGCCCAAGGTGGCCGCCATGATGGATACGGTGGCAGACATGGAGTGGCACGAGGTCCGGTCCGAGACGGAAGCCCTTCTTCTGGAAGGGAAGCTGATCAAACGCTGGCGACCCCGCTGGAATATCCTCTTTCGCGACGACAAACAATTCCCCCAGGTCCGGGTCGACCTCGCCGACGCCCTCCCGAAGTTTCGGATCGTCCGGGTCCGCACGACCGACGCGTGCCGCTACTTCGGCCCCTTCCCTCACCAGCAGGCCGTCCGCCGCACGCTCAACGAGATGCGCAAGAAGTTCGGCATCCTCCTCGCCGACAGCACGCCGACCGCGCAGCCCGACGGGACATGGAAACTTTACGACGACGCGCGCTCCGAGATCCAGAAGCACGCCAATGTGGTGACGACCGAAGAATACGCCGCCCGCGTGACCGAGGCCTGCGCCTTCCTCGAAGGCAAGGTCGAGAGCTGGGGCGAACAGGTCGAGGCCGACATGCGTAAGGCCGCCGCGGAACGTGACTACGAAAAAGCCGCGAGCCTCCGCGACCTGCTCGACGCGCTGAAGCGCACGACGGAAAAATCTCGCCGCTTCCTCCGCGACAACCCCCTACCCCGCCGCGACGAAGCCGGCGCCCTCACGTCACTCGCGGCCGCCCTCGGCCTCGAACGTCCGCCCTCCACGGCAGAGTGCTTCGATATCTCTCACATCTCCGGCACGCTCGCCGTCGCCTCGATGGTGCGGTTCGTCGACGGCCAGGCCGACAAGTCCGGCTACCGCCGCTTCAAGATCAAGTCCTTCGAAGGTAACGATGACTTCCGCTCGATGCAGGAAGTGGTCGGCCGTCGCTACACCCGCCTGCACGAAGAGCACCGCGCGTTCCCCGAGCTCGTCATCATCGACGGCGGCCTCGGCCAGGTCGGCGCCGCCCTCGCGGCCTTCAAGGAACATGACCTCGCCCCGCCCCCGCTCATCGGCCTCGCCAAGCGCGAAGAGACGATTGTCTTCCCCGACGGCCGCGAACTGAAGCTCCCGCGGCACGATGTCGGCCTAGCCCTGCTGATGCGCATCCGCGACGAGGCGCATCGCTTCGCCAACGATTTCAACGCCGAGCTCCGTAGCCGCAAACTGCGCGAATCGCTGCTCGACGAGATGCCTGGCCTCGGGCCCAAGCGCAAAGACGCCCTGCTCGAACACTTCGGCAGCATCCAGAAACTGCGCAAGGCCACCGCCGCGGAAATCGCCGAAGTCGCTGGCCTGAGCAACAAGCTCGCCGGCGAAGTGAAGGCGTATTTAGAGGCGAGAGGTTGAAGCAGAGACCGACAGCGATGACTGCGTCGATTTCAGAATCGATGGCTGAATCGATGACAGAATAGATCGGAAACAGAACCCGGATTCTTCGGGGTAGCTCCGGGCATCCCCCTGCCTTGGTTATCTAAACCACTGTGTCATCCGTCATCGATGCAGTCATCGACTCAGCCATCGGTTCAGCCCTCTACCTCTTAACCGCCATCTCACGCTCAACCAAGTCGGCCACGCGGTCGGCACCTCCCGCGTCGCCCAGTCCGTCGACCGAGGCCTTCCACTTCTTCCACAGGGCCCAGTCTCCGGAAAAGGCTTCGGCGATAATCGTCCGCGCGGAGGCCGCTGTCAGCCCGTACGCGCCGGCACCATGCTCGGCGATGAGGCGTCCATTGCCGGCTTCCTGACCAGGGATGACCTGCGTGATGATCATCGGCACGCCGGCCGCGACGCACTCATGCGTGGTCGCACCGCCGGCCTTGCTGACGACGAGATGGCTCGAGAGCATCAGTTGCGGAATACGGTCGGTCCAGCCAAGCACTTCGGCGCGCCCGTCGACCGCACGTTCGACGGCTTCCTTAAAGGAGGCATCTTTGCCGACGGTGATCGTGAGTTCGAGTCCGAGCGTCGAAAGAGCGGTGGCGAGTTCGACCGCGTCGCGCTTGCCGGGATTGAGCATCACGAGCACGCGGGGGCGTTCGCCGGCCTTGGCCGAAGAGCGCGGGGCGAGGCGCGAAGACACTGGGAAGCCGTAAGGCAGTACCTTCGCGGCCGGGACGCCTTGGCGGATCATCACATCGGCCGTGGCCTGGTTCGGGGTGACATACCAGTCTGAGTGCGCCCGATGCCAGGCGCGGTTCACCGAGATGGAATCCGTGACGACGGTGATCAGACGCGGACGGGCGGGGTCGTCGCGATGCCAGCGACGGGCCATCATGTAGTTATAAAGCGGGTAGGCCGAGACCACGACCGGCGGCTGCTTTTCGTCGAGCATCGCGTTGAGGGTCTTCTCGACGGGACGGACGAACGGCAGCGAGGCGCGGACGAGCGGCAGGCGATCGAGCGCGGTGTACATGCAGCCCCACAGGCGCGGGTACTTGTTCGCGACCCCGATGTAGCTGTCGCGCTGGCTTTTGGCTTTCTCGGCGCCGTAAGCCTCGAGAAAGAGATCGTGCAGTTCGCCGGTCAGGCCGGGCTTACGGCCGAGGGCCTCGATGATGGAGCGCGCGGCGGCGTTGTGCCCTTCTCCGAAACCGGCCGTCAGGACGGGGATGACGCTCATCAGGCGACGAAGGCGATCGTGGCGTTGGCTTCGCCGGCGGGAGCGGGCGCGCCGGCCTTGGCGGCCTCGAAGGCGGCCCGGCGTTCGGCGATGCGCTGAAGGAGCTCTGGTCGCTCGACGACGCGAATGCGGCCATCGTCTTCCTCGACCACCGCGGTCATGGACTCGACCCAGTCGCCGGAATTGATGTAGCGGACGTTGCCGATCATGCGGTCTTCGGCCTTGTGGATGTGGCCGCACATCACGCCCTCGCAACCGCGGCGCGCGGCCAGGGTCTGGAGGTGTTCTTCGAAGCTCGAGATAAAGCTGACCGCAGATTTCACCTTGGCCTTGATGGCCTGAGAGAGGGAGAAGTACTCCTTGCCGCGCCATGCGCGCCATTTGTTATAGACGCGGTTCAGGTCGAGGAGGATCTGGTAGCTGATGTCACCGATGACGGCGAGCCAGCGCATCTTGACCGTTACGGTGTCGAACGCGTCACCATGGATGCAGAGGTACTTGCGGCCGTCCTGCGCGACGTGGATGTGTTCTTCGGCGAGCTCGATACGGTCGAGGACTAGCGGGATCAGGCGGCGGATGAAGTCGTCATGGTTACCGCGCAGGTAGACGACTTTCGTGCCGTCCTTCTCCGCCATCTTCATGATGCGACGGACGACGGCCGTATGGGCCGGAGACCAGTGGTTCTTCCGCTGGAGCGACCAGAGGTCGATGATGTCGCCGTTCAGGATGAGCT
>CANHZL010000043.1 GCA_947465345.1 Opitutia bacterium | reverse complement strand
TGCGACGTCGACGCCAAGGTCGTCGCCAAGGGCCTGAAGGACAACCCGGGCGCCAAGGGCTACACCGACATGCGAAAGATGCTCGAAGACAAGGACATCGACGCCGTCTCCATCGCCTCCCCGAACCACCAGCACTCCATCCAGGGCATCTGGTCCCTCCAGGCCGGCAAGCACCTCTACGTCGAGAAGCCGCTTTCGCACAACATCTTCGAAGGCCAGCAGCTCGTCGCCGCCTCGAACCACTTCTCCAAGCTCGTCGTCCAGGCCGGCACCCAGAGCCGCTCCGGCGCCGGTATCCGCGCCGCCATCAAGGACGTCCACGCCGGCAAGTACGGCAAGGTGAAGCTCGCCCGCGCCATCTGCTACAAGCGCCGCAAGTCCATCGGCCCGGCCAAGAAGAACGCCATCCCCTCCGAGATCGATTACGACCTCTGGAACGGCCCGGCCGATATCCAGGAATCCATCCGCGGCAACGAGTCCGACAAGGTGAACGAAGCCGCCAACAACGGACCGGTGCACTACGATTGGCACTGGTTCTGGAACTACGGCGGTGGCGACCTTTGCAACCAGGCGATTCACGAGATCGACATCGCCCGCTGGTTCCTCGGCACCCACGAAGTCGCCCCTGAGGTCGTCTCCGTCGGCGGTCGCTTCGGCTACGTCGATTGCGGCGAGACCCCGAACACCTTCGTCTCCATCCATAACTACGCCGCCGCGCCCCTGATCACCGAAGTCTACGGCCTCACCGCCGACGGCAAGATGAACGGCCCGTCGAACAAGTTCGGCCAGTTCAAGGAGAGCAACTCCGGCGAGAAGACCGCCAAGTCCCCTGAGATCGGCATCATCGTCGAGTGCGAGAACGCCACCCTCGTCGTGCCAGATTACAACTCCTGCCAGGTCTACGATAAGGACGGCAAGTTCGTGAAGTCCTACGGCAAGACCGTCGACACCGTTGACCTCACCGGCGGCGCTTCCGGCCACCACGCCAACTGGGTCGAAGGCATCCGCAAGGGTTCCTCCGCCAACATCCACGCCCCAGTCCGCGAGTGCCACCTGTCCACCGCCCTCGTCCACTCCGCCAACATCTCCTACCGCGTCGGCGCGAAGAAGAGCGCGGGCGAAATCAAGGAAGCCATCAAGGCAAGCTCCGGTCTCTCCGAAGCCTTCGGTCGCATGGCCGAGCACCTCGGTCGTAACGGCGTAAACCTCGACGAAGCCAAGGCCACCCTCGGCGCCCCGCTCACGCAGGACACTAAGACCGAACTCTTCACCGGCGCCAACGCCGAGGCCGCCAACCGCGACCTCGTGGCCAAGCGCACCGGCCGCAAGGGCTTCGAGATCCCCACCTCGTTCTAAACCCCTCCGACGAAGCGGAGCGGCCGCGAGGTCGCTCCGCTTTTTCATCTCTAAACCAAATACCCCACCCCATGAAAAAGAACCCGCTCATCCTGAGCCTCACCGCCGCCCTGCTCCTCGCAGGCTGCGCCAGTGACGACAAGGCCGCCGCCGGCGCGCCGAAGGCCAACCCGAACAAAGTAGAGATCTTCAACGGTAAGGACCTCACGGGCTTCAAGAAGCTCGGCGGCGAAGCGGCCTACTCGGTCAGCGCCGAGGGCAACCTCGTCGGCACCTCCACCCTCAACACGCCGAACACCTTCCTCGCCACCGAAAAGGACTATGCGAACTTCGTCCTCGAGTATGACTTCAAGAACGACCCGCGCCTGAACTCGGGCGTGCAAATCCGCAGCCACGCCGAAGCCAAGGAGGTCAACTACAAGACCTCTGATGGCAAGGCCGCCAAGGTACCAGTCGGTCGTGTCCACGGCTACCAGGCCGAAATCGACACCGACCCGAAGAACGTGAAGAAGCCCGACACCGAGGCCCGCATGTGGTCTGCCGGTCTCTACGAAGAAGGTCGTCGTGGCTGGATCTTCCCTGGCTTCGGCGGCGGCGACGCTCTCGCCTTTTCCAAGCAGGGACGCGAGCTTTCCAAGATTGGCGAATGGAACCACGTGAAGGTGGAAGCCAACGGCACCCGCATCCGCACCTGGCTCAACGGCGTCCAGCGCGTTGACGTCCGCGATGACGGCTACAAGACTGGCTTCATCGCCTTCCAAGTCCACGGCATCGGCAAAGACGCCACCAAGGCCGGCACGACGGTCGAATGGCGCAACATCTCCCTGACGAAGATTAATGACAACAGCCTGTCCGACTCCGAGAAGGCTGACGGCTGGAAGCTCCTCTTTGACGGACGTACCAGCAAGGGCTGGCGCTCCGCCAAGGGCCCGGAATTCCCCAAGGAAGGCTGGACCATCGAGAAAGGCCAGCTCCATACGGCCGCTTCAGGCGGCAAGGAATCCGCCTCGGCCGGTGACATCATCACGATCGAGCGCTACAAGCAGTTCGAAGTTTCGGTCGATTTCAAGCTCACCAAGGGCGCCAACAGCGGCCTGAAGTATTACGTGCAGCCTGACCTCAACCATGGTGCCGGCTCGGCCTTCGGTCTAGAGTTCCAGATGCTCGACGATGCTGTCCACCCGGACGCCAAACTCGGTCGCGACGGCAATCGTACGGTCTCCTCGCTCTACGATCTCATCACCGCCTCTAAAGACAAGCGTGCCAACGCCATCGGGCAGTGGAACAACGCCTACGTCATCGCCAAGGGCACGAAGGTCGAACACTGGCTCAACGGGCGCCTCGTTGTCTCCTACGACCGCAGCACCGACGAGTTCCGCGCCCTTGTGGCGAAGTCGAAGTATGCCGACCCCAAGTACGGCAAGAACTTCGGCGAGTGGGCCGACGGCCACATCCTCCTCCAGGAACACGGCGACGAAGTCTGGTTCAAGAACGTGAAGCTTCGCGACCTAGCCCCGAAGCCAGCCGCGAAGAAGGCTCCGGTTAAGAAGACTGACGCCGCTGCCCAGAAGTAAGCTCACCAGCAGGCTCCCGCGAAGGCCGGACGACGCAAGTCGCCCGGCCTTTTCTTTAGCTTGGTGCTGAGGCGTTGCATGCCGCCCACCCGTCCTGCTTAGTAGGTCCACTCCCGAGCCATGCGTATCCCCCTGCTCCTTGCATTTTTCTGGGCCAACTGCGCCGGCCTCGTCGCCTCCGAACCGGCCCGCCCCAACGTCCTCTTCCTGATCGCCGATGACTGGGGGCACGGCCACGCCGGAGCCTACGGCTGCCCTTGGGTCAAGACCCCCAACTTCGATCGCGTTGCCAAGGAAGGCCTGCTCTTCCTCAACGCCTACACGCCGACGGCGAAATGCACGCCCTCGCGTTCCGCGATTCTCACCGGCCGTCACCCTTGGCTCCTCGGTGCGGCCGCTAACCATCAATGCGTCTTCCCGCCGGAGTTCGCGATCTTCCCTGACGTCCTCGAGCAAAATGGCTACGCCTACGCAACCACTGGCAAGGTCTGGGGACCCGGCCTATCGCTCAAAGCCGATGGTTCGCCGCGGGCAATGGCCGGCAAGCTGTTCAACCAAAAGAAAGCCCAGCCACCGACCACCGGCATCACCAACAATGACTATAGCGGCAACTTCGAGGCGTTCCTGACGCAAGCCAAACCCGGCCAGCCCTGGTTCTTCTGGCTCGGCTGCATCGAGCCGCATCGCGAATACGAAGAAGGGAGTGGGGGCCGCCTCGGCGGCAAGAAGACGACCGACATTGATCACGTGCCGGCCTATTGGCCCGACAATGAGACGATCCGTGGCGATATGCTGGACTATGCCTACGAGGTCGAACACTTCGACCGCCACGTGGGCCGAGCTCTGGCGATGCTCGAGAAAACCGGCCAGCTCGAGAACACGATTGTGGTCGTGACGAGTGATAACGGTATGCCTTTCCCGCGCGTGAAGGGATCGGCCTACGAGAACGCCAACCACCTCCCCCTCGCAATTCGCTGGCCCAAGGGCATCAAGAGTCCCGGGCGTAAGGTTACCGATTACGTGAGCTTCGTCGACTTCGCCCCGACCTTCCTCGAAGCCGCTGGTATCAGCTGGCCGAAAACTGGTGCGCTCGCCCCGACCTCGGGGCGCAGCCTGAGCGACATCTTCCAGAGCGGCATCGACGGGCGCTCCAATCCGACTCGCGACCACGCCCTGATCGGCCGCGAACGCAACGATCTCGGCCGACCGGGTGACGCGGGCTACCCGATTCGCGGTATCGTAAAGGAGGGCGTCGCTTACCTAGAAAACGCCGAGCCCTCGCGCTGGCCGGCCTGCAACCCGGAGACGGGCTATCTCGACACTGACGCGAGTCCGACGAAGTCGTTTCTACTGCACGCCCGCCGAGAGAAAGGTTCCGACCCGTTCTGGGCACTCTGCTTCGGCATGCGCCCCGGCCAGGAACTCTACGACCTGAGAACCGATGTGGACTGCGTGAAGAACCTCGCGTCGACCCGCGTCATCGACCTCGAAAAGCTGCACACCCAGATGTGGGCCGAACTGAAGGCCGCTGGCGATCTCCGCGCCATCGGCCGCGGCGCCGAGTACGAAGCCCACCCTTCCGCAGACAAGAAGAAGAACCGTTTCTACGAACGTTATATGTCCGGAGAACTTCTCGACGCTAGTTGGGTCAAAAAGGACGACTTCGAGAAAGCCCCTCTAAAATAATCTGATGAGACTTCCCGCCCTCTTACTTGGCCTCTTCGCCGCCGCGGCCTCCTCGGCCGCCGACGCCGAGCGCCCGAATATCGTCTTCTGCTTCGCCGACGACTGGGGCCGCTACGCCGGCGCCTACGCCAAGATCGACGCCCGTCCGAGCCTCAACCAGATCATCAAGACGCCCAACATCGATCGCATCGCCGGCGAAGGCGCGATCTTCCGCCACGCCTTCGTGACCTCACCGAGCTGCACGCCGTGCCGCAGTTCACTCCTGTCAGGACAATATTTCTTCCGGACCCATATGGGGGCGATCCTCAGCGGCGCAAAATGGGACGCATCCATCCCCAGCTATCCGTTAATGCTCCGCGATGCGGGCTACCACATTGGCAAGAGCCATAAGGTCTGGAGCCCGGGCACTCCCGCCGACGCACCGTACGGCGGTCAGAAATACGCCTACGAGAAGTCGGGCCGGAAATATAACAACTTCTCGGAAAATGCCACGGAGATGCTTAAAGCCGGCGCGACGTTCGCGGATGCCAAGGCGAAGCTGCTCGCCGAAGTCAGCGGCAACTTCCGAGCCTTCCTCGCCGACCGTAAAGACGGTAAACCGTTCTGCTATTGGTTCGGTCCGACGCTCACCCACCGCACCTTCGAGAAGCATAGCGGCGTGAACCTCTGGGGCATCAACCCCGACGACCTCAAGGGCAAGCTCCCCGCCTTCCTCCCCGACGTCCCGGAGGTCCGCGACGACGTCGCCGACTATATGGGCGAATCCCAAGCCTGGGATGCCGGCGTGGGCGTGATCATCGCCGAACTGGAGAAGCGCGGCGAACTAGAGAAGACAATCTTCGTCATCAGCGGCGACCACGGCATGCCCGGCGTCCCCGGCGGCAAGGGCAACCTCTTCGACCACGGCACCAACGTCGCCCTGATTGTCCGCGGCCCGGGCATCAAGGCCGGACGCGTCATCGATGACTTCGTCAACCTAATGGACCTCGCCCCGACGTTCCTCGAGCTCGGTGGCATCCAGCCGCCCGCCGTCATGACCGGACGCAGTATCGTCCCGCTCCTGAAGTCCGCCCAAGCCGGCCAGATTGACGCGAGCCGCACCTGGGTCGTTACGGGTCGCGAACGTCACGTGGGCTCCGCTCGCGAAGGTAACCTGCCCTACCCGCACCGCGCCCTGCGCACGAAGGAGTTCCTGTACGTCCGCAACTTCGCCCCGGACCGCTGGCCTCTGGGCAGCCCGAACTTCACATCACGTGCCGATCTCCCTAAGCTCGAGGAGGTCGAGAAGAATACCTTCGCCACCTTCGCCGATATGGATGCCAGCCCGACCAAGGCCTGGGTCGTGCACCATTTCGATGATCCGCAATACAAGTGGGTCTATGACTACTCCTTCGGCAAGCGCCCCGCCGAAGAACTCTACGACCTCGCGAAGGATCCGGACCAGATTAAGAACATCGCCACCGACCCTGCTTATGCTGGCACACTCAAGCACATGTCCGCCCAGCTTCTCGCCACGCTCAAGCAGGTCGAAGACCCGCGCGTCGGCCCGAGCCCAGTGAAGTTCGAACTCCCGCCGTTCACGCTGCCCGGGAAGTAAGCGTCGGACGCTTACTTCTTCCCCAGCTCTTCGCCGCGTTTCTTGGCAGCGATGAGGGCGGAGGCGACAATCTCGCGGAACTTCCCTGTCTCCATGGCGTCGAGGCCGGCCTTGGTCGTGCCACCTGGCGAGGTCACCTGGATACGCAGATTCACCGGCGTCTCGCCAGTGGCGGCGAGCAGAGCGAGCGAACCACTGAAAGTCTGGCGGACGAGAAGCTTGGCCTGCTCGGGCGTGAAGCCCAAGGCGACGGCGGCCTCTTCGTAAGCGGCGACGTATTCGAAGAAGAAACCAGGGCCGCTGCCGGAGACGGCGGTGACGGCATCGAACATCGACTCAGGGAGTTCGAGTACGGGGCCGAGGCCGGAAAGGATGGCGTCGACAATCTGGGCGTCGGCCGCGGCGAGCGGGGTCGCGGAACAACGGGCGCTGATACCCTGACCGACGGCGCCCGGGGTGTTGGGCATGGCGCGGGCGACGTTACGGGCGGACGAGAAGAAAGCGCCGATGGTGGCGAGGCGCGTGCCGGCGAGGATCGAGAGCAC
Source organism: Opitutia bacterium (assembly GCA_947465345.1). The sequence continues at coordinate 2,142 of CANHZL010000043.1, read as the reverse complement.
AAGTTTACCCTGCGCGAGCGAGGCGTAGGACTGGTCGAGGTCGGCGAACTGCTGCGGCTTGCAGGCGAGCACGACCGCATCCGCACCGGCCAGAAGCTCAGCGGGCTTAGACGCCACGCGAACGCCGGTGGCCTTGGAAAGATCAGCCGCGGTGGAGTCATTGCCTCCGATGACGGTGATGTCAGCGGGAGCGCAGGCGCCCGAACGAAGAAGGCCCTGCACCATGGCCCCTGCCATGCGTCCGGAACCGATGAAAGCGAGTTTAGGCATGATCAGAGGGCGCGCACGGCGGCATCGAGGACTTCGCAGGCCTTATCGATGTCCGCTCCTTCGTGGGCGGTCGATAGGAACGCGGTCTCGTAAGGCGAAGGCGCGAGGTAGACACCCTTGTCGAGCGCGGTACGGAAGACCTTACGATACAGATCGCCATTGGAGGCGATGGCCTGGTCGTAGTTACGGACCTTCTCGGTGTTGAAGAAGAGCGAGAACATCGAGCCAACCTGCGGAACCTGGAGCGGGATACCCTTAGCCTGCGCGGCAGCGAGCAGCGTGTCGCGGACGCGACGGCCGAGGACATCGAGACGCGCGTAAGGATTCTGCGACTTCAGCTTGCGGACCGCGGCGAGGCCGGCGGCCATGGCGAGCGGGTTGCCCGAGAGCGTACCGGCCTGGTAGACCGGACCGAGCGGGGCGAGCTTGTCCATGATCTCAGCCTTGCCGCCGAAGGCGCCAACCGGGAGGCCGCCGCCGATGATCTTACCCATACAGACGAGGTCCGGGACGACGTCATGCAGACCCTGCGTACCCGCGAGGGAGAGGCGGAAGCCCGTCATCACTTCATCGAAGATGAGTACCGTGCCGTGCTTAGTGCAAAGTTCACGGAGACCGGCAAGGAAACCCGCGTCGGGCAGGATCAGGCCGACGTTAGCCGGGAACGGCTCGACGATCAGGCCGGCGATCTGGCCTTGGTTGGCGTCGAAGAGCGCGGAGAGAGCGGGTAGATTATTATATTCAGCGACGAGCGTATCAGCGGCGGTGCCCGGCGTGACACCGGCGGAATCGGGGTTTCCCTGCGTAAGCGCGCCGGAGCCGGCCTTCACGAGGAGCGAGTCAACGTGGCCGTGATAGCAGCCCGAGAACTTGATAATCTTATTACGTCCCGTGTAGCCACGCGCGAGGCGGATGGCGGACATCGTGGCCTCGGTGCCGCTGTTGGTCATACGGACCTTCTTCACCGCTGGCACGCAGGACAGGATCAGCTCCGCCATCTCGACCTCGAGCGGATTTGGCGTGCCGAAGCTCGTGCCGCGGTCGAGCGCCTCGCGGATCGCCGCGCGGATGTCCGGGTCATTGTGACCGTGGATGGCCGGACCCCAGGTCAGGACGAAGTCCACGAGTTCCTGACCGTCGGCCGTGGTCAGACGGGCGCCGTTGGCCGACTTCGTGAAGAAAGGGGTACCACCGACCGAGCGGAAAGCGCGGACCGGGGAATTGACGCCACCCGGGATCATCGAGAGGGCGCGTTGGAAAAGCTGCTCCGAGGTATTCACGGGCCAATCTGATGAAGAAACCTGGCCCTGGGGCAAGGGCTGAGTCAGCCGGGCCAGACCGAAGTCCAAACCCCATAAAATCCTGTTCAACCTCCGGCCTCAGCTTAGCCTGCGACCACACCCCCGATGCGCCGTCGCACCGCCCTCCCCCTCTTGCTCGTCCCTTGTTTGCTCGGGACAGTCCAGCTACGCGCCGAACCGCCTCGCGAACTCCGCCCGTTCATCGAGAAACACTGCGCCGACTGCCATGACTCCGAGAGCGCCAAAGGCGGACTCGATTTCGGCAAACTCCCCTCCGACCTGAACCAAGCTGAGACCCTTGCCAAGTGGGTACGCGTCTTCGATCGCGTGAACCATGGCGAGATGCCACCGAAGAAGAAAGCCCGTCCGGAGGCTGGCGACAAAGCCAAGTTCGCGAAGGCTCTGGCCACGAACCTCGTCACGGCCGACCAGGCGAACAAGGCCACTGTCCTCCGCCGTCTAAATCGCAACGAACTCGAGCTGACGCTGAACGACCTCCTTGGCATCAACGAAGAACTCGCGCCGCTGCTGCCCGAAGATGGCCGCGCCCAGGGTTTCGATAAGGTCGGCG
>CANHZL010000042.1 GCA_947465345.1 Opitutia bacterium | reverse complement strand
TGGGCGAGCGACAGCTCGGGCAGAGCACCGGGGCGCGCTCCTGGTGGTTGCACAGGTGGCAGCGGGCGGTGTCGTCGGTGCGGTGCAACGTCAGGGAGACGCTGCAGCGCTTGCACTGGACGGCCTCGCCGCAGTCCGGACAGACCAGCGAACGCGAGTGTCCGCGCCGGTTCAGGAAAAGGATCGTCTGTTCGCGACGTTCGAGCCGGGCACGGATGCCGTCGGTGAGTTCGCGCGACAGGATATGCTGACCCTTGGAGTGCAGGACCTCCCGGCGCATATCCACGATGCGGAAGGCCGGCATCGGGCGATCGTCGACGCGCTTGGCCATCACGTCCAAGGCATAGCGGCCAGCCGTCGCATTCTTCCACGTCTCCAACGAAGGCGTGGCCGACCCCAGCACGCAGGCCGCGCCAAGGATCGAGGCGCGCATCACTGCGACATCGCGGCCATGGTACATCGGCGTCTCACCCTGTTTAAAGGAGGGCTCGTGCTCTTCGTCGACGACGATGAGGCGGAGATTCGGGAGCGGAGCGAAGACCGCAGAACGGGCGCCGACCACTACCCTCGCCTGCCCGAGGGACATCGCCATCCAAGCGTCGAAACGCTCGCCGGCGGAAAGATGACTATGCCAGACGACGACTTTGGCACCGAGGTCGGCGAGGCGGGAACGAAGGCGACCGACGGTCTGCGGCGTGAGCGCGACTTCCGGAACAAGGAAGATCGCCGAGCCGCCTTCAGCCACGACCTTGCGAATCAGGGCAACATATACCTCGGTCTTACCGGAGCCCGTGACGCCGTGGAGCAAGTGGGCCCTGAAGGCCTTTGAGTCGAGCGTCTGGGTAACCGAGGCGACGGCCGCGACCTGCTCAGGATTCAAAGTGTGGCCAGCCGAGGCCATGGTCTCCCCTTCGGCATAAGGGTCGTTATAGGCCACGCGCCAGAGCACGCTGGCGTCTTCTTTAACCGTACCGGCCTTAATGAGCGCATCGACGGCCTGCTGGGCGATGCCGACGCCTTCGACCATCTTGGCGCGATCGGCGGGCTCTTTCTGACCAGCGAGGTAATCGATGACCTGCGCCTGTCGCGGGGCCTTCTTACGCAGCTTAGCGAGTGTCTCGGCGTCAGGTGCCGCGATGAGCGTCAGCAGGCGGCGCAACACCGGGCGGACGCCTTTACGGACCGCGGCAGGCAAGACGGTCTCGAGGACCGAGTTCAGACCGCAGCCGTAGTAGCCTGCCATCCACTCGGCCAGCTTGCAGCAGTCTGGAGTCATCACCGGCTGCTCATGCTCGAGCGAGATCACACTGCGGAGTTTCGCGGAAGGCGGCGGCTCGGCCGGATATTTCCAGACCACGCCGATGCTCGTGCGACCGCCGAGGGGCACGCGGACCAGCTGACCGACCTGCAGGACCTCCTTCAGGGCAGCCGGCACCGAGTACGAGTAGGCCCGTGCCCCGCCGTCAAACGGGACCACCTCGGCAACGCCGGGTTCGATTTCTCCGAACAGGTCAGGCACAGGGGGAGGTTCGCCGAAGCGAAGCGGGGGTTCAAGAGAGGGTTGCCGACAACGCCCGATTTAAGCTCAGGCGTGGATATCCGTCGTCGGGACGCCGGAATGAGCCGCAATCCGGGCGCACATCAGGGCCCAGAAGCAGCCGATGCAATTAGCAACGACCAGCTGGAGGTCGGTGGGCATGCTGTAGAAGATCAATGTACCGGGGAACCAGACGAAGTAGTTCGTGAGCAGGTTCGGAAGCACCAGGCGGCGATACCATCCCGGGCCCATCGCCGCGCGCAGGCGGGCAGTGTCCCAGCCACAATCCTTCCAGAGATGGGAGATGGCGTTGAAGGGGGCGCCGATGAAGATGGTGAAACCTGCCATGTCGACGAGGACCTTGAGGAGCACGGTTCGCAGGTTGGCCTCACTGCCGAACCAGACGGCCTGATAATGATAGAAGTAGGTGATCAGCATCCCCATCAGGCTCCACCAGACCATGCTATGGATGAGGTCACCGAAAGGGTGGGCCGGGCGTAGCCCCGGGAAGACCATCCGGAAGCACCACGGGATGAGGCCCGAGGTGATCGCCGTGAAAATCGCCGCAAAGGCGAACGGGTTGGCCTGATTGACGGCGCCGATACGGTTCAGCGCCGTGGCGACGGCGGGGACGTTGTAATACGCCACGACGAGTCCGGCGGCGGCCAGCATGATGATCGCCAACGGCAGGGCATTGTCGCGGGCTGCCTTGATGCCGGCGGTCAGGGGAGAGGCGGAGGAATCGCTCATCCGAGGAACTTGCGGAGCAGCTGATCAATGAGGACCGGGTTGGCCTTACCCTGCGTGCGCTTCATGATCGGGCCCTTGAGCGCATTGATGGCCTTCTCGTTGCCGGCGCGGTACTCGGCGATGGACTTCGCCACGGCGGGATCGGCGATGACTTCCTGGACGATCTTCTCGAGCTCACCGGTGTCGCTGTTCTGGCGGAGGCCCTTGGCGTCGACGATCGCGGCGGCGTCTTGACCGGACTTGAACATCTCGGTGAAGACTTCCTTGGCCTGCTGCTTGGAGATCACGCCATCGTCGGTCAGCTTCACCAAGCCGGCGAGCTGGGCAGGCTTAATCGGGCAGGAAGCAAGCGAGACGGGGGCCGGAGCCGACTCGTCGATGGCACGGGTGGCACCCGCCGAAGCGGCTAAATCGCGGAGGAGGTCGTTGGCGACGAGGTTGGCGATACCGGGCGGGTTTGCTGGGTGAGCGGCCACAGCGAGCTCGAACCATTCGGCGAGCGCACGATCGTTCACGAGCACCGAGGCGGCGGTGTAAGGCAGGCCAAGCTTTTCGACATAGCGACGCTGGCGATCGTAAAGGTTTTCCGGAACCAGCTTGGCGAGGCGGGCCACGGTCTCGCGGGAGATCTTCAGGGTCGGGATATCCGGGTCCGGGAAGTAACGGTAATCGTGGGCGTCTTCCTTGTCGCGGAGGACGTAACCACGGGCGAGTTCGGCGTTCCAACCGCGGGTCTCCTGCGTGATCGAACGGCCGGCTTCGAGTTCGCGGATCTGGCGGGCGGTCTCGTAGATGACCGTGTCGCGAACGCTCGAGATGGAATTGAGGTTCTTGGTTTCGGTGCGAGTGCCGAGCTTCTCGACGCCACGGCGACGGACGGAGACGTTGCAGTCGCAACGCAGCTGGCCCTTTTCCATGTCGCAATCGGCCACGCCAGCTTGGGTGAGCATCGCGACGAGCGAGCGCAGGAAGGCCTCGGCTTCGGCGGAGGAACGGAGGTCCGGCTCGGTGACGATCTCAAGGAGCGGCACGCCGGCGCGGTTGTAGTCGACGAGAGAGCCGCTGCCCGCGTGGCTGAGCTTGCCTACGTCTTCTTCGAGGTGGGCGTGATGGATGCGGATAAACTTATGCTCGCCCATCACGTTGCGCGAGGCGCCCGGGAGCTCGATCTCGACCTGGCCGCCCACGACGACCGGGAAATCCTTCTGGGTGAGCTGATAGTTCTTCGGATTATCCGGGTAGAAATAGTTCTTACGATCCCAGGAGCAGTACTCCGGAACCGACGCTCCGACAACTAGGCCGAAGAGGATGGATTTCTCGACCGCCTCGCGGTTCACCACCGGCAGCGTGCCCGGGAGACCGAGGACTACGGGGTCGACCTGCTCGTTGGGTTCCTTGCCGAAGCCCCAAGGGGACGACGCGAAGACCTTGGCGCGGGTGTGCAGCTGCACGTGCACCTCGAGGCCGATGACGACTTCCCAATCAGAAGGTGCGTTGCTCATAGGGCGGCTTGCTGGTGGGCGAAACCGTGGGCGGCCTCGAAGAGACGGCCCGCGGCGAGGAGTTTGGCTTCGGAGAGCGGTGCTCCGACGAGATGGAAGCCGACCGGCAGGTGGCCAGACTTACCGCAGGGCACCGAGATTGCTGGGAGACCGGCGAGGTTCGCAGGAATCGTGAAGATGTCCTCGAGGTAGAGCTGTAGCGGATCCGACGCCTTCTCACCCACCTTGAAGGCAGGCGTCGGGACCGTCGGGGTAAGCAGCACGTCGACACCAGCAAGGGCGGCGAGGTATTCGGCGCGAATCTTCGCACGCGCGCGGAGGGCACGGACGTAATAGGCGTCAGCGTAACCGGCGCTGAGCACGAACGTGCCAAGCAAGATACGACGCTTCACTTCGGGGCCGAAGCCTTCGGAGCGGCTCGCGGTCATCATCTCAACCGGCGTGCCGGCGGAGGCGGAGCGATGTCCGTAGCGGACGCCGTCGTAGCGGCCGAGATTCGAGGACGCTTCGGCGGTCGCGACGACGTAATACGTCGGCACAGCGAGATCGGCAGAGGGGAGCTCGACCTCGGAGATTGCGCAACCTTGGGCGCGGTAGAATTCGACGGCGGCATTGACCGCGGCGGCGACCTCGGGAGCGACACCCTTACCGAGGAAACCCTTCGGGATGCCGAGGCGGAGTTTCTTGGCATCACCGGCCGGCGTGAGGGTACGGTCAGATGGGCCGAAACAGGTCATGTCACGCGCATCGGCCGAGGCCAGCGCGCTGAGCAGGAGTTCGCAGTCTTCGATGCTACGGGCCATCGGGCCGATCTGGTCGAGCGAGGAAGCAAAGGCCACGAGACCGAAGCGGGAAATCAAACCATAGGTGGGCTTCAAGCCGACCACGCCGCAATGCGAGGCAGGCTGGCGGATCGAGCCACCGGTGTCGGAACCGAGCGACAGCGGCACTAGGCCGGCAGCGAGGGCTGCAGCGCTGCCGCCAGAAGAACCGCCAGGGATGCGGGCGAGGTCCCAAGGATTGAACGTCTTACGTATCGCCGAGTTCTCCGTGGAGGAGCCCATCGCGAACTCATCCATATTCAGGCGGCCGTAGAGGATCGCGCCGGCGGCACGGAGGCGTTCGGCGACGTGGGAGTCGTAGGGCGAGACCAGCGTTGCGAGCATCTTGCTCGAGCAAGTGAGCGGCTGACCTTTCACCGCGATGTTATCCTTGATCGCGACCGGGATGCCTTCGAGTGGGCCCCTACCCTGCCCGGCCTTACGGCGAGCGTCGGAAGCGTCGGCCTGGGCGAGCACGTCAGCCTGGTCGAGGTGCGTGAAAGCGCCGACCTTATCGTTCACCGCCTGATAGCGGGCGATGAGCGCTTCGCAAAGGGCGCGGGATGTGAGCGTGCCTGCCGCGAGGCGGCGACCGAGTTCAGCGGCAGAAAGCGTATGGAGCGCGTCGGCCATGGCTTAGGATTCGTCGTCCACGACGCGTGGGACGGAGATCTGCCCGTCGCGCGAAGCGGGGGCGATGCGAGTGACGGCTTCGGCGCCGAGGACCGGACCCGGCTCATCGGAGCGCAAGGCGGCTTCGTCGACGACGCGGGCGTCATCAATCGTCGCTGGCAGGTCAGCGTCTGCCAAAGCCTGGAAGTGGCCCAGGATCTGGTTGAGTTGCGACGAGTAGAGTGCCTTCTCCTCGGCCGTGAGACTGAGGCGGGCGAGCTTCGCGAGGTGGTCGATGTCGAAACCTTCGGCCATGGGAATCAGCGGCGGACGGTCCAGCCGGCGCCCTTTTCGAGCGTCGCAATGACCACGCCGAGGGCTTGATTGGTTTCCTCGTCGGTGAGCGTGCGCGCCGCGTGGCGCCAGCGGATTTCGAAGGCTAGGCTGCGGTGGCCTTCAGGGAGACCCGGGCCGGTGAAGACGTCGAAGCAGTTGATGGACTCCAGCGCGAACTCCTTGCCGGCGGCCTTGGAAGCACCTTGGCGGACGCGGCTTTCGACTTCGGCGGCGGCGACGTCCACTGGGACGATGACCGCGACGTCCTTCGTGACGGGCGGGAAGGAAGAGAAAGCCTCGAAGCGCGGGATCTTACGGGCCTCGGCAAAGGCCGAGCGCGGGAAGCAGACTTCGCCGGCGATGACGGAGCTCTTGAGGCCGAGGGAACGCGTCCAGCGGAGGTCGAGGACGCCGCAGGCGCCTTCCGCAGCGCGGCCACGGTCGACGAGGGCGGCGGCGTGATCAGCCTGCCAGAGACCACCCGTCGCGGCAGCGAACGAAAGACGAACGGAGGCGACGCCGGCGAGCGCGGCGGCATCCTGTAGGAGGCGCTTGGCGCGGAGAGCATCGAAGGCTTCACGGGACTTCCAGGAACGCGTCACTGGTTCGGCGACAATCGCAAAGGCGACCGAGACGAATTCGCGCACCGTACCATCGGCCTGCGGACGGAAGACCGTGCCGACTTCGAAGAGACCATGCGAATCGGCGTGCACCGAGAGATTGAGGGCGAGGGCGCCGGCGAGACCGGGGACAAGCGACGCACGGAGGTGCGTCTGCTCGGCGGTCAGCGGGTTATCCATCGCAACCAAGGCGGCCTTATCGGCGCCGAGCGTACGTTCGAGTTCCGCGGCGTCGCGGAGGGAGTAATGGCAGCACTCCGTGAAACCAGCGCCCACGAGGCGGGCAGAGACTTCGCGGGTGAAGACGGACGTCAGCGCGTCTTCATCGCCGGGGAGCGGGGCGATCGGACGGCCGGCGGGCACCTTATCGGTGCCATGGATGCGGATGAATTCCTCGACCAAGTCGATCGGACGGGTCACGTCGGAACGGAACGAAGGCACCAACACCGAGAAACCCGTGGCGGAAGGCTTCACCGTGAAACCGAGGCGAGCGAAAGCGGCGTTAACGTCGGCATCGGCGATCGGCGTACCAAGCTTTGCGGCGACGAAGCCGGCAGGGAGTTCAATCGTCACATCAGCGCGCGGGGGCTTACCTACGGCGACGGCGGGACCGGCCACCTGGGCTCCGGCGAGTTCGATGAGCAGGTCCGTAGCGAGACGCGAGGCGAGCTCGACGCCGGCCGGATCCACATCACGGGCGAAGCGATGGGAAGAGTCGGTCGAGACACCGATACGGCGGGCGACGCGGCGGATTTCGCCGGGGCGGAACCACGCGGCTTCAAGCAGGATGTCGGTCGTAGAATCGGTCACACCGGAATCGACGCCACCCATCACGCCAGCGACGACGAGGGGGCGCTGAGCATCGGCAATGACGCAGACACCGGTCTCAAGCTTCACCTTCTTACCGTCGAGCAGGACGATCTCTTCGCCTTCGCGAGCGGGGCGGGCTTCGATACCTTCGGAAACCTTCTTCGCGTCGAACGCGTGGAGCGGCTGGCCCAGTTCGAGCAGCACCCAGTTCGTGATATCGACCACGTTGTTGATCGGTCGGAGGCCGGCGGCCTCGAGGTCGCGACGAAGCCATTCAGGACTCGGGCCGACCTTCACGTTCTTCAGCGTGCGGAGCGTGTAGTAAGGGCAGAACTCGGAGGACGAGCGGACAAACTTCACCGCATCGGCGGCGGAAGGCGCGGCCGCGAAGCCGGCGGCCGTTTTCACCGTGAGCGGCTTGAGCGTCAGGCCGAGAGCGGCGGCGAGGTCGCGCGCAACGCCGCGGATGCCGAGGCAATCACCGCGGTTAGGCGTGACGGAGATTTCGAGCACCGTATCCGGTGCGCCGAAAAGAGAATTGAGCGGCGTGCCGAGGGTAGGCTGGCGCGGCGTCAGGATGAGCAAGCCATCCTCGCCTTTGCCGAGTCCGAGTTCTTCGGAGGAGCACATCATGCCTGCCGAGTCGACGTCGCGAAGCTTCGAGACCGAGATTGCGAAACCGCTCGGCATCACCGTGCCCGGGAGAGCGACCGGAACGCGATCGCCGGCCTTGAAATTCTTGGCACCGCAGACGATCTGGCGGATCGCTCCATCGCCGACATCAACCTGACAGACGCTGAGACGATCGGCCTTCGGGTGTTTCTCGAAGGACTTGATCTCGCCGACCACCACGAGCGGCAGCGGGGCGAGGCCAAAGGTCGTGACCGACTCCACCTCGAGGCCGAGCATCGGGAGGACTTCCGCGACGCGTTCGGCGGTGATGCCGGCGAGGTCGAGGTGACGGGAGAGGGCTTGAAAAGAGACTTTCATGGCTTAGGCGAACTGGCGCAGGAAGCGCGTGTCGTTGTTGTAGAAGTGGCGAATGTCGTCGATACCGTGGACCAGCATCGCGATACGTTCGAGGCCGAGGCCAAAGGCGAGGCCCGACCATTCATTCGGGTCGAGGCCGCAGAGCTCGAGCACCTTCGGATCGACGAGACCGCAACCCATGATTTCCAGCCAACGGTTGGAGAGGCGGCCCAAGTTAGGCGAGCGGAGATCCATCTCGAAGGACGGTTCCGTGAACGGAAAGAACGACGGGCGCAGGCGGATCTCGGCGTCGGCGCCGAAGGTCTCCTTCACAAAGAAGTCGAGGACGCCGCGGAGATCGGCGAGCGTCACGTTACGGTCGATCCAAAGCCCTTCGACCTGGTGGAAGTTGGCGGAGTGTGTGGCGTCGACCGCGTCGCGGCGGAAGCAGCGGCCCGGGGCGACGATGCGGAACGGCGGCTTGCGTGAGAGCATCGTACGGACCTGCACGCTGGACGTGTGCGTGCGGAGGAGGATTGCCTCGTCGGCCTTGCGGGGAGCATCGGCGGAGCGGAATGCCTTCGGCATGTAGAGCGTGTCTTGCATGTCGCGGGCCGGGTGATCGGCCGGCGTGTTGAGCGCATCGAAACAATGCCACTCCGTCTCGACCTCCGGACCATCGGCCACGACGAAGCCAAGTTTACGGAAGGAAGCCAATATGCGTTCGCGGGTGCGGGATAGTGGATGGAGCGAACCAGCCGGAGCATCGGGGCTCGGGAGGGTCGGATCGACGGACGCACCGAGGGCGGTGGCGATCTCGGCGTTCTCGACCTTGACCAACAGCGCGGCGAGCAGTTCCTCGACGGACTTCTTCGCCTCGTTGATGAGCTTGCCTACGACTGGACGTTCTTCCTTCGAGAGGGTGGCCATCCCCTTCATCACCTGGGTCAGGGAGCCATTGGGGCCGACGACGCGCGCCTTGAAGGCTTCGAGCTCGGCGCGGGTGGCGACGGCGGAGGCTTCCTGGGTGGCGGCGGCGACGAGTTGGGCGAGCTGCTGCTGCATACGTTGATTTGTGCGTTGGAGGGGATAATCGGCAAGCGAAAGCACCTTAAAACAAAGAAGCCCCGGAGGGCCGGGGCTTCGTGAAGGGACGTTAAGTCGTCTTAGACGAGAGCGGCCTGGGCCTTCTTGACGATCGCTTCGAAAGCGGGGGCGTCATGGATGGCCAGTTCGCTCAGGTTCTTACGGTCCATCGTGATGTTGGCCTTCTTCAGACCAGAGATCAGACGGCTGTAGGAGATACCGAGGGGACGGCAGGCGGCGTTGAGACGCA
>CANHZL010000041.1 GCA_947465345.1 Opitutia bacterium | reverse complement strand
TGCAGCGGCACGAGGAAGTTGAAAAACGCGGCCGACAGGGGCATGACGCCGAGGAAGATCATCGTCGTGCCGTGCATGGTGAACAGCTGGTTGTACATGCGCGCCGTGACGAAGTCGTTGTCCGGGCGGGCCAGCTGGGTGCGGATCGCAAGGGCTTCGACGCCACCCACGAGGAAGTAGAACATGGCGAACGCACCGTAGAGGATACCAATCTTCTTGTGGTCGACAGTCGTCAGCCAATCGAGCCAGCCGGTCGTACGGTCAGGACGGATCAGGCCGAGGTCGCTGCGCTCGGGCGCCAGCTCGGTCTTGCAGGCGACCGGAGCGTGATGGGAATCGTGGGACATGGGTGTGAAAGGAGGAGAAGGTTTACTTCAGGGTGAGAAGGTATTCGGCAAGGCAGTCGAGTTCGTGGTCGGTGAACTTCTGGTTGGTCTCATTGAGGCCGGCCACGTTGAACATCTTGTAGTAGTGCATGCGGTTACCAGGCTTGACGTCCTTGGTCGGCTTGCCGTCCGCACCATGGGAGACGCCCGAGGAACCGATCCACTTGATGAAGTTGGCCTTGAGGGTAACAGGGTCGACTGGGACGGAAGACTCGGTGTTGCCGGTCTGCTTCTCGAGGGCGAGCTGGGCCTTGGAATCACGGTTGTCGAGCCAAGCGCCGGCAAGCGACTTGCGCGAGGCGACGTGCGTGAGGTCCGGGGCGAAGGCGCCGGCGCCAAAGTGGCCACCGACGTTGTGGCACATCACGCAACTCTTGGCGGCGAAGAGGGCCTTGCCCTCATCGGCCTTGGTGCCAGCGGTGACGGGAGCAGCATCAGCCTTCTGCTTCTGCACCCACTTGGCGAATTCAGCGGGCTCGACAACTTCGACGCGGAAAAGCATGTACGCATGCGAGTCGCCGCAGAATTCGGCGCACTGGCCGTAGTAGTGGCCGGTCTCGCTGGCCTGCAGCCACATGTGGTTCTTGCGACCGGGCATGAGGTCGACCTTGCCGGCGAGCTTGGGCACCCAGAAGGAGTGGATGACGTCCTCGGAACGGAGGTTGATGCGGACGGCGACGCCCTTGGGGATCACCATCTCGTTCGGGACGGAATGCTTGGCGTCGTTGGTGAGGCCCAACTGCGGGTATTCGAAACGGAACCACCACTGCTTGCCGATGGCGTCGACCTCGAGCACCTGCTCCTCGACGGCCTTGACGTAATTCTCGCGGGCGCCTTCGAGGCGGGGATACCAGGCGGAAAGCTTCGAGGTCGGGACGGACTCGGCTGGGACGTCATCGGTGTACCAGATCGCACTGAGCGTCGGGATGGCGATGATGACGAGCGCGCCAATGGAAGCGGTGATTAGGCCGATCTCAATGAGCGGGTTGCCATGGCCGTCTTCGACGATGGCGGGCTTATTTTCGTCGCCGGAACGGAAGCGGAACTTGATGACGGCGTAGACGAGCAGGCCGCCGACGAGCACGAAGAGAATGACGACCAGCCAGACCGTAGCCATGAATACGTCATACTGTACCTGGGCGACCGGACCCTTGGGGTCCAAGGTCGACTGGCGGACGTTCATATCGGCCTTGGAACAGCCGACCATGATCATGGCCAGAAAAGGGGCGGCCAGCAGACCTACCCGGCTAAAGAAGCGAGAAAACATAAAGGATGAGTTTCGGACGTCGAAAAGTCCGTAAAAAGGAGCCGATTTGCAAGCCCCGGCAGGGTAAAATGGTCGTTAAATCGCTCCCAACGAAGGCTGATTGTTAAAATTTTATGTAACTCATTGTAATTCAATGGTTTAATATAGATTAAGCCCCATCAAACTGTCTAATAAGTTATCGGCCGAGCGCCGTCCACCCCTCCGCATCCTTGGGGGTTGCACCGCCGAGCCACCTCTTTAACCCCCATCCTATGTCTTGGACCAGCCCGCATGGCACCCTTCTGCCCGACTGGCGGAAGCGTACCCTGATTATGGGAATTATGAACCTGGCTCCGGACTCGTTCTCCGATGGCGGTCAGCTCGGCGACGGGGCCGCCGCCCTCGCCCGCGCTGAAAAACTCCTTTCGGAAGGTGCGGACGTCCTCGACCTGGGTGCCGAATCGACCCGCCCTGGCGCCACGCCCGTCGACGCCGCGACCGAACTCGCCCGCCTGTTGCCGATCGTGAAGGCGCTTCGCCGCCGCTTTCCGCAGGCTGCACTTTCCGTCGACACCTATAAGGCGGAAGTCGCCCGCGCGTGCATCGAGGCCGGCGCCGACCTGATCAACGACGTCGAAGGAGGTCGCTTCCAGGCCCGTCCTAACGAGTCGCCGATGGGGTCAGTCTGCGCCCGATTGCGCTGCCCGCTCATCCTAATGCATCGCCGTGCGCAGGCGGACTACGGAGATTTCTGGCCGGAGGTGCTGGCGGATCTCCGCGACTCGCTGCGCCGTGCGCAGGCCGCCGGAATGCCACCGCAACAACTCTGGACGGACCCGGGCTTCGGCTTCGGCAAGACGCCCGCCCAGAATCTCGCGCTAGTGCGCGACCTCTCAAAGGTCGCCGCGCTCGGCTTCCCGGTGCTGCTCGGTACGAGCCGCAAATCCACACTCGGCCTCGTGCTCGGCGAAACCGATCCGTTGCGCCGCGGGGTCGGCAACGACGCCACGGCCGTCTGGGGCGTCGCCCAAGGCGCGGCGATGATTCGGGTCCATGAGGTCGCCGCGGTTCGTCCGATTCTGTTGATGGCGGATGCCCTGCGCCGGGGACTAGCTTGGACGGCGACAACCCCAGACCGCCCCTAAGGCCTGATTTCAGGCCCTAATAAGGCAGGGATGGAGCCAGCAGTCGGACTTGAACCGACGACCTGCCGCTTACAAGGCGGCTGCTCTACCAACTGAGCTATGCTGGCCAACTCCCTACTCACAGGGTTGTTCACAGCCCGACGGTGTCAACCCCTCAGGAAATACGGCGTTTAGGGGTTGAAACGGATTTGTTTTTGGACGGAATTCAACTACCCCAAGCCCGTATTATGCGTCTCTCCGCCTCACTCCTCGCCCTTTGTGCCGTGCTCACCGGTTGCAACTCCTCGGTCGACTCGGCCAACGTCGATGAAATCATCATCTCCTCCAATCCTACCGCCGCCGCAATTCGCCTTAACGGCGAGCCCGTCGGCCGCACGCCGGCCACAATCAAGCTCGACCGCACCAAGAATTACGACCTGCAGGTCGGCAAGGGCGGCTACGTCACCGAGTCGACCGAGCTCAAGCCTCGCCTGATCACGACGAGCGAAGGCATCGAATACGGCTTCCCCGCCACCGTGCGCGTCAACCTCACCAAGATCCCAGCCGCCGGCGAAGCGGGCGTGCCGCCCTCTGATACGCCAGAGTTCAAGAAGCTTTCGAAGAAGGCCCTCGGCGAACAGTCCGAGGCCGCCCGCGAAGACCTCCGCGCCGACATCGCCGCCACGAAGGAAGCCGCCACGAAGATCCAGGCCGCCCTCGCCATCCGCGAAGCCGGCAGCAAGGCACGCCTTAGCGAACTCGCGAAGAACATCGCCGCCGCCAAGGCCGCCAAGACTCAGGACGCCGCCGCCAAGGCCAAGCTCGCCGAAGCCGAACTGGCCCTCCAGCAGGCGACCGCCGAAGCCGCGGCTGCTCGCGCCAACGCCACCAAGAATCTAAAGTCCGTCGAAGCCCGTCGCGCCGCCTTGTCCGGCGCCGACACGAAGGTTGTCGCCGCCAAAGCCGACGTTGTGAAAGCCGCCGTGGCCGTGAAGAGCGATGAAGACCGACTCGCCCGACTCGAGCAGGCCTACGCCTCTGAAATCAAGTCCCTCAACGAATCCCAAGCCAATTCAAACGCCGCCATCAAGGCCCTCAACGCCCGCGCCGACGAACTGAACCGCGTCGCTTCGCTCGGCGTGAAGGATGCCAAGGCCGAAGCCGCCAAGGGCCTCGCCGATCTCCAGAAGGCGCTCGAAGAACAGAAGGCTGAAGCCGCCAAGGCCAACGAGGCCCTCGCCAAGGCCAAGGTCGAAGCCGCCAAGAATTCCTCCGCTGCCGCCGAACAGGCCGTGGCCAAGGCCAATGATGACCTGAAGGCCCTCCAGTCCAAGGTCGCCGCTTCCGAAAAAGCCGTCGCCGACGAACACCTCGCCGGCGAAGCCAAGGTCGCCGAAGCGATCAAGGCCTCCGAAAAGGCCCTCGCCGAAGCCAAGGCCGAGGCCGCTAAGGCGATCACCGCCGCCAATCAGAACGCCGAGAAGAGCCTCGCCGACGAACGTCTCGCAGCCGAAGCCAAGCTGGCCGACGCCAACGCCAAGGTCACCGAAGCCAACAAGGTCGCCGAAGCCGCCAAGGCTAAGGCCGAAGCCCTTAAGTATTCGGAGTTCAGCTCCCGCTACGCGCTCCTCGAAAGCCGCCGCCGAGCAAAGTCCATCACGGAGGAAGAATACAAGGCCTCCCTCTCCGAGCTCCGCAAGGAACTCGGCCTCTGAGTCCAGCTGAGCGCGGTTCGAAAAGCCCGGCCGCAAAGCCGGGCTTTTTTGTTGGAAGAAAAAGTCGGGGGCCGCACCTTAGCGTGCCTATGTCGGACCCGCTCTCCCACACCCCCCTCTTCGCCCTGCACGTCGAACTCGGCGGCCGCATCGTCCCCTTCGCCGGCTGGGAGATGCCCGTGCAATACACGGGGATCATCGAGGAGCACATGGCGGTCCGCCAGGCGGCCGGGCTCTTCGACGTCTCGCACATGGGCGAAGCCCGCGTGCGCGGCCGCGACGCGGCGAAGTTCCTCGACGGGATCATGACCAACGAGATGGCCACGATCAAAATCGGCATGGCCCGCTACACGGTGATGTGCCAGCCCGACGGCGGCTGCGTCGACGACCTGATCGTCTACCGTCTCGCGGAAGAGGAATTCCTGATCTGCCTCAACGCCTCCAATGCACCGAAGGATATTGCTTGGATGCGCGCCCACATCGGCACTCATCAAGTTGAAGTGCTCGATGAGTGCGCCGCCTGGGCCCAGCTGGCACTCCAAGGGCCGCGCGCCGAGCAGATCCTCGCGCTGGTCACGTCCACGCCGCTCGCCGCGATCAAGCGTTTCGGCTTCGTGGTCGGAGAAGTCGCCGGCGCCGCCGGCTGCATCCTCTCCCGCACGGGCTACACGGGTTCGCCCGGCTTCGAGATCTACCTGCCCTCGGCCTCCGCCGAAAAGGTCGCCCGCGCGCTCCTCGCCGCCGGCCAGCCACACGGCCTCGTGCCCGCCGGCCTCGGTGCCCGCGACTCCCTCCGTCTGGAAGCCAACTACCCGCTCTACGGCCACGAGATCTCAGAGCGCATCTCGCCAATCCAGGCCGGACTCGGCTGGACGGTGAAGTTCGCGAAGCCCGACTTCATCGGCCGCGAGGCGCTCCACCGCCAGGCCCAAGGCGGCCCGTCCTCCTCGGTGGTACTCTTCTCGCTCGATGATCGCCGTATCGCCCGCCAAGGCGCAGTGGTCTTCTCCGGCGAAACCCCGGTCGGTGAAGTGCTCTCCGGCACGCAGTCCCCGGTCCTCGGCAAGCCCATCGGCACGGCCCTCGTCGCCGCTGGCCACGCCTCGTCCGCCTCGCTGACGGTCGACATCCGCGGCAACCGCATCCCGCTCCGTCTCGCGACCGAGCCTTTCGTGAAGTGAAGGGTTGAAATAATCTCCGCCCACTTTACCCAGAAGCCATGAGTAACGTCCCTGCCGACCTCCATTACACCAAGGATCACGAATGGATCAAGGTCGCCGCCGACGGCACCGCCGTCATCGGCATCACCGACCACGCCCAGGCCGCGCTCGGCGACGTGACGTTTGTCGACCTCCCGAAGGTCGGCGCATCATTCAATCATGGCGACGTTTTCGGCACGGTGGAATCCGTGAAGGCCGCCTCCGACCTCTACAGCCCCGTCTCTTGCGAAATCCTCGAAGCCAACTCGGGCCTCAACAACTCCCCTGATCTGGTGAACCGCGAACCCTACGGCGGTGCCTGGATGATCAAGGTGAAGGTGAAGAATCCGGCCGAGCTCGCCGCCCTCCTCGACGCCGCCGGCTACGCCGCGACGCTCTGAGCGCGCGCCCGCCCTTGCTCTGCGCAGTTTTTGGCCCACAGTAACGGGCTGATGTCCTTCGCCGAAGTCCATGCCGCCCATCCCTGGGACGATGTCCTGGGCTCGGTCGCGGCCAAGACCGAGGCCGACGTACTCCGCGCCCTCGCGCGCGCCGAGGCCGACACGGCCGACCTCGAGGACTTTAAGGCGCTGATCTCCCCAGCCGCCGCGCCTCACCTGGAACGCATGGCCCGCCTGAGCCACGAGCGCACGCTCCGCCGCTACGGCCGGACGATGCAGCTCTTCGCCCCGGCCTACCTTTCCAACGAGTGCCAGAACATCTGCACCTACTGCGGCTTCTCCGCCGGCAACAAGGTCCCGCGGCGCACGCTCAACCCGGGCGAGATCCTCCGCGAAGCGGGCGCTCTCAAGAAGCTGGGCTTCGACCACCTGCTCATCCTGACGGGCGAATCCAACAAGGTGGAGGTCCCTTACTTCGTCCAGGCCCTCGACCTGCTCCGCCCGCACTTCTCCTCGCTCTCGATGGAAGTGCAACCGATGGAGACGGAGGAATACGCCGTCCTCCGCCGCCACGGGCTCAACGCGGTGCTGGTCTACCAGGAGACGTATCACCGCGAGACCTACAACGTCCATCACCCGAAGGGCCGCAAATCCGACTTCGCCTACCGCCTCGACGCCCCGGACCGCGTCGGCGCCGCGGGCGTCCATAAGATCGGCCTCGGCGCCCTCTTCGGCCTCGAGGACTGGCGCGCGGAATGTTTCTTCACGGCCCTCCACCTCCGCTGGCTCGAACGCAAGCACTGGCAGAGCCGCTACAGCGTCTCGTTCCCGCGCATCCGTCCGCACGAAGGCGAACTGCAACCGAAGGTCGAGATGACCGACCGCGATCTGGTCCAGGCGATCTGCGCCTTCCGACTGCTGAGCTCGGAAGTCGAGCTGACGCTGAGCACCCGCGAGAGCCGCAAGTTCCGCGACCACGCCTGCCGCGTAGGCGTGACGGCGATGAGCGCGGGCTCGCACACGAACCCGGGCGGCTACGCCGAAGGCCGCGAGGCCTCGCTCGAGCAGTTCGCGATCGAGGACGACCGCTCGCCCGACGAAGTCGCCACGATGCTCCGCGCCCATGGCTACGAACCGGTCTGGAAAGACTGGGACCCTTCCTACGACCGCCCGGTCGCGCTTTCCCCATGAGCCCCCTTCGCGTCTGGATCGACCACGAACAGGCCCCGGCCTGCAAGCCCGGTGCCTTCGTGAAGCTTTCGGCCGACGAATCCGCCCACGTGGTCCGCAGCCTCCGCGCCCGCCGCGGCGACGCGGTCGTGCTCCTCGACGGCGAAGGGCTCGTTGTCGAAGGCAAGCTCGCCTCCGCCGACGGCGATGCCGCGGTGGTCGAAGTGGTCCGTGCCCGCGTGGCTGACGCGCTCACTCCCGCGATCTATGTCGCGCAAGGGATGCCGAAGGGCGGCACGATGGACGACCTGGTGCGCTCCTGCTGCGAAGCCGGCGCCGCCGGGATCATCCCGCTCGAGACCGCCCGTTGCGAACTGAAGCTCGATGCCGACCGCGCCCGTACGCGCCGTGAACGCTGGCAGCAACAGGCCGTCGAAGCCTGTAAACAATCCGGCCATCCGTGGCGCGCCGAGATCGCCGCGCCGATGCGTTTCCGCGAATGGATTGAGCGCCTGCCCGCCGCCGTCGAAGGTGAACTCCGTCTCACGGGCTCACTGGAGTTCGACGCCGAACCGGTCGCGCACTTGGATTTCACGAAAGCCTCGAAGGTCACCTGGCTCATCGGCCCCGAAGGCGACCTGACCTCCGAAGAATACGCCGCCGCCCGCGCCGCAGGCTTCCGTCCGGTCGTCCTCGGCCCGACGGTCCTCCGCGCGGAGAACGCCGCGCTCGCTTGCGTGGCGATCACGCAGGCGCTCGCAAAACGCTAAGCGGGCTTACTTCGCCAGGGGGACCTGGGAGTTGCCCATGAGGTAGGCAAGGAGGTCGCGCTGCTGCTCGGGCGTGAAAGCCTGCAGGAGTCCTTCCGGCATGAGCGAGAGGGGCATGATCTTTCGCGACTTGATGTCCTGCTTGTCGATCACGGTCTCCTGCCCGACTGCCCGTAATGTCAACGTACGCTCGCTCTGCGCACCGATGATGCCGCTGAGGACGCGACCATCCTTGAGCTCGAGGATGTTAAGATAATACGCGGCGTCCACGACGGCGCTGGGGTCGACGATGTTCTCGACGAGGTAGTTAAGATCATGTCGACCGCTGCCGGTGAGATCCGGCCCGAGAGCGCCGCCTTCGCCGTAAAGTTTGTGACACTGTCCGCACACGCCGGCGAAGATCGCCCGGCCCTTGCTCTGGTCGCCCTTGGCGAGCGAATCAGGCGTGTGGCGGGCCTTGAGTTCGGCGACGAGCTTGAGCTTATCCGCCGAGGTCTCGCGCGTCTCTCCCCAGACTTTGCTGAGTAGCTCGTTGAGCTTGGGGTCGTTGAACGCGCGCACCTGACGCGCAGCCGACGGACCGAAGTCGGCCTTGGGGATCTTGCCTTCTTCGATGGCCTTGAGGAGATGGGCCGCGAAACGCGGGCGGGAGACGAGCGCCATGATGGCCTCCGGACGCTCATGCGGGTAGAGCTGCATGTAGCGGCCGATGATGCGGATCGCGACGCCATCTTGGTCGAACTGGGTCAGGCCCTGGATGGCCTCCATGTTCACGCCGCGGACGTAGATCAGCTTCTCGCAGACGGCCTTGAGCTGCGCGTCCTTGGCCTCGATGAGCGAAAGCAAGGCGGCGCGGCGCTGCTCCATGAGCGCGCTGTCATCGAGGGCGATCTTGCGGATCGCGTCGAGGGCCTGGCCGTCGCCGAAGATGACGTTGAGCTGACGGGCCTGATCCTGCGCCGCGACGGCATCCTTAGGAATCGATGCGACGAACTTATCCCACGCGGCCGGCTTGGGCGCCTTGCGCCAACCCTTCAGGGCTTCGGCGAGACCGGCGACAATCGGAGCCTGGCCGTCGGGCATCTGCGCAGCGTTCGCCAAGAGTTCATTCAAGGCGGCGGGCTGCTTGTCGGCGGCCTCGGCGATACGTCGGGCGATGAGCTTGGTGACCTGCGGGACGTGGCTGACATGCGCGCAGGCGACCAGGTCGGCCATCGGTAGCTCGCGGATACCAGTCCACACGAGGAGAGGGAGATTATGGTCCGTGGCGTCCTGGTCGTAGCGCAGGAGGTGCTGGGCGACAAGCGAACGAACCGGGGCCGTGAGGTGCGGCAGGGCTTCCGCGAGCGCAAGACGCACGCGCTGACCACGGGATTCGCCGGCGAGTTTGAGGAGCGCGGCTTCCTGTTCGTCGCAGGTCGCAATCATGCCGTCGGCGAACTTAGCTAAGATGTTGTTCCGTTCCACGAGCGGATCGGTGAGCTCGCGTTCGATGAGGCGGGCGAGGACGTCCTGACGCTTCTCGGCGAGGATGGCGGCCGGCGCGTAATGCTTGGCGTGCTGGGCGGCGAACGGCGGGACTACCGCCTTGACGGTGCGCAGCGCCAGCAGGGTCGAATGGGCGTTGAGCGCGAGGACGCTGTCTTCTTCCGAAGCGAGCTTCTCCCAAGCGGAGGTGGCGGACGCGAGGTCGACGCCCTTCCAGGCGCGCTCACGGAGTTCCCAGCGGGCCATGCGCACGAGCCACTCGTTCTTGCTGCGCTGCAGTTCGACGAGTTCCGACGGCGTAG
>CANHZL010000040.1 GCA_947465345.1 Opitutia bacterium | reverse complement strand
TGGAAGTAAGCGAACAGCGCGAAGCGGACGGCCCAGGCGGCCATGCCGAGGATCATGATGCGCTTGGCACCGAGAAACGGCAGGAGCACCGGCAGTAGGAGAAGGAACCCGACCTCGGAGACCTGGCCGAGGGTCATCTTGGAGGCATAGTTCGCGACGTTCATGTCGCTGAGGAAAGCGCCCGTCCAGGTGAAGTAGAAGCTCAGCGGGATGCAGATCAGAAAGGAGCAGAACATGAACACCGCGAAGGAGCGGTCCTTGAAGAGCTTCAGGGCGTCGAGGCCAAGGAGCTTGCTGGCCGAGACGGGGCCGGCGTCGCCCTTGGGCGGGGTGTTCGGCAGCGTGAAGGAGTAGAGCGCGATGGCGACGGCGACCCCGCAGGCGAGGGTGAACATGCCCTTATTGTCCGCCAGTCCTGCGAAGTTGATCACGTTCGCGGCGGCGATCCAGCCAGCGGAGGCGGCGGCCATGACGATCGGGAACCACTTGGCCGGATTCGGGGCGTGGGTGAGGGTGATGGTGTTGATGAGTCCGTGACCGGCCATGTAGGTCAGCGTGTAGACGATCAGCGACGGGTAGAAGATGCTGAAGCTGGTCTGCTGGGAGATCCACCAGAGCAGGGCGGCGCCGAGCAGGTGCAGGACGCCGAGGAGGCGTTGGGCCGGTACATAGCGGTCAGCGATGACGCCGATAAGGAAGGGCGAGACGAGCGCGCCGATGGCGGTGGTGCCATAGGCGAGGCCGATCTGGGTGCCGGTGAAGTTCAGCTTACCGAGATACACGGCCATGGTGTTATACCAACAGCTCCACACGAAGTAGTGGAGGAAGACCATCACGGCTAGGCGGAGATATAGGGTAGGGGTCATGGGGTTGTATAAGGGGTAGGGGTGGGGGTAGGGGTAGGAAAGGAAAAGTTCTTTGTTCTTGGTTCTTTGTGGGTGAAGGGGGGTCGGGATCAGGCGTGGCGGCGGATGGCTTCGCGGTAGGCGAGCGGTGGGAGTTCCTGGTGACGCTGGAACTGGCGGTGGAAATAAGCCGCGGTGGGGTAGCCGCACTGGTGTGCAATCTGCTTTACGGACTCGTCGGTCTCGGCGAGCAGGCGGGCGGCGCGGGCGATGCGCAGTTCATTGAGGTACTGCGGGACGGACCGGCCGGTGCACTTCTTGAACAGGCGGCTGAAAGCGCTTTCGCTGAGGCCAGCCAATGCGGCGAGTTCAGGCACGTAGAGGGGTTTGCCGAGGTTGGCCTTGATGTGGGCGACGACGTTGCCGATGCGATCCGAGGTATTGGCGTCGGTGGTCGCATGGAAGCCCGGCGTGGCGACCTCCTTGAGTTCGTCGGAGCTGGCGGCGAGTTCGAGGAAATCAATCAAGAGCGCCATTCGGCGAAGCCCATGGGCTTTGGGCATCTTATGCAGGATGGCAGCGGCCTGCTTGCGGGTCGCCCCTTTGAATTCGAGGCCGAGGCGTGCGCGTTCGAGCAGGCGGCGGATGGCCGAGACAGAGGAGTGTTGCGTCCACTCTTCGCCAAAGAGATTCGGGCGGAACTGGACGAGGATCCACTCCACGCCGGCTTGGCGGCCTTTGCGGTCGTTACGGAAGTCGTGCGGGAGGTCGGAGCCGAGGAGCAGAATCTCGCCAGCCTTGAGCGGCGCCATCTTGTCGCCAATCCAGCGTTCGGTGCCGCCGCGCAGCAGGAAGAAGATCTCATGCTCGGGGTGGTGATGCCAGACGCACCCGAAGTCGCGTTGACTCAGGTGCTCACACGCGACGAGTTCGTTCGCGGAGACGGGAGATTGCTGTTCCTTGATGAGGCGCACGCTTATTTCTTTTTAGGCGCGGTGGTCTTCTTGGGCGCCGGCTGGCGTCCAAAGAACCACTTGGCCTCGCCGTTCCAGGCGTGGTCGGTCTCGAGGGTGTTGAGCTTTAGCTGGAACCCGTGGGCGTTGAAGCGGGCGGAGGTCCAGCCGGTGGCGTTGGTGTTTTTATTGAACACGTAGGCGCAGGCGATCGTGCTGATGATGTGGATGCCGTTCTCCAAGGCCTGCGTCCATTCATGGGTGTGGCCGTGGATATAAGCCTTCACCTGCGGGCGCTTGGCGATCTCGGGCCAGAAGTCCGCCGTGTCGACGATGCCGCCCTTGTAGTGACTCGTGTCGCCGCCGACCTGTGGGTTGTGGTGGCCGACGATCACGACCTGCTTGGTCGGGACTTCGTCGATCTTGGCGAGGATCCAAGCGATCTGCTCTGCACCGAGCTTGCCGCCCGGGCCGGGGGTCTGGTCGAGGGTGTCGAGCAGGATGAGGCGCGTGGAGGGAAGGTCGATAAGGCTGTTGTGGCGGTGTTCCTTGAGTGCCGAGGAGCTCTTCATCTCAGGGAAGGCGGCCATGAAGATATCGCGGACGTCATGGTTACCGAGCGTGAGGTGAACCGGGATGCCGGCGTCGCGTAACGGGTCGATGAGCTCGCGGACCACGGCGTAGTCGGCGGCGGTGCCGACCGCGAGGGCGAGGTCGCCATTGATAATGACGGCGGCGGGCTTCTTCGCGAGGGCGAGGATTTGCTTCACCGCGGTGCGGAGGTGCTCACCATCGGCCTTCGCGTTCGCGGGGATCTTTTCTTCGGGGATACCGGTCAGGTGGATGTCATTGATGATGACAATTTCGTCGCCGCCCGAGGTATCGAGCGCCGCCCATCCGCGGAGCGGCAAGGCGAGGGTAGCGAGACCAGCGACCTGGAAGAACCGACGGCGCGAGAGGGTGGTGGTCATGGGAAAGGTTTCTCGAGGGCGGCCTCGTAGATGGCATCGACCATGCAGTCCGAACCGAGGGCCGATCGAAGCGGGTCGATTTCCGAGGCGCTGTAGCCAAGGTGGAGATGGCGGCTCCAGCCTTGGGCTAACGCGTATTTGCCAGAGAGCGCGCCCACGGCGGCGGCCATCTTGTCGAGCGTGAGTAGGTAGGAGTCCATACCTTGGCTCTTATCCAGCCAATCCTTCTGGGAAGCGTGGGCCGCCAAGGCCTTGCGAGCTTGGTCTTGGACCGGGGCGACATCGACATAGAGGCCGGCACGGACCTTCTGGCGCAGTGGCGTGCAGAGTCCGTGAGGCATCGCGTGGTAGATCGTCACGTCATGAGCGTAGGGCATCGCCGGTGGGACGGTGTCGTAGTTAGGCATCCCGTGGGTGAAGGCGGCGGAGGTCGCCAGACGGGCGCAGGCCATGTGGTCTTCCATGTAGTCGGATAGCGCGTGCGTGAGCACGATATCGGCGCGGCTCTGGCGGATGACCGAGGCGACCTTGCGCATGACCTCGATATCGAAGGTCAGCGTCATATCGTTAACGACTGGCGGGTAGAACTTCGCGCCGAGGATCCGGGCAGCTTCCTGGGCTTCCGCGAGGCGGACGGTCGCAGTCGTGGGGCCGTCCATCTGGACGGAGCCACCATTGCCCGCGCAGAGGTCGAAATAGTGGAGGTCCCAGCCGCGCTTCGCGAGCTGGAGCATCGTCCCGGCGGCGAAGTATTCGACGTCGTCGGGATGCGCGAAGATGGCGAGACAGGAAGGCATCGGTTCAGGCGACCTTGACCGGCTGGCCGCCGTTGGCTGCGCTCTGGTCGGCGGCGAAGATCACCTTGAACGTGCGGAGGGCTTCATGGAAGCTTGTGAGCGGCATGTTCTGCCCCTTGTCGAGCGCATCGAAGAAGGCCTGGAACTGGGCTTGGTAGGGGTGGTCGCTGACGTCGCCGGAATCCAGCATCTTCATCGAGAGGCCGCTCCACTGGGCCTTGTTGGTCTTCAGCTTGGCGGAGTGGAACTTGTTATCGAGGACGCTGCCATGGCTCCCCACAAGGTGGGTGTGGAAGTAATAGGGCTGGAGGCAGTCGACGATGGCCGCGCATTTGCCGACGGCGCCGTTCTTGAACTTCAGGATCGTGACCGCGGAGGTGTCGTATTCGTAGGGCGTGAAGTAGTCGCTCTTCGACTTCGTGCTGAGGCTCGTGACCGAGTCGACTTCGCCTGGCATGCACATCAGGAGCGCGTCGAGGGCGTGGCAGCCGGCGGTGAGGAGGGCGCTGCCGCCATCCTTCTTGCCGATATTCCAGCGGTACTGGCCATACCAGGGGCCGATGCCGTGGTAGTAATCGACTTCACCGTAATGGATGTCGCCGATGAGGCCCTGGTCGATGACGGCCTTGGTGGCTTCCATCTGGCTGGAGAAGCGGCACTCGAAGCAGACGCAGCCCTTTACGCCGTTCTTTTCGGCGGCTTCGAAAATCTGGAGCACCTCGGGCATCGAGTTGGCCATCGGCTTCTCGAGGATGATGTGCTTCTTCGCCTTGGCAGCGGCGACGGCCTGGGCGCAGTGCTGGCTGGGGTAGCTGGTGATGTCGACCACGTGGATCTCCGGATCGGCGAGGAGGGCTTCGACGGTATCGTAGGCCTTGATCTTGCCGCCGTGCTTGGCGCTCAGGGTCGCGGAATCGAGCGGGCGGGAAGAATAGATCGCCGTGACCTGCGCCTGGCTGCTCGCGTTGATGGCATCGATGTGGGCCGTGGCGGCCCAACCGTAGCCGATGATGCCGACGTTATATTTCTTGGTGCTCATGGGGTCGCGTCTTGGGGGTGAGCCAAAGGATGCTCGCACGCCGAAAAGAAGGAAACCCAATCGGGTGTCTTTTTACGCTCGAATGGTGTCTTTTATGTGATGCGTAGCATCGCAGGGGTAGGGGTAGGGGTCGGGGTAGGAGCTGCATCAGGTAGGGTCGGGACCGCGTCACGACATAGGTGCATCCCCGCCACCTGCCACCCGGGGCTGCCACCCGCCACCTGAAACTTGCATCCACTTTTGCACCTTTGCACAGGCCGCAGGCCGGTTTGCACTTTTGCACCTAGGACAGCACGTGGTGCTGTCCCACCCTCAAAACTCCCCGAAGCCAAACTGCTCGGCCAAGGCCAGACAGTCCTTCACCGGGCGCACGCCTTTGGAAGGCGTGGGGTCGGCGAGGCAGGCGGCGGCGCAGCAGACGGCGAGCTTGAGTCGTTCTTGGATTTCAAGGCCTTCGTGGAGTCCGTAAAGCATGCCGGCGGCGAACGCATCGCCCGCGCCGGTGGCGCCCTTACTGTAACCGGCGGGAAGCTTAAGCGAGGCCTGCTTGAGGCGGAGGCCGTCGGCGGTCGCGCAGACCGAACCATGCTCGGTGTGGATGGTGACAGTCTTCTTCACGCCGAGTGAGAGGAGTTGCTCGGCGGTGCGGATCAGCCAGCCCGAGTTCTTCGGGTCGATGACTTCTCCGACGGTAATGCCGGCTTCGATTTCATTGATGACGAGGTGGTCGGTGAGCGGCAGGGCGCTGAGCGCAATCTCACGGAACTGCGGGTGCGAGGCGCTGACCATATCAACGGAGGTCTCTAGACCGGCCGAGCGGGCATTGAAAAGCAGCTTAGCCGCAATGGTCTGGCCGTTTTCAAAGGTGTCCATGCGATCCAGCAGCATCAGGTAGCCGAGATGCAAGATGCGGGCGTTGGTCTTGGCGAAAGAGCAGTGCTTGAGGTCGAAATGGGCGTTGGCGCCGCGGCAATGGAAGAAGGTGCGACGTCCGGTGGACTGCACGGTCATCGCATCAGTATAGGAAGTCGGGTGCTCTTGGCTGAGGTGCAGCATGGCGACGTCGATCCGGTGGTTCTGGCAGTCGCGCTTGATCCACTGGCCATTGGTGTCGTCGCCGACGAGCCCGCAAGCGGAGAGGGGGAACTCGACCTTCATGGCCGCGAGGTCCTTGAGGACGTTATAAGGGCCGCCGCCGTTGGAACGCGATTCGCTCAGGATGCTCGCGAGCATGTCCTGGGCGGGGTAGCCATCGATAATCTTGACGTAATCGACGATGAAATTGCCGGCGGCAAGAATGCCTTGGCGAGGAGTTTTGGGCATGAGAAATTTAAAGCGAGACGACCGTGCCTTGGGCCTGCGACTGCAGGGCGGCGGCGAAAATCTCGTGGGTGGCGACGGCTTCGTCGGGGGTGGCGCAACCGAAGCGGCCGTTGAGCAGGCCGGCGCGTTCCATGAGGTAGGCGGCCCACATCTGTTGGATGACGTCGGCAAAGCCGGGTTCGAAGATACCGCCGGTAACGGTCTTGAAGGGCGTACCGAAACCTAGGTCGGTACGCTTCCAGAACTGTTCCTTGCCGCGCTCGAAGAGCCAGAGGGCCTTGGTGTCCGAAGTGCTGTAGCGGACGCCGCCGTCGGTGCCGAGGATTTCGATGAACCAGGTATTGGTGGCACCGGGCATGAGGCGCTTCATTTCGAGGCGCATGGGGACTTCGTGCTCACCGACCTTGATCCAAGTGTTCAGGAGCGCGTTATCCCACGTGTCGCAATTTGTCACGCCGCCCTTGCCGTCGGGGCGCTGCGGGTAGCCTTTCTGGAGCTGGGCGAAGACACGGGAAGGCTTCCAGCCGAGGCGCAGAGGGATGTGGCAGGCGTGCATGCCGAGGTCATTAAGGGCGCCGCCTTCGCCGCACATGGCGTTGAGGCGCTTCCAGTTTGCGGCCTTGGTCGGATCGAGGTCGCTGCTGTGGTGGAAGCCCGAGACGACTTCGAGGATGCGGCCGATTGAGCCAGACTTCGCGAGTTCGAAGGCGCGTTGGGCGCCGGGGAAGAAGGGCATTTCGGAACTGCAGCGCACGAAGCGACCACTGGCCTTAGCGGCGGCATGGATGCGGCGGGCGGAGGCGAGGTCGATGCCGAATGGCTTCTCGGCGAAGAGGTCCTTGCCGGCGGCGAGGACGTCGCAATATAGTTTTTCGTGCAGGTTGTGCGGGACGGCCACGTAGACCACGTCGACGTCGGGGTTGGCGAGGAGCGCCTTATAGTCGGTGGTTTTCTGCGTGCAGGAGGGGATGCAATCGAACCACGAGAGCGTGGCGGGATTGAGGTCGGCCACAGCCGTGAGGACCGGGCGGACCGAGACGTCGGTGAGCGCGCACCAACGGGCGAACGCGCTGGCCATTTCGCGACCCATGAGGCCGCCGCCGATGATGCCGATGTTTACGGGAGACATGAGGAGAGGGGTAGGGGTGGGGGTAGGGGTAGTGAAGATGACAGAGGGCGGATGACAGAGGGCGGAAGGAGTGAGTTTGTCTGTGATCGATTCAGTCCTCTATGCAGTCATCGACTCGGTCATCTTTTCCGCGCGATAAGCGCGGGCGAGCAAAGTCACAGGTTGAAGGAGGGAGATAGGTGAGCCGGCTTGGCGGAGGCCACGGGCGATCTGAAGGTGGCATCCGGGGTTGGCGGTGGCGAGGACCGATGCGCCGGTGCCGATGACGTGCCCGACCTTGCGGACGAGGAGCTGCTCGGACTGCTCGGGCTGGGTGATGTTGTAGATGCCGGCGCTGCCGCAGCACCAATTGGCTTCGGGGAGTTCGACGAGTTTCAGGCCAGGGATGAGCTTCAGGAGGTCACGCGGCTGCTTGGTGACCTTCTGGCCGTGGGTCAGGTGACAGGAGTCGTGGTAGGTGACGGTGAGGTCGCCCAGGCCCGTGCGCGGGGCGCGGCAACCGTGCTCCATCATCCATTCATGGATGTCGCGGAGCTTTGTATCCCAGAGTTTCGCTAACGGTGCGTAGACGGCGTCATCTGCGAGCAGGGCGCTGTAATGGCGGAGATGATTCCCGCAGCCGCCCGCGTTCGTGATGATGGCGTCGAACTGCGACGGCGGAAAGAGGTCGATCATCCGTTTCGCTAAAGTCTTGGCCGCGTTGGCTTCGCCGTTGTGTGCGTGGAGCGATCCACAGCACGGCTGGACCGGCGGGGTGTGCACTTCACAGCCGTTGGCCAGGAGGACATCGGCCGTGTCGCGATTAATATCGGCGAAGACGAGGTCCTGGACGCAACCGGTGAGCAGGGCGACGCGGTGCAGCTTCTTCTTCGGGGATTCGACGGGGCGGATGAGTTGCGGCGAGAACTTCGTCGCGATGGTCGGGCACTGGGGCTCGAGGCGACGGAGATCCTTGGGCAGAAGCTTGGTGAGGCCCACCTTGCGGAAGGCGGTCTGCAGGCCGAGGCGCTGGTAAATCCAGAGGAGTCGACCGACGAAGCGGAGCAGGCGCGGGCGCATGAACAGGCCGCGGATGGTGACCGCGCGCCAGAAGCGGCTGGTGAAGGTCTGGTTGAGGCCGGCGGACTGGACTTCGGCGCGGGCAGTCTCGAGTAGGTTGGAATAATCCACGCCGGCGGGGCAGGCGGTCTGGCAGGCCAGGCAGCCCAGGCAGTAGCTCATCTCGTCGGCGAAGGCCGGCGACAACTTCAGTTCACCATCGGCGACCGCACGCATGAGCGAGATACGTCCGCGCGGGCTGTGGCGTTCCTTGTTGGTGGCGACGTAAGTCGGGCAGGCCGGGAGGCACATCCCGCAATGCATGCACTGCTGGAGGATCGAGTAATCGAGGAGCTTGAGCGAAGGCTTCATCCCTCAGTCGAAGATCTTGCCGGGGTTGAGCAGATTCTGCGGATCCCAGGCGCGCTTGATCTCGCGCATGAGGTCGTGGCTATTCTCGCCGACCTGCCTTCGCAGCCAGGCTTTCTTGGCGAGGCCGACGCCGTGTTCGCCGGTGATCGTACCGCCGAGGGCGAGGGTCTTGGTCACGATGTCCTCGAGGGCTTCGTGGACGCGGGCCATTTCCTCGGTGTTACGCTCGTCGGTCAGGAAGGTCGGGTGCAGGTTGCCGTCGCCCATGTGTCCGAAGGTGCCGACGAGGAGGTTATGCTTCTTCGCGACCTCGGCGACGAAGGCGACCATCTCGGCAAGCTTGTCGCGCGGGACGGTGACGTCCTCAAGGATGGTGGTCGGGCGAACGCGGGCGAGGGCGGAGAAGGCGGAGCGGCGGGCGGAGGCGAGTTGCAGGGCTTCGGCGTCATCGCGGGCGACACGGACGTCGCGGGCACCACGGGCGCGGGCCAGGGCCAGCATTTGTTCGGCTTCTTCGGCGACCGCGGCCGGATGTCCGTCGGTCTCCATGAGCAGGAGCGCCTCGCAATCGCGGGGCAGGCCGATCTTGGCGTAGTCCTCGACGCACCCGATGGTCATGCGGTCGAGAAACTCCAGCGTGCAGGGGATGATCTTCGCCGCAATGATGTCGGACACCGTCTGGGCGGCGTCCTCCATGCGATCGTAGCTCGCCAGCATCGTGCGGCGGGCGGCGGGGCGGGGAAGGACCTTGAGCAGAACCTCGGTGATGATGCCAAGCGTGCCTTCTGAGCCGATGAAGAGGTCCTTCATCGAATAACCGGCGACGTCCTTCACGCAGGCGTTGCCGAAGTGGGCGATACGACCGTCGGGCAGCACGACCTCGAGCCCCATCACGTAATCCCGCGTCACGCCGTATTTGAGGCCGCGCAGGCCGCCGGAGTTCTCGGCGACGTTTCCACCGATGGTGCTGATCTTCATCGAACCTGGGTCAGGCGGATAGAAGAGACCGTGCTTATTGGCCGCGGCATCAATGGCGGCTGTGATGGCTCCGCACTGGGCGCGGATGGTGAGATTAGCGCTGTCGACCGAGAGGATTTTATCCAGTCGGGTTAGGCAAAGAACGATGCAGCCTGTAGAAGGTACGCTGCCTCCACTGAGGCCGGTACCGGAGCCGCGGGTGACGATTGCGAGGCCGCGTGAGGCCGCGAGCTTCACCACCTCGGAGATTTCTTCGGTCGAACCGGGCAGCACGACGACGCCGACCGGTCCCTTGAGGGCGGCCGTACCGTCGAAGCCATAAGGAATCGTATCTTCCGGCGACGTCAGCACGTTCTCAGCGCCGACGATTTCACGTAGGCGGCCGAGGACGGCTGGGTCAGGAGAAGGCACGGTGCTCAGATGAGCTTCAGGGCTTCGTCGACCGAGACGTTGCGGTGCACCATCGCCATGAGCGCCTGCGTGATGCCACGCGGGTTCGGGTGCTGGATGACGTTGCGACCGTAGACGATGCCCGAGGCGCCCTGCTTGAGGAGGCCCTCGGTGCGGACGAGGATTTCCTTGTCGCTCACACGACCGCCGCCACGGACGAGGACCGGGATGCCCGAAGCGGTCTCGATGACCTTGTGATATTGCGAGACGTCATCGGTCGGGTCGGCCTTGATCACGTCGGCGCCAAGCTCGACCGCCTGGCGAACCAGGTGGAGGATCTTTGTGAGGTCGCCGTCGACCATGTAGCCGCCGGCGATGGCGTTGGGTTGGAAGACGAGTGGTTCGACCATCATCGGCATGCCGTAGTAATCGGCCTGCGGCTTCAGCTTGATGATGTTCTCGATGCACTGCGCGGTCACGTCGGGTGCGCCGGGGATCTGGAAGAGGTTCACGCAGACGCAGGCGGCGTCCAGGCGGACG
>CANHZL010000039.1 GCA_947465345.1 Opitutia bacterium | reverse complement strand
TTTCCGTGTTGCGGCGGGGGCTTTCCGGCGAATAACCGAGACCCATGAAGGCCTATCTCGACCTGCTTCGCCACGTCCGGCAGCACGGAGAAATCCGGGGCGACCGCACCGGCACGGGCACGATCGGCATCTTCGGGGCACAACTCCGCTTCGACCTCGCCGAAGGCTTCCCACTGCTCACGACCAAGAAGGTCCACCTCAAGTCGATCACGCACGAACTACTCTGGTTCCTCTCTGGCAGCACGCAGAACGCCTGGCTCACCGAGCGCGGCGTGAGCATCTGGAACGAATGGGCCAGCGCCGAGCAGTGCGCGAAGTTCGGCCGCCCGGAAGGCGACCTCGGTCCCGTCTACGGCCACCAGTGGCGACGCTTCGGCGCGACGAAAAAGCCTGATGGCACCTACGCGAACGACGGTATCGACCAGATCAAGCGCGTCGTTGAGGAGATCAAACGCAACCCCTCAAGCCGACGTCTGATCGTCACCGGCTGGAACCCACAGGAAGCCGACCAGGTCGCCCTGCCCCCTTGCCACACGCTCTTCCAGTTCTACGTCTCGACCGACGGGCTCCTCAGCTGCCAGCTCTATCAGCGCAGTGCGGACCTCTTCCTCGGCGTGCCGTTCAACATCGCTAGCTACGCCATGCTCACGCACATGATCGCGCAGGTCACGGGCCTGAAACCGGGGCATTTCGTGCACACCTTCGGCGACGCGCACATCTATTCTAACCACGTGGAGCAGGTCGAACTGCAGCTCTCGCGCGAGACGCGTGCCCTCCCCCGCCTGGTGCTGAACCCCGACGTGAAGGACCTCTTCGCGTTTAAGTTCGAAGACATTGTCATCGAAGGCTACGACCCGCATCCGGCGATCAAGGCGCCCGTCGCCATCTGACGTCGTGGACCTCGGCCGACCGCTCATCGCCATCGCGGCCGTCGCGCGCAACCGCGGCATCGGCCTGAACAACAAGCTGCCGTGGCGCATCCCGGAGGACTTCGCGTTCTTCAAGGCCACGACGATGGGCCAAGTCCTCCTCATGGGCCGCAAGACTTATGAGTCCATTGGACGCCCGCTTCCCGGTCGCACCACCGTCGTGCTCAGCCGCTCCGGCTTCACCGCTCCTGGCGTGATTGTCGCCAAGGATTGGCAAGAGGCCGCGCTCGTCGAACCGACCAAGACCCTCTTCCTCGCTGGCGGCGCCGCGCTGTATGCCGAAGCCCTGCCGTGGTGCTCCGAACTTATCCTCACCCATGTGGACATGGAGCCTGAGGCGGATGCCTTTTTTCCCGACTGGACCGGTCAGTTTGACGCCGGGGAGGTCATCGCCCAGCACCCCAGTTGCGTCATGCGTCGGCACCGGCCGCTTTGAGGTATTGAGCGTTTTCGGTCATATTTAAGGCATATGGGGCGGCGGGGGGCTAATGACCCCCATAAAGTGGCAAAAAAGGGCATTTAGGGGCGTTTTCTCCTTTCCAATACCTCCCCCCGCCCTACGTTCCGACCCATGCCGGACGGCCTGTTTATTTTCTTCGCAGCACTGACCCTCGGGGCTGCCCTTCTCTTGGTCCTCAGCCGTAACGCGGTGACCTCCGCCATGGGGATGATCCTCGCCCTAGTCGGGGTGGCCGCCGACTTCTTCCTCTTGGACGCCTACTTCCTCGGCGTCCTGCAGGTCCTGGTCTACGCCGGCGCCGTGATGGTGCTCTTTCTGTTCATCATCATGCTCCTGGATACCGAGGACCCTGAAGGTGCGTATCCTTGGAAAACCGCTGCGCTCGGTCTCGCGACTTTCTTCCTCCTCGCCGCCGGCGTGCTCTGGCTCTTCCACTGGTCTGGCGCCGTCTCCACCGTCAAGGCCGGTGCGACGCCGCCCGAGCTTTCCTTGAACCCGGCCGACTTCACCACCGCCGCTAAGTCTTTTGGTCGCCTGCTCTACACGAAGTATCTCCTGCCCTTGGAAATCGCCGGCTTCCTGCTCCTCGTCGCCCTCGTCGGCGTCGTGTCCCTGAGCAAAGACAACCCCGAGTCCAAAGCCTAATCTTTCCGCTATGGAAAACACCTCTCTCGCTCACCACCTCATCCTGGCGGGCCTGCTCTTCGTCCTAGGCCTGACCGGCGTGCTCATCCGCCGCAATCTACTCGTCGTCTACATGTGCCTCGAGCTCATGCTCGCCGCCGCCACGCTGGCCCTCGTCGCCTTCTCGCGCTTCAACCGCACGATGGACGGCGCCATCCTCGTCTTCTTCGTCATCACCGTCGCGGCCGCCGAGGTCGCCGTCGGCCTCGCGCTCATCGTCGCCCTGTTCCGCAAGCGCGGCACGGTGCAGTCCGACGCGCTTACCACCCTCCGCGACTAAGCCTTTCCGATGCCTTCCGACCTTTTGTCCCTGGTCCACTGGATCCTGTTCCTGCCACTGGGAGCCGCCGCGCTCTCCGCCCTATTCCTGCGCCGCGCTGGCGGCCTCGCTGCGTGGCTCTCCACTGCGACCGCCTTCATCATCGCCGGCCTTGCGCTCAAACTGCTCACGTCGGCCACCGGTGACGTCACCTGGCACGTCGAGCTAGCCAAGTTCGGCGGCGTCAGCCTCGGCTTCGGCTACCTCATCGACGCCAACGCCCGCCTGATGCTCTTCGTGGTGTCGTTCGTCGCTGCGTGGATTCACCTCTTCTCCGTCGGTTACATGAAGGAAGATTCGGCCCGCGGCCGTTTCTTCGCCGGTCTCTCGATCTTCATGTTCTCCATCCTGGGCATCGTCGTCGCCGACAACCTGCTCATGACATTCATCTTCTGGGAGCTCGTGGGCTTCAGTTCGTACATGCTCATCGCGCACTACTTCGACAAGGATTACGCTGCCGCCGCCTCGAAGAAGGCCTTCATCGTCAACCGCGTGGGCGACCTCGGGTTCATCCTCGGTATCGCGATGTGCCTCTCACTCTACGGCACGCTCGATTTCGTCGCGCTCAAGGACCACGCCGCCGCCGCCAAGACCATCCCCATCGCCGTTGGCGCGCTGCTGATGTGCGGCTTCCTCGGCAAGTCCGCCCAGTTTCCTCTGCACGTCTGGCTCACGGACGCGATGGCCGGCCCGACGCCGGTCTCCGCCCTCATCCACGCCGCAACGATGGTGGCCGCCGGCGTTTACTTCATGGCTCGCGTGAGCTTCCTGCTCGCCCCTGAGGTCCTACACTTCATCGCGATCTCCGGCGCCGGCATGGCCGCGCTCGCCGGCCTCTGCGCCCTCGCGCAGACGGACATCAAAAAGTCTCTCGCCTACTCAACGCTCGCTCACCTCGGCATCATGGGCTGCGCAATTGGACTCGGCCGCGCTGACCTCGCGCTGATGCACATGGCCATGCACGCGTTCTTCAAGGCCACACTCTTCCTCGGCGCCGGCTCCGTCATCCACGGCTGCCACCACGAGCAGGACATGCTCAAGATGGGTGGTCTACTGAAGAAGATGCCGCTCACCGCCGCGACGTTCATCGCAGCCACACTCTCGAACTGCGCCGTGCCGTTTCTCGCCGGCTGGTATTCCAAGGACGCCATCATCGAGGCGGCCTACCACGACGGACACATTGTGATCTTCGCATTCCTAGCCCTCGCTGCGCTCGCGACCTGCCTCTACAGCGGCCGCATGATCCGCCTCGTCTTCCTCGGCGAAGCCAACTCCGAAGAAGCGTCCCACGCCCATGAGTCCCCTTGGACCATGACCCTGCCGCTCGTCGTGCTAGGCCTCGTCTACTCCGTCGCTGGCGGCTTCCTCGCCCACACGATCATCCCCGCGGGCTCGCTGCAGCCGATTGGCAAGGCCCTCGGTGAAGTCGCCTTCCACTTCTCCGCTCCTTCGACCATCGTCGGCCTGATCTCGCTCATCGTCGGCTTCTTCGGTGCGCTGAAGTTCTATGGCAGCGTCAGCGGCGCCGACGCCCTGCAGGTTATCTCGCCCCGCACCTACCATGTCCTCGAGTACCGCTGGATGGACGGTCTCTACCGCTGGTACGTCGACGCCGTGCAGCGTCGCCTCGCCGAGTTCATCGCCTTCCTCGACCTCCTGATCATCAATGGAGTCGCCGTGCGCTGGATTGGTGGCGGCGTCCCCGCCGTCTTGGGCTACCTTACCGGCCGCACCTTCCACCGTGGCCAGACGCGTGCCTACGCGCTCTGGATCGTCCTTGGTTCCCTCTTCCTGGCCTGGTTCCTTATCGCTCGCTAATTCATGGACACTTTTCCCGCTACACTCCTCGCGCTCGCCATCACGGCCCCGATTCTTGTCGGCCTGATCCTGCTCGCTGGACGCGACCTCCCTCGCAGCTTCACTTCGGGCTTCGCTTTCGGCGGCTTCGCTATCCCGGCCGTCCTCGGACCTTGGCTCCTCATCCTCTGGTCGAACCCGAGTACCGCACCGCAGCAGTTCCAGTCCGAAGGCTTCTGGGGCTTCGGTTTCGCCCTCAACGGACTCGGTGCGCCCCTCCTTGCGATGACCTCGCTCGTCGGCCTCGCCGCGGGCATCAAGGCACTCACGCAGGAAGTCGAGGGACGTAACACCTACCTCGGCCTGATCTTGTTCATGCTCGGCGGCACGCTCGGCGTGTTCGGTACCAACCACCTCGTCGGTTTCTACTTCTTCCACGAGTTCGCGCTCATCCCCACGTTCATCCTCACGCTCTTCTGGGGTGGCGAAGGCCGCCGTCCGGCCGCCATGCAGATGGCAATCTACCTGACCGCGGGTGCCATGGCTTCCCTCGCGGGTATCCTCATTGCTATTGATGCCTCCGGCGTCGAGTACGGCGCGGCGACCTTTGAAAGCGTTGCGAACGGCCTCCAAAGCGCAAAGACCATCCCCGCCGCCACTGGCGCACTGGTGCTCTTCGGTCTCGGCACGCTCGCCTCGCTCTTCCCCTTCCATTCCTGGGCCGCGCCCGGTTACTCCGCCGCGCCGACCCCGGTGTCGATGCTCCACGCCGGCGCGCTCAAGAAGTTCGGCCTCTACGGCATCATCCTCCTCGGCCTCAGCAGCCTCGATATCACCGGTGGCACGCTCGGCACGTGCTTCCTCTGGTTCGCCCTCGCCAACGTCATGCTCGTCGGCCTGATCTGCCTCACCCAGCGCGACCTCAAGCAATTGCTCTCCTGGAGTTCGGTCGCCCACATGGGACCCATCTTCCTCGGCATCTGGGTCTGCGGCGTCTCCGGCAAGGCCGATGGTCTCGATGCCGCGGCCTTCCTGATGGTCGCACACGGCCTCTCCTGCGCCGCGCTCTTCCTACTCGCCAACGCCGTCCGCACCCGCGCCGGCACCTATCGACTCGACGAACTGGGCGGCCTCGCCACGCGCACGCCGATTCTCGCCGCGCTCTTCATCGCCGCGACCATGGCTTCCATCGGCCTGCCGGGCTTCGGTAATTTCTGGGGCGAAGTCGGCGTCTTCCTTGCGCTTCGCGCCCAGCCGCTCTGGGTGCAGGCCCTCGTCGCCTCGACGGTCATCATCTCCGCCGTCTACGCCCTCCGTGCGGTGGCTTCGACGTTCTTCGGTCCGGCCGCCGAGGCGCTCGAGAAGCGCTTCGCTTCCGCGCCCTTCGGCGACCTCGGCTGGGCCGAACGCTTCGCCGCCTGTGTGCTCCTCGGCGCTTCGCTGACGATCGGCTTTGTACCGTCGCTCATCACCAAATCCGTCAATCCCGTGGCCGCCGGCATCACCACCTATTCGCAGCATAACGCCAAGGCGCCTGCCAAACCCGCGGCCGCTAAGCCCGCCCTGCGCTAAACCTTCCGTCCGATGATTCCTTTCCTCGCCGATATCGATCCGGCCTTCAAGGTCCTGGCACCGCGCCCGGCCGATTGGCTAAGCATCCTCCCGGAGATCGCCGTCGCCGGCCTCTCGCTCCTCTGCCTGCTGCAGGCGATGTTCCTCCCCAAGGCGCTCCGCTTCCTAATTCCGAACACCGCGCGCATCGGCCTGGTACTCGTCGCAATCATGGCGCTCACGACCGGCCCATGGGTCCAGTCGGCCGATGTCGCTTCATTCGCTGGCTTGCTCCGCCAGAACCTGCCCACCGACGGCGTGCGCATGGTCTTCCTCCTGTCGGCTTTACTGACGAGCTTCCTCGCCGAAGGTTTCCTACGCGACCGCGATGCCGCCGTCGCCGACTACCACCACGTGCTCCTGGTTGTGACTGCCGCATTCATGCTCCTCGCGCAGTCGAACCACTTCGTGACGTTCTTCCTCGCGCTCGAGACGGCTGCGGTCGGCCTCTACGTGTTGGTCGGCTACCTCCGCCGCAGCGAAGCCTCGCTCGAAGCCGGCGTAAAATACCTCGTCGCTGGCGGCCTCAGCTCCGCCCTGCTCTTGATGGGTATCGTGCTTGTCTACGGCGCACTCGGCGCGGTCCCAGGCGTGACCGACTCGCTCAACTTCACCCAGATTGGCAAGGCGCTCGCCGCGCAGTCGATTGCACACACCATCTCGCCGCTGACGCTGACTGGCATCGCCCTGATCCTTGGCGGCGTCGCCTTCAAGCTCGGCGCCTTCCCCTTCCACGCCTGGATTCCTGATGTCTACCAGGGCGCCCCGACGCCGACGACCGCGTTCCTTGGTACGGCCTCCAAGGCTGCCGGTGCGTTCACACTCGTCCTTCTCGCAACCGGGCCGTTCGCTCCGATTGCAACGAAACTAGCCCCTCTCCTCGCCGTCGGCGCCGTTATGACCCTCCTCGTCGGCAACCTTGGCGCCCTCGCCACGACCGACGTGAAACGCACGCTCGCGCTCTCTGGCGTCTCGCACGCCGGCTTCATCCTCGCCGCCGTCACGGCCGCGCTCGTCCTCCCTGGCGCCAACGCTTTCGGCTACGACGTCGAACAGGTCATCGTCATCTACCTGCTCGCCTACGTGGTCGGCACCTTCCTCACCGCCCAGGCGCTCGTCTCGCTGCCGGCCATTGAAGACCATCGCCGCCCACAGCTCGCCCTTCGTGGCCTGCTCCGTCGCTCACCTCTCCTCGCCAGCTCGCTCGGCTTTGGCATCGGCTCGCTCGCTGGCGTGCCGCCCTCCGTGGGCTTCATCGCCAAGCTCCTCGTGCTGACATTGCTCGTCTCCGCCAAGCTGTGGTGGGTCCTCGGCGCGGCCCTCATTGGCGTCGCGATCAGCATCCATTACTACTTCTCGATCCTCCGCGAAGCGGTGGTCCGTCCAACCGATGCGAACGAAGAGTTGGCTTCGCTCGAGATCCCCTTCGGCACCCGCTTCCTGATCGGCGTCCTCACGGCGAGCTCGATCCTCGGCGGTCTCTTCGTCCTGTTCGGCCGTTAACGCCCCTTGCCCCGCCCGCGTGGGTGGTGGCGACGGTGCGCATCCGACAGGGCCGTGCGATCAACTGACGTGTAGATCTGCGTCGTAGCTATGTCGGCGTGGCCGAGCATCTCCTGAATCGAACGTAAGTCCGCTCCGCCTTCTAGCAGGTGCGTCGCGAAGGCATGGCGTAAAAGGTGCGGTTTCACGGGCACTGACACGCCCGCGCGCTGCGCCGCTTGTTTCACGCCGAGCCAGAAGGTCTTACGGGATATCGCCACGCCGCGCGCACTCAGGAAGAGAGCGCTGCCGGTCTTCGGGCGCACGAGCTTGGGTCGGCCCACCTTGAGATAGGCGTGCAGGGCGACGAGCGCGGTCTCGCCGACGGGCACGACGCGATCCTTGGAGCCTTTGCCCGTGACGCGCACTAAAGCCGAGTCAACGTCGATGGCCTGGATTTCGAGCCCGCAGAGTTCGGAGATACGCAGACCGGAGCCGTACATCATCTCGAGCATCGCGCGGTCGCGCAGGCCCTGTGGTGTGCTGGTGTCGGGCGCGGAGACGACCTTGGCGGCTTCCTCGGCGCTGATCATGCCAGGGAGTTTGCGACGGAGCTTCGGTCCGTGGGCGAGCTCCGTAAAATCGTCGCGGCGTAGGCCGCTGCGTACTAGATGGGCGGAAAATGAACGCACCGCGGACAGCCGGCGGGCCATCGAGGCGGCGGCGTGGCCCTTGCGGTCGAGCGCACGCGTCCAGGAGTCGACGTCGGCAAGCGAGACTTCCGTCCAATTCGTCCGGCCGGCCCGGCCGCAATGGGCGGCGAAGCGGACTAGATCCGACTCATAGGCCTCCGTCGTCAGCTTCGCGGCGCCGCGTTCAAGCGAGAGGTAGGCCAGAAAGGCGTCCACCGGCTCCTGAAGGTCGGGAGGCACCGTCTCACGGCGGACTCGGGGCGGCTTCGGCATG
The DNA here is from genome assembly GCA_947465345.1 of Opitutia bacterium. Next base: position 2,425 of record CANHZL010000039.1, on the reverse strand, counting down.
CGTCATCAGTATTGCCCCGCACGCTCGGGAGTCCATAAGGATTGAGCATGTCCAGCCAGCGTGAGCGCGCCATGAAGCCGACCGACCTCCGGGGAATCCTCCGGTATGTCCCGATGTTCCGTGACCACGTGTTCGTCATCGCGGTCGATGGTTCGATCGTATCGCACGAAAATTTCGCGAACATCGTCACCGATATCGCGGTGCTCCGCAGCCTCTCGATTAAGGTCGTCCTCGTGCACGGGATTGGCCAGCAGCTCGTCGGCCTCGCCGGCGAACACAATATCGCCCTCTCCGACGTCCAAGGCGAAGGACCCATCGACGCCACCACGATGTCGCTCGCCCGCGAAGCCTCAGCGCTCGTCTCGCAATCGGTCCTCGAGAACCTTTCTCAGGCCGGCCTACGCTGCGCCATCACCAACGCCGTCCGCTCGACCAAGATTGGTCGCCTCAAGGGCGTGGACCACCTCTACGCTGGCAAGGTCGAGAAGGTCGACGCCGCGATCCTGAAGTCGATGCTCTCGCAAGACATCCTCCCGCTGGTCACGCCGATCGTGTGCGACCGAGAAGGCCAGTCCCTGCGCGTCAACAGCGACCATCTCGCGATGGAACTCGCCGTGGCCCTCGGCGCCTCGAAGCTCATCTACCTCACGCCTTTCAGTGGCCTGCAGGTCAACGGCGTCGTGCAGCTCAACCTGCCGGAAGACGACCTGAAGCGCTTGCTTGCGGACAAGACCGCCAAGCTCGACCCGCGCATCCGGAGCAAGGCTGTCCAAGCCGCCAAGGCCCTCGATAACGACGTGCCGCGCGCCCACATCCTCGACGGACGCGTCTTCGGCTGCCTCCTCACCGAGATCTTCGATAAGGTCGGCCTCGGCACGATGGTGCACGCCAACGACTACGACCGCATCCGCCAGGCGAAGAAGAAGGACGCCCAGGCCCTCTACAACCTAGCTAAGCACGGTGCCAAGACCGATGCCTTGGTCGCACGTACGCGCCAGCAGATCGAACAGTCCTACGCCGACTTCTACGTCTACGAAATCGACGACAGTATCATCGGTTGCGCGGCCCTCCGCGCCTACCCAGGCGGCAAGTCGATGGAGCTCGGCGCGGTCTACGTCCAACCCTTCTACCACGGCCGCGGTGTCGGCAGCAAACTCGTCGAATTCGCTAAGCGTCAGGCCAAGAAGCTCGGCGCCAAGAAGCTCATTGCGCTCACGACGCAGACACAGGGCTTCTTCCAATCCGCCTGTAATTTCGTCCCCGGCGCGCTCACGGACCTACCCGCTGAGCGCCGCAAAGCCCTTAAGGAAAGCGGCCGCAATTCGCAGGTGCTCTCGTTCTCGCTCAACCGCTTGAGCGATTCGGTGCGCTGAACCTCAGCTCGTTGCGAAGAAGCCACGCTGCTTCTCGCTGATGGGCAATCCGAGCTTCTCCATCGCGAGCAGGAAGTCCTCCCAGACGGCCCGCTTGGCGGAAGCGCTGGGATTATGCAGCAAGTAGTTCGGGTGGTAGGTCGGCATCAGCGGCACGCCACCGAGGTCGAACCACTGGCCGCGGGCTTGCGTGATGCTTGGCGTGCGACCATGCAATGCCTCGAAGGCCTGAGCGCCGAGCGCGACCACGATGCGCGGGGCGACGACGTCGATCTGCGCGCGTAGATACGGAAGATTGAAGGCAAGCTCGCGCGCGGTGGGCGGACGCTTGCCATACTGGGTCGGCGGCTCAGGGCGCCAGACCATCACAGGGGCGAGGTAATACTCGGTGGGGCTGATCGCCGCGGCGCCGAGGATTTTCTGGAGCAGCTCGCCGGATGCGCCGGCGAAAGCCTTGCCGGCCTCCATCTCCTCGAGCGAGGGCGCTTCGCCGACGAAGACGACCTTGGCGTCGAGCGAGCCATGGCCGAGCAGTGGACGATGTGAACCGGTCAGGTGTTTCTTGGTCTCGGCGCACGCATCGACGAGCTGTCGCAAAGCCTGGAGGCGCTCAGCCTTCGTGCCGGCAGGCAAGGTGAAGATCGGCGCGTCGGCGATGACTGAAGTTGTCGCCACGACGGCGGGCTTAAGCGCAACGGGGGTCACGGGGCGGACCGGGGCGGACGGCCGGACATCGCCAGCCGCCGAAGCCGACTTGGCGGCAGCGGCCGGACCGGAGGCCGTCGGGGTAGCACCCGCGAGGGTCTTCAAGGAAGCCAATGATTCGTCTGAAATGCTCACCCGGCGAAGCCCGGCGGCCTTCTGGCGCTTAAGCTCCTCGAGGAGGATGTCCAAAGCCTCTGCGGGGTCGTCGATCACGGGAGGGAGATGGATTGGATGGCGCGGGCGAGGGTCAAATCTTTCTCCGTAATCTGCCCGCCGGCGTCGTGGGTACAAAGCCGAAGGGTCACCCGATTCCAACTATTATGGATTTCCGGGTGGTGATCGAGCCG
>CANHZL010000038.1 GCA_947465345.1 Opitutia bacterium | reverse complement strand
GGCGACCTCGCCGCGGTCTGCAAGGCCTGCGAAGCGGTCGACAGCGGCCTCGGCGTCCTGCTCGCCGCCATCGACCAGGTCGGCGGCAAGGCCCTCGTCACGGCCGACCACGGCAACGCCGACCAGATGTGGGAACCGGAAGAGAACTGTGCCCACACGCGCCACACCCTCAGCCCCGTCGAGGTCGTCCTCTACGGCGCCGGCTGCAAGGCCCTCAAGACCCGCCCGACGGGCCGCCTGGCCGACGTCGCCCCGACCCTGCTCGCCCTCATGGGCCTGCCGAAGCCGGCGGAGATGACGGGCGAGTCGCTGATCGCGGGGTAACTACAGACACGCTTCGGGTTGCAGGTGGCAGCCCCAGGTGACGGGTGGCAGGCTAAAAACCTCCGGACTTAGGTTCGGAGGTTTTCTTTTGGCACCTCCCCGCCACCCGCCACCTGAAACGACTTCTCAGGACAGCACGTCGTGCTGTCCCTACCTTCGCGTCTACCTGCCTAGTCCCGTCGCGAAACTGATGCCGAGCGAATCGCCCACGGCACGGACGATCTCGACCTCGGCGGGCTCAGCCTTGCCGTCGTTGAGCATCGAGGCGCCACAGGCGCGGACAAACTTGCGGCGATCGTAGACGCTCTGGCCGGCGATCACGGCCAAGGCGTCGTCGACCTTCTGGAGGTCGATCTGCTCGCCATCGAGTAACGCGCGGCTCAATCCCGGTAAACCGAGCACGCCCGCTCCAAGCTGATACGCGCGGGCCTGAGCTTCGGGAGATTCGCTTGAAGTACGGACGACGGCCGAAAGGACGAGTCCGCACGCCGTCGACAAATCACCGGCACGGGAAGCCGGATTCTTCTCTTTCGAAAGATACCGGCGCATCGAAGCCTGGATGAGCAGGACGATGAGGCCGTCGTCGGCATCGTAGCCGACCTGGGTGATGGCCTGCCGGAAAAGATCCTGCTGTTCCGACGAAAGCTGACGCAACGCCGGCATGGAAAGATCCAGCAAGGGAACACGCGATCCCGCCGGCAGGGCGCGGAGGAGCGGCTCGAACTTCTCAGCCTCGCGCGCGACTTCGCCGCCGGCGAGACCGCGGGCCTTCGACAGCTGGGCCGCACGGAGAGCCGGATCGCGACGCAGCAAGAGGCCGAGGACGAGGCCCATCGCACTGACAGGGTCGTCGGAGGCGTCACGCAGCGTCTCGGGAATCCGTCCCCGGAAGCCGACCGAGTCCTGGATCTGATGATCGGTCGGCACCGGAAGGGGCGCGGCCACCGGGAGGGGCGGCGGGGCCGAGGAGACCGGGGCGGCCCGCGAAATCGGTGAGGCGTCCTCTTGCGAGACAGAGACCGGCTGGACGTCGGGGATGATGCCGTCGAAGGCGGGGTCGATCCGGCGGATGCGCTCGTTGATCGGCGGATGCGACGAGAAGAGCGATTCAAGGAAACCGGCTGAGCCCGCGAAGAACATGTGCTGGGCTTCGAGTTCCGCGGACGAAGCTTCGCGCGGCGCGCCGGAGAGCCCGGCGACCTTGCGGAGGGCCGAGGCAAGGCCGAGCGGATTACGCGTGAACTGCACCGCGGAGGCGTCGGCGAGGTACTCGCGTTCGCGCGAGACGGCGGCCTGGATCAGCTTGGCGAAAAGAATGCCCCCGGAGCCGATGAGCAGCACCACGACGCCGGTGAGGATCATGCCCAGCGCGATCGGCGCGGAATTCTTGCCCCGCACGGAACCGGCCAGGCGGAAGAAGATATAGCCCAGCTGCGCCAGCGCGGTCAGGCCGGCGATGGCCCCGATGATGCGCAGATTAAGCTTCATGTCCCCGTTGCCGATGTGACTGAACTCGTGGGCGATGACGCCCTGGAGCTCGTCGCGGGTCAGGTTGCGCAGGGCCCCGCGCGTGACGCCCACCGCGGCATCCTGCGGCGAGTTGCCCGCGGCGAAGGCGTTTATGGTCTCGTCGCCATCGATGACGTAGCACAGCGGCACCGGCAGGCCGGAGGCCAGGGCCATCTCCTGCACGACGTTGAGATAGCGACGTTCGGCGAGGTCAGTGGTGACGCCGTTGACCAAGCGGCCGCCGAGGCGCTCCGCGATGGCGCCGCCTCCCTTGGAAAGTTCCGCGATGCGGAGCAGGCTGCCTCCAAGGATGACCGCAAGCGCGACCCCCGAGGTCGCCAAGAACAGCTTGGGCTGGAACCAATCGAGTTCGCCGTGCGCGAGGAGCTTGCCTTGGCCAAGCACCGCCAGCACGTAGAGCGTCCCGGTCAGGACCAGGATCGCCAACACGAGAAGCACGACCAGCTTGGTCGTGCGTCCGCGGGCCTCATCCTGGGCCCGGAAGAAATTCATCGTGGCGGCCATCGGCCGTGATCAGCGCCTTAGGCGATGGCCTGAGGCTCGGCGAAAAGACGTCGATAAGCCGCCGAGAGCATGAGCGTATAAAGAGGCATAGTGGCAAAGATACCTACGAAGCAGGCGATGAAGCCAACCTGAGCGACAACGTTCGCCACAATCACCAACAAGAACGCCCAACCCCAATGAGCCGTAACAGCCTGACGGCCGATCTCGAGGCATTCCCAGAAACTACCACGCTTATCAGCCAGCAGGTTCCAGGAAAGCGACCAGGCAATCCCGAGATAGATGCCGGGAAGGTAGCAAAGAAGGAAGGCGACGGCCAGGAACGGGACCATGACTAGGAGCATGAGCCACGAAGCGCCGAAGTCAGCGAAGCCGCTGAAGAGGTCGTCGAAAGAGGCAGTCTCTCCAGCCAGAACCTTGCTGTTGAAACGCATCAAGCCGATAGACAGCGGCGGGACGGTGATGATGAAACAACTCAGGAAGATGAAAGCCGTGTGCACGAGGACGACGTTCCAGAAGTCACGCTTCAGAGCGGCGAAGGCGTCGGAAAGGCAGGCTCCGACATCGAAAGGCGAGACCGCGTTGCGGGCGCGCTGGACTCGTCCGAGTTGCTCAGGATTGAGAGTGGCAAAAATGCTCATGGGGGAGTGGCGGCGAGTGACGCTTAGAACTTCACCGTCGGGGCGGCCTTCTCGGCTTCTTCGGCCTTGAAGAACTCAGCCGCGGCGAAGCCGAAGGCGTTGGCGATGAAGACCTGCGGGAAGACCTCGCGACCGTTGTTGTAGAACAGGACAGCGTCGTTGAAGGCTTGGCGGGAGAAGGCGATGCGGTTCTCGGTCGAACTAAGTTCCTCCATGAGCGCGCGCATGGTGGTATCGGCCTTGAGCTGAGGGTACTGCTCGGAGACGACCATGAGCTTTCCAAGGGCGCCGCTGAGGCCGGCTTCCGCCTGGCTGAGGTCGCGCATGGCGGCCGGGTCGTTCGGGTTGCCGGCGAAGCGGACGTTGGCCTGAGTGGCCTTGGCGCGGGCTTCGATCACGGCCGTGAGCGTGCCGCTTTCGTGGGCCATGTAACCCTTGGCAGTCTCGACGAGATTCGGGATCAAGTCGTAGCGGCGCTTCAGCTGCACGTCCACCTGCGCAAAGGCGTTTTTGAACGTGTTACGCAGCGCGACGAGGCTGTTGTAGATGCCGACGCCCCAGATGGCGGCGATGACTAGGGCACCTACGATAGCGAGGAGGATGACGAGGAGGATGGAGGCGACGGCGCTCATATTGGCCTCCAAGTTACCCTCCCAACCCGAGCCCGCAAGTCGGTAGGGGAAAGTCTCTTGATAATTTTATTCGTCAATTGGAACGCCCTGCCCCGCCCCGACGGGCTTTAAGCCGCCTTTTCCAACTGGAGGCAGACTTCGTCGATCAGAAAGGCAGGCGTCGAAGCGCCAGCGGTGACGCCGACGGTGCCGAATCGCGTGAGTGCGGCGAAGTCGAGCTCGGCCGCGGTCTCGACGTGGAAACAAGGGAGGCCCTGGATTTCGACGAGTTTGGCGAGCTTGACGGTATTGGCGGAGTGACGGCCGCCGATGACGACGATCGCCTGGCAACCCTGCTTCTGGAGTTCGAGGATATCCGCCTGCCGGTCCTTGGTGGCGCCGCAGATGGTATCGAAGACGAGCGTCGTCGGAAAACGGGCCTTCAAGCGCGCGGCGAGTCTTTCGAACTCATCCGTGAACATCGTCGACTGTGAGACCATGCAGACCTGGGCGCCGAGGTCAGGCAGCGCAGCGATCTCCTGCTCGGAGGTGATGACATGCCCCTTGCCCTCCGCGTAACCGAGCAGGCCGATGACCTCAGGGTGCTTGGGGTCACCGAAGATGACGGTGGCGTAGCCTTTGCGCGCATGCATGCGCACCTTGCCGGCGATGATACCCACGTCGGGACAGGTGGCGTCACGGAATTCCATGCCGAGCGACTTCAGGTAATCGCGGCGTTCGGGCGAGATACCATGGGCGCGGACGACCATGACCGCGTTGGCGTCGGTGGACTTCGAGACCTCGAGCTTCGTCTCGCTGCGATAATCGCCGACCTCACGGATGCCTTCGCCGGTGAGGACCTCCATCATCTGACGATTATGGATCAGGGGGCCGTCGGTGAAGACGGGATGGCGACCCTTCTGCGCGTATTCGCGGGCGATATCGATGGCGCGCTCGACGCCCCAACAGAAACCCGCGGACTTGGCTCGGATGACCTTCACGGCTTCAAGGTGCGGGCAAGCCCGCCCGATTCAAGCAAAGTCCCGCCTTACTTGGCCGGGACGCCCCAGACTTCGGCCTCGATGTAATCGTTCGAAGGACCGGCGGAGTTGCCCTTAGAGTAGAAGCGGACGTAGCGGCCCTTAACGGCGGGGCTGACGGCCATCACGCGTCCTTCGTTGGACTCGTAGTAGCAGTAATCCTTGCCCTTACCAAAGCCGAGTTCGCTCTCGGCGTCGTTGTTATAGACCGTGGTGACGTCCTTCTTGAAGGAGGCGTCGTCAGAGACCTGGACGATGACGTTGAAATAGACGCGACGCTCACGGTGGAAGTGCCAAAGGACGATGGCACTGATCTCGGCCTTCTTAGCCAAATCAATCTGTACCCAGTGGGCACCGCGCGGGAGTTCGACCTCGAAGCCCTCTTCACCACCCTTATCGCCGTCGGTGAGGTAGGAGAAATCACCGGCCGCAGCTTCACGGGCGGAAGAAGTGACGTTGCAGCCCTTGGCCAGGTTGACCGCATCGGCCGGCACCTTGGGCAGGATACGCGGGTTCTTGGAGACCGGCTCCAGATTGTTAATCTTCATCGGCCGCGGCGTGCCGAGGGCGACGGACTTCGGCAGGACGAGCGGAAGCTCCTTGTCCTCGGCGATGAGGAAGGCGGGGAGAACGAGGAGGCAGAGAGCGAGGTGCTTCATGGGAAAGAGTCGTAGGCTAAGACAACCGAACCGGGCCCAGGTTTCAAGCCTTCGGGGCTTCCAACGTGCGGACCCGCCGATGCTTGAGCGGAAAACGAAGAATTACGGTCGTTCCAACGTCGGGGGTGCTCTGGATATCGACCGTGCCGCCATGGGCGCGCAGGATGCGGAGGAGGATCAGCATACCGATACCACCGCCGGAGGCCTTGGTCGTGTAATACGCGTCGAAGACCCGGGTGAGCTTATCGACCGGGATGCCCACGCCGGTATCGCGGATTGAAAGCACGACCCATTCGTCGTCCGACGAAAGCTTCACGTGGATGTCGCCGCCTCGATCCATGGCCTCGAGGGCGTTCTTCATGACGTTGAAGAGCGCCTGCTTGATCTGATTACGGTCGCCGAGGATGAGTGGAAGCTCGCCGGGGACGTCGAGCGAGACGCGCACACCGAGCTGCTCCATCTGCTCGCGTAGCAGGCCGGTGGCTTCGGCCACGACGGCGACAAGGTCGGTGTCAGTGAGGTGGGGCGGCGTCTGGCGTACGGCGCCGAGAAAATCACGGACGATACCATCGAGGCGCTTGATTTCACCCTGGCAGACCTCGGCCGCCTTGCGGATCTTTTCGGCGGTGGGGGTATTACCTAGTTTGGCGGCCTCGCGTTGGAGTAATTGCAGATGGATGCCAATCGCGTTCAAGGGATTACCGACCTCATGGGCGACGCCGGCGGCGAGGGAAACGATGGAGTCGATACGCTCGCTCTCCACGCGGTCTTCGGTCTGGACGCGCTCCTTGGTGACGTCACTGAGCACGGCCACGCGGCGGCTACGCTCGGCGCCTTGGAGGTCGCCAACCCGCGCGAGATGCAAGGACAGCAGCCGCGGCTCGGGATAACGGACTTCGAGCTCACGCGCGAGGGCACCGACAGTCTCAGGTAGTTCCAACGCTTGGGCAATGTCGGGCGAAAGGCGGCGTAGCTCGGCGCCGTTGATATCTTCTTGGCTGACGCCGAGAAGGCGGACCGCAGAGGCATTGGCGTATTCGATGGCGCCATCGTGGGAGAGGACGAGCACGCCTTCGCGGAGCGTGTCCAAGACCGTCTCCATGAGGTCGCGTTCACGCTCCAGACGGCGAGCGAGAATCGCAAGGTTCTGTGCATCGAGGTCGTCAATGCGGCCGAGCACACGGTCCAAGGGACTGAAGCGGCGGCGGGCCATGTCAGGAGGCGCGCGCCGCGACGAGGCGGGCGATCACATCGATGAGCTGGCGGGCGACGATAGCCTTGGAGGCTGGACCGAGGACTTCGCGGAAACCGTTTCGACCGAGCACGATGAGCTTGTTGTCATCGGAGCCGAACGCGCTGTCGCGACCGGCGACGGAATTGGCGGCGATGAGGTCGAGGCCCTTGCGTTCGAGCTTATCGAGAGCATTGGCCTCGACGTTCTCGGTCTCGGCGGCGAAGCCCACGAGAAACTGGTCGGTGCGACGTTCTTCGGCGAGAGCGGTGACGATGTCGGGCACCGGCTCGAGTTCGACAGTGAGACCTTGGCCGTCCTTCTTGAGTTTCTGCGGCTCGGTCGACTTCGGACGCCAGTCGCTGACCGCGGCCGTCATGATGAGCACATCACACGGGCCAAACAAAGCGTCGGTCTGGCGCTGCATCTCGGCGGCAGTAACGACCGGGTAAACCATCACACCGGCGGGCTCAGGCAAAGAAACCGGGCCGGCGACGAGATCGACCGACCATCCTGCTTCCTTCGCCGCCGTCGCCAAGGCGAAGCCCATCTTGCCCGTCGACGGGTTGCTGATGAAGCGAACCGGGTCGAAGAACTCGCGGGTCGGGCCGGCGGTGATGAGGCAGCGGAGGGACAAGGGGGTGAAGAAGATGACGGAGGACAGAGGGCAGATGACCGATGAAGGCCGTTGGATGCCAATGGGGTTACCTTGGCCGAGGACGGGGGCGGAAACAATCCATTTAGGGCTAGGGCCAGGGCTGGGGCTAGGGACAGGAAAGGCGCAGTCACAAAGGGAGACCGGAAACCGGGAAGGATGCTGCGGTTATTAATGCTCCCAGCCAATCATCCGGTCTCCGGTTTCCCTTTGAGTGATATGTACGCCCGCCACCTGCCACCCGGGCCTGTCACCCGCCACCCGTAATGGCGTCTCCCACTTTTGCACCTTTGCACAGGCCGCAGGCCGATTTGCACTTTTGCACCTAGGGCAGTACGCGGTGCTGCCCCTACCCCAACCCCCACCCCTACCCCTTGCTTTATTTCCCTCCTCCACTCACATTCCCGCCATGGATATCTTTCTGGCGACGGGCAATGCGCACAAGGCTGAGGAATTCGGCCGGATGTTCGCCAAGGCGCGCCTCGACGTCCGCGTGCGCTCCGCAAAGGAACTCGGCGGCATGCCCTACGTGGAAGAGATCACCGGCACCTTCAACGGCAACTGCCGCCTTAAGGGGGAAGCTCTCCGTGCCATCGCGCCGCGCAAGGCCTGGGTGCTCGCCGATGACAGCGGCCTCTGCTGCGATGCCCTGCAAGGCGGACCGGGCGTCGACTCTGCAGTGTATGCCGGCGCGGGCGCAACCGATGCGCAGAACCGCGCGAAGCTCCTCGAAGCCATGAAGAAGGCTCCGCTCCACAAGCGCGGCGCGCGTTTCGAATGCCACCTCGTACTCCTCGGACCTAATCAGGAAGTCGCTAAGTTCGTGGGCCAGTGCTGGGGCAAGATCCTTGAGGCCGAGGTCGGCACCGAAGGCTTCGGCTACGATTCCCTCTTCGTGCCCGCGAACGAAGATCGTACCTTCGGCGAGCTCAGCGCCGCGAAGAAAGATTCCATCAGCCACCGCGCCAAGGCGTTCCAGCTCATGGCCGCCTGGATGAGGGAGAATGGGGTGGCCTGAACGGAACGGCCGCCGAACGGTGGCCGAAGGTAGGGGCGCGGCTACGCCGTGCCCAAGGGCGTGACGTAGTCCCGCCCCTACCCTACGTTCACCATACGGCGAACGAGGAAGCACCTTCCGGTCTTCCTTTGCATCTCCCAACCGCTAACCGCCAACCGCCCCTACCTCTTAAAAAAACACCGCTTCGGACAGGGCTTCGGGGGCGGCCATCAGCGCGACGCGCTGGGTGACGGGCGCCGACTGACGGCTGCGCGTGAAGGTGATGATCGCACGCGTACCCTTGTCGGCATGCTCCCATGAGAAACGGGCGCCATCGGCGTAGACCCATTCGGCGTCGAGGTTATCGCCAGGCGGCGGCTGAGGGGTGGTCGCGAACTCCGCGGCGAGGTGCGAACGAGAAAGGCCGGCGCAGTGCGTCAGGCAGCCGCGCATCCATTCGAGGATGCCAGCGGCCTCGCCGCGGAGGCCGTTGCCGTAGTTGACCGTGACGGAACGCAGGCCGCGGACCAGCTCCGCGGGCGCGTGGGCGGCGAGGAACTGGCCGAGGGCCTGACGGACCGGCAGGCAGCGCGCGACGGCGAGGTCGCGGACGGACTTCGGATTAGGGAACGAGAGCTTGAAGAAGTCATCGCCCACGAGGGAGCGGTCGGCGACGACGCGACGGCAACGAGACGTCCACCCTAGCCACGGCTTGAATTCGTCGACGGTGACGCCGTGGGCCCAGACGTTGACCGGCAGGTCGCCTTCGAGCCAGGTCGAGACGAGGGATTCGAGTTCGGCCGTCGGCGCACCGTGCGCGAGCATGAGCGCCTCGCAGCAGCGCTTACCACGGCGGGACGGGTCGAAGAAACAGAGGACGTTGACCTTGGCCTCGAGCGCGGCGGCGGCCTCGGCGACCGGACGCGCGGCGAGGATCACCAAGCGGCACGGGTAGCGCTGGGCGAAGCGGATGGCCTCGTCGAAACGTGCCTGCGCGTCCTCCGGCGAGACGCCTGCGCCGAACATCAGCACGAGGTTCATCTGCGAAGCGCGCGCGGCCTCCTCGCCTTCGTCGGCCCACGCCTTGTCGAGCGACGGGAGGACGGCGGAGATCTTGACCGGGAAACCCGGAAGCGCGTCGATCAGCGGATGGGCCATGATCAGCGGCCGGCGTTGCGCCAAGCGTGACCGTGGGCGGCCAGGAGGGCGTCGCCACCGGCGGGACCCCAGGAACCGGCGGCGTAGGTTTCCATGCCTTCGCGGCCCTGCTGCTGCCAGCTCTGGAGGAGCGGCGTGAACAGACGCCAGGAGGCTTCGGTCTCGTCACCGCGGATGAAGAGCGTGCGATCGCCGACGATGCCGTCGAGGATCAGGCGCTCGTAGGCCTCGGGCGTGTTGGAGCCGTAAGTGGTCGCGTAGCGGAAGCTCAGGCGGACCGGCTGCGTGCGCGGCTCAAGGCCGGGCACCTTGGAATTAAGAACGAGCGTCGTGCCTTCGTCGGGCTGGATCTGGATGACGAGGCGGTTCGGCGCGAGGTCGTAGCGGACGTCGCCGGCGAAGAGGCCTGACTCCGGCTGCTTGAACTGGATAGCAATCTCGGAGACGCGGCGGGCGAGGCGCTTGCCGGAACGCATGTAGAACGGCACGCCCGACCAGCGGCTGTTCTCGATAGAAAAGCGCAGCGCGCAGAAGGTCTCGGTCGCGGATTCCTTAGGGATGTCCTTCTCGACGAGATAACCAGGCACTTTCTCGCCTGCGGACAGGCCGTCTTCGTATTGCGCGCGGACGGCGTCGGCGTTGGCGCCGAGGCGCAGCGGCTGGATGGATTCGAGCAACTTGACCTTCTCGTCGCGGATGTGTTCGGCGGAAAGCGAACGGGGCTGTTCCATCGCGACGAGCGCGAGGAGCTGCATGGTGTGGTTCTGCAGCATGTCGCGCGTGGCGCCGCTGCCGTCGTAATAACCACCGCGGGTGCCGACGCCGAGTTCTTCGGCGACGGTGATCTGGACATGATCGACGTGACGACGATTCCAGAGCGGCTCGAGGATCGGGTTGGCGAAACGCAGGACGAGGAGATCCTGGACGGTCTCCTTGCCAAGGTAGTGGTCGATGCGGAAAATCTGCGACTCGCGGAAGTTGCGGGCGGCGACGGCGTTGAGGTGGACGGCCGAGGCGAGGTCCTTGCCGAACGGCTTCTCGATGATGACCTTGCTTTCGAGGTCGGTACCGACGCCGCGGGCGGCGAGGCCGGACTGGCCGAGGTTCTCGAGAATCGGCTCGAAGACCGTGGGCGGGGTCGAGACGTAGAAGACGAGCTGCAGAGGGCGACCGGCGCGCTTCTCGGCGGCGGCGATCTGTTCCTTCAGCGCGGCGAAGGCGGCGGGGTCGTCGTAGCCGCCGGCCTGATAGGTCGTGTTGTCCTCGATGCGCTTCCAGATGTCGGGACGGAACTCGCGACGGGAGAACTTCTTGAGGTCGGCCGCGGCCTGGGTGCGGAACTCGGCGTCGGGGATGGGCTTGCGGCCGAAGCCGATCAGGTGGAAGTCGGCGGGGAGCAGGCT
>CANHZL010000037.1 GCA_947465345.1 Opitutia bacterium | reverse complement strand
GGCGACCTCGTCACCGGCAAGGTCTCCAAGATCGCGAACTTCGGCGCCTTCGTCGAACTGTCCGACGAAATCGACGGCCGCGTGCACGTCTCCCAGCTCGCCGAACAGCGCGTTGAGAACGTCAAGGACGTCGTCAAGGTCGGCCAGGATGTCACCGCTCGCGTCATCAAGATCGACAAGGAAGACCGCCGCATCGGTCTCTCGATCAAGGCCGCGAACTACGACGCCGAACGCCTCCAGGCGGAAATCAGCAGCTACGACCGCATCAAGGGCCCGTCCACCGGCGGCGCCCCGGCCCCCTCGGCTGGCGGTTCGTCCTCCTCGTCGTCGGGCAGCGGAGACTTCAACAGTCTCGGCGACCTCCTCGACAAGGCTGGCAACTAAGCCATCCTTCACAGGAACCAAACAGACCCCGGGCAACCGGGGTCTTTTTTTGTGCCCATGTGCGACCTGAGGCCGTAATATCCAAGCATGGTTCCGTTCCATGGATACGGCCGGCTGACGCGCAGCACCTCGCTGGCGCTACTGGCTACCTTGGTTATCCTCGTCGCGGAGTGGCTGGGCTGGCTGCCGGATAACGTGATGTTAGCCGTCCATACTGGCTGCCAAATCTACGTCTTGCTGCGCGTGATGCGCGCCCGCATCTCCCCTGCTTACCTGCTCCTGTGGGGACCGCTGGCTTGGTTAGCCCCGATCGGTACCGCCCTGCTCTTCTTCCTCTTCGGCGGACGCAAACACTCCTCCTTGGCCGAGGCAAAAAAGGAAGTGAACCGCGTCGCCTGGCGCCTGAGTGACGAACCGGATTTCGGCGGTAATCGCTTCCGCCTGCTCGGCGACCGTCACGGCCGGGACACTCTGGAGGAACTTCGTCGTCAGATCAAAGGCGCCCAAAAGCGGATCAGCCTCTCTACTTACATCCTCAGCAACGACGATGTCGGTCGCGAAATCGTGAGCCTGCTGACCGCCCGAGCCAAGGAAGGCATCGAGGTCCGGCTGCTCGTCGACGCCATCGGCAGCTTCGGCATCCCACTGCGACTCTGCCGCCCATTGCGTCGGGCTGGTGGCAAGGTCGCCCGCTTCAATCCCGCCCTACCGATGCAGGGTAAGGGCTCAGCCAATTGGCGCAACCATCGCAAAATCGCGGTCTTCGACGGAGCGAACGCCATCATCGGTGGGCAGAATCTCGGCCTCCGCTACATGGGGGACAAGCCCTCTAACCGGCGTTTCCGTGATTGCTCCTTTCTGATCGAAGGCCCGACCGCGGCCGCCATCGAACGTATCTTCATCGCCGACTGGTGCCAGGCGACCGACGAGACCCCGATGAGCTTGGCGAACCTCCTCCGTGAACGTTGCCCGCAGATCGGACAAGCGCGGGTCGAAATCATCTCCTCGGGTCCCGACTGCGAGGATGACCCACTTTGGGAGGCTTACGTGAAGCTGTTCTCCAACTGCAAACGCTCCATCACGGTCGTGACGCCGTACTTCGTACCCGACCGCGCTCTTTTCGCCCTCTTGGTCACCGCCGCGCACGCTGGTCGCCACGTCAAAATCATGGTACCACGACGCTCGGATCATCGCTTACTCGATCTCGCGCGCCGTTGGTACCTGCGCACCTTACGCGAAGCCGGTGCCGAAATCCTGTTCTTCAAGCCCGACGTCCTCCACGCGAAACTCGTCATCGTCGACGACGAGCAGCTGGTGGTCGGCTCGGCTAATCTCGACATGCGCTCACTGTTCCTGAACTACGAAATCGGGGCGATCGTACGCGACCCGGGGGCGATCGCCGAGGTGAAGCAGGTGGTGGGCAATTGGGAGGCAGAGTCCACGCGGTTCACCGAAGACCTCTATCGGCGCAGCCGGACGCTGACTGGCCGGATGATCGAAACGGTCTCGAAGGTGCTCTCTCCCTTGCTCTGATCAGCCCAAGAAGGCATGCAGACGGACCGCCAGCCCGGTGTCGGGCAGCAGGAAACCGTCGTGACCGGCGTCGGTGACGACCTCGTGGTAGGCGGCATTAACCCCGACCGCAGTAGCCGCGGCAAGAAGCATGCGCAATTCACTCGTCGGGTAGAGCCAGTCGCTGGAGAAGCCAATCGCGAGCACATCGGGGCCATCCTGCGTGAAGAGCGTACCGGAGGAAGCGCGGGCAGTCATATCGAAGCGGTCGACGGCGCGGGTGATGCGCAGCCAGCTGTTGGCGTCAAATCGCCGGACAAAAGAATTCCCTTGGTGTTCAAGGTAGCTCTCGACCTGCCAGTGCACCGCATCGCCTGCGCCGGCGCCAGGAACCTTGGCGCGTCCGAACTTCTGTTCGAAGGAGGCTGACGAAAGGTAGCTGATGTGCGCGAGCATGCGGCCGACGGCTAGGCCCGAGTCCGGGCCTTCGCCGGGAGCATAATGACCGCCGCGGAAATTCGGGTCACGTTCGACGCAAGCGCGGGAGACCGCGTTGAGGGCGATCGCCATGGGCGACTGACTGAGGCCGGCGGCGAGCACGGCAATACGTCCGACCTCGGCGGGATAATCAGCGCACCAGATCAGGGCCTGCATGCCGCCCATCGAACCGCCGACGACGGCGTGGAGCTTCGGGATGCCCAGATGGCGGATCACCAGACGCTGAGCACGGACGATATCACCAAGGGTGATTTCGGGAAAGTAGCCGCCGTAGGGCTTGCCCGTGCGCGGATCGTCCGAAGACGGGCCGGTCGAACCGCGACAACCGCCAATGCAATTGATGCCGATGACGAAGAAACGATCCGTATCGATGGCCTTTCCGGGGCCGACGAAGCAATCCCACCAGCCCGGCTTGGCATCATCCGGAGCGTAGCGCCCAGAGACGTGGTGGTCTCCACTCAGGGCGTGGGGCACCAAGATGGCGTTGGACTTATCGGGGAGCAACGTGCCGTAAGTCTCGTAGCGCAGCGTCAGGGATGGAAGTTCACCGCCCAGCTCGAGCTTAAAAGGCTCAGAGGAGACGAAATCCCGGAACGAGACCGGGCAGAGCTCGCGAGCGGAGGTCGAATTAGCCTGACGGTCGGACATGGACTCATCCAGCCAAGCCAGACCCGGGCGGGAGGCAAGTGGCCATTCGTTGTTGCCTCGTCATAAACGACCCCAAACCTACGAGACATGTCCCAAGGCCACCGCCATGAGGAAGGATGCTGCGGGGAGGGCTCCGGCGATCGCATTGAAGCGGCCATCCTCCGCATGAAGGAGAAGGCCATGCGGGTCACCTCCCCTCGCTTGGTCATGCTCAAGGTCCTCGCGGCAGCCAAACACCCCCTAAGCGCGGAGCAGATCCATGAGGCCGCCGGCGACGATAAGCTGGACCTCGTCACGGTCTACCGGAGCCTCGGCGCGATGGATGACGCCGGAATCGTCCAGCGTCATCCGCTCGAACGTGGCCGCAGCCTCTACGCACTCGTCACGCCAGGCCACCACCATCACCACGTCATCTGCCGCCGTTGCGGCCAGATCGAACGCCTGCCCGGCTGCGACACCTCGCGCCTCGAAGCCGCCGCCCGCACCAAGGGCTATGCCGAACTGACCCATATCATGGAGATCTACGGCGTCTGCCCGGCCTGCACCCCATCTTCCCATGCCTGATTTCCCTCGTACCGCCTTCCTCCTCGGAGCCGGCCTCGGCACGCGCCTGCGTCCGCTCACTGAAAAATGCCCCAAGCCCCTGCTTCCGGTTGGCGGACGGCCGATGGTCATCCAGGCGATGGAGAAGCTCCATGCTGCCGGCACCCGCCGCTTCATCATCAACACCCACCATTGCCCCGAAGCCTGGACGCTCGCCTTCCCTTCGGGACGCTTCGGCGACGCTGAGGTCAAGCTCGTGCATGAGCCCGTCCTACTCGAGACCGGCGGCGGCCTCGCGAATATCGCCGGCCTGCTCGGCGAGGACGATCGCGATCTCGTCATCTGGAACGGCGATATTCTCTCCGGCTGCGACATCGCCGCGGCCTACGCACACCATCAGGCCAATGGCGGCGCCGCCACGCTCGTCGTCCGCGAACAAGGTCCGAACCGCAACGTCCGCATCACCGACGAAGGCTTCGTAACCGATATGCGCGACCGCCTCGGCAAGGCTGACTCTGCCTATCAGTACACCGGCATCTGTATCGCCACCAAGGCCTTCGTCCAAGGCGTACCCACGACGATGGAATCGCTCGTTGAGCATTTCCTCCGCCGCATCCAGGCGGAACCCGGCAGCATCCAGGGCTTTCTCGACGCCTCCGCAAGCTGGCACGACCTCGGCACCATCGAGGAATACCAGGCCGTGAAGTCCGAACAGGAGAAGCCCGTTCGTGGCGCCATCTCTCCAGCCGACGCCGCCAAGGCGCATAGCTACGAACTGACCGCTGGAGGCGAAGTCCTCAAAGGCGGCTCCGGTCGCAAGTTCCACCGCATGCGTAACGCCGCGGGCGAGTCCGCCGTACTCTGCGTATACGATGACTCACGCCCCGAGAACCAGCTCTATGGTGACATCGTCGGCGTACTCCGCGACAAGATTGGTATCCAAGCCCCGCAGGTTCTGGCGGAGGATAAAGCCGCCGGCGTACTCGTCCTCGAAGACCTCGGTGACGCCGACCTCTGGTCGCTCGCGCAGGGTAAGGAATTCCCGTGGGCGCCCGTCGCCTCAGCACTCGAACAGGTCGCCGGTCTCCATCGCCTCGGCGTCGACGCCTTCGCTGGATCGGGTATCACGCTGATGGAAGCGTTCGGCCCGAACCTCTACCAGTGGGAAAGGCAGTACTTCCAGGATAACGCGCTCGGCGGCCGCAAGCCCGACCGGGCCGTTGCAGACGAGATGGCCTCGCTGGCCAAAGAACTCATGGGACAGCCGGTCGTCACCATCCATCGCGACTTCCAGTCGCAGAACATCATGGTGCGCGACGACTCCGCCTGGCTGATCGACCTCCAAGGCCTGCGTCATGGTTGTATGTTCTACGATTTCGCTTCGCTGGCCTTCGACCCGTACCTCACGCGTAACGACATGGACCTCTGGCGCATCGAGATTGAGGACCACGCCCGCGAAGTCTCCGACTGGAAGGGTTCCAGCGACGAGTTCTCGCACCTCTTTCACATCGCCGCCACACAGCGCCTCCTGCAGGCCTGCGGCGCCTATGGTTTCCTCGGCCACAAGAAAGGCCGTCCGGAATACCTCGCGCACCTGCCGCAAGGCCTGCGGAACCTGACGATCGCCGCCTCCCTCTGCGGGAAGCGACGCATCGCTAAGTTGGCGGAAGAGCTCGCAGGCGTCCCGGCGAAGGTCAGCCGTTGACCTTGTCGTCGAGGTAGCGGACGACCTCGTCTTCGGTCATGCGCACCTGCTCCAGGGTATCGCGGTCGCGGACCGTGACACCGGCATTCTTCTCAATCGTCTCGAAGTCGATCGTGATGCCGAAAGGCGTACCGATCTCGTCTTGGCGGCGGTAGCGGCGACCGATGGCGCCGGCGGCGTCATAGAATACGTTGTGACGCTTCTTCAGGCGGCGGTAGAGGGCCTCGGCGCGCTCGACGAGCTCGGGCTTATTCTTCACTAGCGGGAAGATCGCGGCTTTGAACGGGGCGACGCGAGCCGGCAAGCGGAGCACGACGCGCTTCTCGCCTTCGACTTCATCCTCGTGGTAGGCAGTGGTCAGGAGCGCGAGGAACACGCGGTCGACGCCGACGGACGGCTCGATAACGTGCGGGATGTAGCGGGCCTTGGCGGCTTCATCGAACCAATCGAGCTTCTGGCCTGAGACGTTGCTATGCTGGGTCAGGTCGAAGTCGCCGCGGGCGGCGACACCTTGGAGTTCCTGAACGCCGAAGGGAAACTCGAACATGATGTCCGTGGTGCCCTTCGAATAGTGGGCGAGCTTCTCCGTCGGGTGCGGGTAGAGGGAGAGCTTAGCGCGCGGGATGCCGATGGATTCGAACCAGGCTAGGCAGCCTTCGATCCAATCCTTGTGGGCGGTGGCCCAATCGGAGGACGGCGAGATGAAGTACTCGATCTCCATCTGCTCGAACTCGCGGGAACGGAAGATGAAGTTGCGGGGATTGATCTCGTTGCGGAACGCCTTGCCGATCTGGGCGATGCCGAAGGGTAGCTTTACGCGGCCCGTGTCGACGACGTTCTTGAAGTTGATAAAGATGCCCTGCGCGGTCTCGGGACGGAGGTAAGCAGTGGCCGATGCGTCCTGCATGGCTCCGACGTAAGTCTGGAACATCATGTTGAACGAACGAGGCGGTGTGAGGGAACCCGGCTTGCCCGTGGCGGGCGAAGGGATGAGTGCATGCTCCTCGGGCAGGGACTCCGTATAATCCTTGAGCACGACCGGCTCGAGCGCGCCCTGCTTGGCGAGCTTCCGCTTCATGTCATTGGCCATCTCCTCGGCCTTGGCCTGCATGCCGTCGTCCTCGAGGACGGAGACGTAGCCGATGGTCTCGCCGGCAACACGCACCGGGGCGAAGAACAGCTGGTCGGCGCGGTAGCGCATCTTGGACTCCTTACAGTCGACGAGCGGATCGGTGAAATTATCGATGTGTCCCGAGGCCTTCCAAGTCGTTGGGTGGTGGATAATCGAGGAGTCGAGGCCGACGATGTCGTCGCGGCGATGGACGAAGTCCTGCCACCAAGCCTGCTTGATGTTATTCTTCAGCTCGACGCCGAGGGGGCCGTAGTCGAAGAAGCCGTTGAAACCGCCGTAGATATCGGAAGAAGGGAAGACGAACCCGCGGCGCTTGCACAGGTTGATGATGGATTCCATCTTGTCGGTCGGGTCGGCCATGGCTGGTAAAGTCCCTCACCTATCCCCGCTACGGGGTCCCGCCGCAAGCCTGTTCCCTCAGCGGGGGCGGGGCTCGGTGGTAAGCCCGGCGGCCTTCTTGGACCATGCCTTGGCCGCGGCCGAGACCGCGCGGAAGGCTTCGGCGAATTCCTCAGATACAGCATTCATCCGGACTCCCGAGCCTTCAAGCGAGGCGGAAAAGGAGGCTAGCGCGGCACCGGCGTCGGCAAGGCGTACCTGCAGGAGCGCCAACGTCTCGTCATCCAACTGGCGGTCGGCCTTGTCGACTGCCTCGCGGAGGCGAGTGCAGGCGGCAATCAGGCGGGCGCTCTGCGCATCCAGTTTGCCGTCGCCCGTCGCTTCGAGAACCGCACCCGTACGACGGACGATCATCGCGGAGAAGCGGGCAGCTCGTGCCGGGTCAGTCGCATCATGGAAGCCGTCCAGGTCACGCTCGAGCTGCGCGGCGAGTCCGACCAGGTCTTTTTCGGCAAGGTCTTCAAGCTGCTGGACGAAGCCGGCAATCTTGCTCTGGAGATGCGTACCGAGCGGAGGAATCTCGTCCGCAGCCAAGATCCCCGGGGGGAGCGGAGCGGAGGCATCCCAGATCAGTTCGACCTGTAGCATTCCGGACGCCGGGCTCACCGAAACGAGCCGGGCCCGGAGGCCCTTCGCGACTTCGGCCTTCAGGCGGTCGCCGCGGAGACGGTCGGCAAAGCCGCGGTCCTCCAAGGTCTCGGGATCAAGGCTGAGCCGGACGACGGGACGGAGCTGGCCTTCCGCGTCCGCGTCTAGGCCGATGGAGCTCACCTGCCCCACCGTGACGCCCTGCACGCGGACAGGAGTTCCAGAAGAGATACCTTCGACGGAGAAGGACGGCCGGATCACCACCGACACGAGCGGTGCGGACCAGGCGCGCCACCAAGCATACCCCGACCAAAGCAAGGCCAGGCCGAGCACGGCCAGCATCACGCCACCGAGGGCGCGACGACTCATCCGGCGGACTGCGGATAGCTGCCCAGCCACTTCACTACTTCGCAGCGACCCTTGAGTTCGGTGACAGCGGCCTGCACGGCAGCAGTGTCCCAGTGTCCCGGGAAATCGATGAAGAAGAGGTACTCCCAGGCGCGACGGTGGCTCGGGCGGGACTCGATGCGAATCAGGTTGATACCACGGTCTGAGAAAGCGGCCAACGCGCCCTGGAGGGCGCCCGGCTCATGCTTGAGCGTGAGCACCACACTGGTGACCTCGTCCTTCGCGCCGACGGTATTGGCGGCCTTGGCGATGACGAAGAAGCGCGTGGCGTTGTCGCGTCGATCTTGGATGCCGCGAGCGAGGATGGGCACGCCGCGTGATTCGGCGGCCGTGGCAGAAGCGACGGCAGCCTGTCCTTGTGGATCGCGGGAAACGATTTCGACGGCGGCGGCGGTGCTATCCGTCTCGACGAGCGCGGCGCCGGGGACGTGACGGGAAAGCCAGCCGCGGCACTGTGCGAGGGCAATGTCCTTCGAGAGGACCTTCTTCACCTGATCGAGGGGACCTTGGCCGACGAGGCACTGCTCGACGGAGAGCGTGACTTGGGCCACGACCTTGAGTTCGGATTCGGCGAGTAGATCGAGCGAGTGGCTGACCACGCCTTCGGTGGAGTTTTCGACCGGCACGACGCCATAGGACGCTTCGCCAGATTCAACCGCGGCGAAGATGTCGCCGATGGCGCGGAGCGGGAGCGACGGCACGCTGGTCCCGAAAGCGCGAATCTGAGCCTGCTGGGTGAAGGAGCCTTCCGGTCCGAGGTAGGCGACCGGATTAGCCATCTGGGCTCCGATGGAAAGGGAGATGATCTCGCGATAGACCGCTCGGAGGCCGGAGGCCGGAATCGCCGGAGCAGCTTCGGTGATGGAACGCAGGAGCTGTTCTTCGCGCTGCGGAGCGTAAACCGGCGCACCAGACTTCAGCTTCGCTTCGCCAATGGCACGGGCCACCTGCAAGCGCTCACCGAGCAGCTTGAGGATCTCACGGTCGATACGGTCGACCTCGCGGCGGTGCTCTTCGAGGCTCATTCGGCAGGCTTCTCGTCTTCGGGCGGGGTCTCCGTCGCGACGGCGGCGGAGGACTGATCTTCCAGCGGCAGGCCGACTTCGGAATCACCGACCTCGACCGGAGTGGTCGCACGGGTAATCCATTCGGAGATCTGAGCAGGAGAAAGGACGTCGGAGGCCGGCAGTTCGCCAAGGGAACGCAGGCCGGTGAAATCGAGGAACTTGTCGGTCGTACCGTACTGAATCGGGCGGCCGGGAAGATCGGCACGGCCGGTGACAGCGACGAGCTCGAGCTCGAGCAGACGGTTCAGGGCGCTGTCGACGGATACGCCACGAATAGCTTCCATCTCCGAGCGGGTAACCGGTTGACGGTAGGCGACAATCGAAAGCGTCTCGAGCGAGGCCGGGCTGAGGCGTTGCGGACGAGGCTCACCACGGAGGAGACGGACCCAATCGGCGTAGGCCGGAGAGATCACCAGACGAAAACCTTCGGGTCCTTGCAGGATACGGCACGCGTCGTTGGCTTCGCGCATCTCGGCCTCGAGTGCGTCCACCGCTTCGCGGATCTGGGTGGCCGTGAGTAAAGTGGGCACCTGGTCGATGATGTCCTGAATGACTTCCTGCACCGGAGCGGCGGCAGGCGCGAGCGTGGGTTCGCCGGCCGCCTCAAGCAGGTCGGGTTGGCGCTCGGCGGCCGCCTGGGCATGGTAGCGCTGGACGACCTTCTGGATGTCCTTGATGGACACCGCCTCGGAGGTCGAGAACAGGAGGGCCTTAATGATTTTCTTGAGGTTGAATTCCACGGGACGGGGAGGCTTAAATCGGATTGTCGGGAGCGACGGGGCGGTTCAGTGTCCGCACCCTGCCCTCTTATTAGGGGGCGCCCACCGACTGACAACCGCAGACTTTTCACACCCATCATGACCGACGCCAACCACTGCCGCCAACACTCCGCCATCGTCGTAGACGGCCCCGACCGAGCCCCCAGCCGAGCCATGCTCCGGGCCGTGGGCTTCACTGACGCCGACTTCGCCAAGCCTGTCGTGGGCATAGCTTCAACCTGGTCGATGGTGACCCCTTGCAACATGCACATCAACCGCCTGGCGGACGAAGCGGTCAAGGGCGCTGATGCGGCCGGCGGCAAGGCGGTCATCTTCTGCACCATCACCGTCTCGGACGGCATCTCGATGGGCACCCCTGGCATGCGTTACTCCTTGGTCTCCCGTGAAATCATCGCCGACTCCATCGAAGCCGTGACCGGGGCCGAAGGCTTCGACGGACTCGTCACCATCGGCGGCTGCGACAAAAATATGCCTGGCTGCGCCATCGCCATGGCGCGCCTCAACCGCCCTTCCGTCTTCGTGTACGGCGGCACCATCGTCCCCGGCCTGCACCGCGGCCAGTCGGCCGACATCGTCACCGTCTTCGAAGCCGTCGGCAAGCACGCCGGTAAGCAGATCGGCGAGAGCGAACTCCGGGAGATCGAGGTCTGCTCGATCCCGGGCGAAGGCTCGTGCGGCGGCATGTACACCGCCAACACCATGGCCTCCGCAATCGAA
The DNA here is from genome assembly GCA_947465345.1 of Opitutia bacterium. The sequence goes on along the minus strand of CANHZL010000037.1, from coordinate 380 downwards.
GCCCTCGGCCTCAGCCTGCCGGATAGCTCGGCGCAGCTCGCCAACTCCAAGGCCAAGCTCGAGGACTGCGAACGCGCCGGCAAGGCCGTGCTCGAACTGATCAAGAAGAACATCCGCCCTTCGGACATCCTTTCCAAAGATGCGTTTGAGAACGCCATCACGGTCGTCATCGCCCTCGGCGGCTCGACGAACGCCGTACTCCACCTCATCGCGATGGCCCATTCCGCGGGCATCAAACTGACCCTCGAGGATTTCGAGCGCGTCGGCCGACGCGTGCCGGTGCTCGCCGACCTCAAGCCGAGCGGCAAGTACAACATGGCCCACTTCGTCCGTATCGGCGGCCTCCAGCCGCTGCTCAAGATGCTCCTCGATAAGGGCCT
>CANHZL010000036.1 GCA_947465345.1 Opitutia bacterium | reverse complement strand
CTCGCCCTTGAATATAACAAGGCCCGTCAGGCCGCGATCACCCAGGAAATCCTGTAGCGCACCGCCGGCGCCGCCGCCCAGTAATTTCCAACCCCTCCACCTTCTACAACTATCATGAGCACTAAAGGAACGATTACCCAGGTCCTCGGCGCCGTCGTCGACGTCCAATTCCCCTCCGACAAGGTCCCTGAGATCTACAACGCGATCCAGATCGACTATAAGGTCGAAGGTAAGGCCATCCGCCTGATCCTCGAAGTCCAGCAGCACCTCGGCAACGGACTCGTCCGTGCCGTGGCGATGACTTCCACCGAAGGCCTTGTACGCGGCGGCGACGCCGTCGACACCGGCGCCCCGATCACCGTGCCCGTCGGCAACGGCGTCCTCGGCCGCATCTTCAACGTTACCGGCGACGCCGTCGACGAACGCGGCCCAGTCGAGCACACCAAGCGCTACCCGATTCACCGCCTGCCCCCGCCCCTCACCGAGCAGGCGACCTCCGCCGAACTTCTCGGCACGGGCATCAAGGTCATCGATTTGATCTGTCCCTTCGTTAAGGGCGGTAAGGTCGGTGCCTTCGGTGGCGCCGGCGTCGGCAAGACCGTCGTCATCATGGAGCTGATCAACAACATCGCGATGAAGCAGGGTGGTTTCTCTGTCTTCGCCGGCGTCGGCGAGCGCTCCCGTGAAGGCAATGACCTCTACCACGAAATGTCCGAAGCGGGCGTTATCGACCAGAAGGATCTTTCGAAGTCCAAGGTCGCTCTCGTGTACGGTCAGATGAACGAGCCGCCTGGTGCTCGTATGCGCGTCGCCCTCTCGGCTCTCGCGATGGCGGAATTCTTCCGCGACGAACAGAACCGCGACGTGCTCCTCTTCGTCGACAACGTCTTCCGCTTCTCCCAGGCCGGCTCCGAAGTGTCCGCTCTCCTTGGTCGCTCGCCCTCCGCGGTGGGTTACCAGCCGACCCTCGCTTCCGAAATGGGTAACCTCCAGGAACGCATCACCTCGACCAAGAAGGGTTCGATCACGTCCTTCCAGGCCGTGTACGTCCCGGCGGACGACTTGACCGACCCGGCTCCCGCTAACACCTTCGCGCACCTTGACTCGACCGTCGTGCTCGAGCGACGCATTGCCGAACTGGGTATCTACCCGGCCGTCGACCCGCTCGCTTCCACCTCGACCGCGCTCGCTCCCGAAGTCGTCGGTGACCGTCACTTCCGCGTCGCTCGCGGCGTGCAGGGCCTCCTCCAGCGATACAAGGACCTCCAGGACATCATCGCGATCCTGGGCCTCGACGAACTGTCCCCTGACGACAAGCTCGTCGTCTTCCGCGCCCGTAAGGTGCAGAAGTTCCTCTCTCAGCCCTTCCACGTCGCCGAAATCTTCACGGGCTCGCCCGGCAAGTACGTCGCCCTCGACGACACGCTGCGCGGCTTCGAGATGATCCTCTCCGGCGAGCTCGACCACGTGAACGAGAACGACTTCTACATGAAGGGCGGTATCGACGAGGTCCTCGCCGCTGCCGGCCAGTCCAAGAAATAAGACCCCATGTCCCTTACGGTCGAAATCGTCACCCCTGATCGCCGCGCCTACGAAGGCACGGCGGAAAAGGTGACCCTGCCCACCGCCATGGGCAGCATTGGCATCCTGCCCGGCCACCAGCCTATCACCGCGATCATCGCCGCCGGCGAAGTCATCCTCACGGTGGACGGTAAGATCACCCGCCTCGCCATCGACCAGGGTTTCGTCCGCGTCGTCTCCGACAAGGTTTCGGTCGTGACCGAAGCCGCTATCGACGAATCGAAGATCGACCTCAAGGCCGTCGAGACCGCCGAAGCGCGTGCTCGCGAAGCCGTCGAGGCTGCCCGCGGCCAGAAGGATATCGACCCGGTTGAAATCGCAAAGATGGAGCAGATTCTCCGCTTCGCCTTGGTGCAGCGCCTCGTGAAGGGCCGCACTTCGCAGGGAATGACGGAGTAAGTTGCCGCTTCTCGGCATTTCCGCTCCGTTTTTCGTTTAAAGTCGTTTAAGCGGAACTTGCCCCTCCTTCGCGGGAAGGGCAGTGTTCCCTCGTGATTAAAACTGCGATCACGGTTTCTCTCGTCGCCCAAGCTAAGGGCGGACCGTTCGTTTATTGGGGCGGCCTCGAGTCCGCGGCGGCCTCCGCCGCGAAGCTCGGCTTCGACGCCATCGAGATTTTCGCCCCTTCAGCCACCTCGATCGACCGTCCGGCGCTCCGCGCTCTGCTTAAGCAGCACCATCTCTCCGCCGCGGCCTTTGGCACCGGCGGCGGCTGGCTCGTCCATAAGTGGCACCTGACCCACGCCGACCCTTCCATTCGTAAGCAGGCTCATGAGTTCATCCGCGCAATCATCGATGTCGCCGGCGAATTCAAGGCGCCCGCGATCATCGGCTCAATGCAGGGCAAGGCCGAGGGCGACGTTTCCCGTGAGCAGGCCCTCACCTGGCTCGCCGAAGCGCTGACCGACCTCGGGGCCCACGCCGCCCAATACGGCGTGCCGCTCCTCTACGAGCCGCTCAATCGCTACGAAACGAATCTCCTCAACCGCCAGCTCGACGCCGCCCAGTTCCTGGAAGCCCGCCAGGTCGCGAACGTGAAGCTACTCTGCGACCTCTTCCATATGAATATCGAGGAGGTCTCGAACGCCGCCACGCTCCGCACCTGCGGCCGCCACGTCGGTCACGTCCACTTCGCCGACAGCAACCGCCAGGCGATTGGTTTCGGCCACACGGACGCCGCCTCGGTCGTCGCCGCCCTGAAGGACATCGGCTTCACCGGCTATCTTTCCGGCGAGATCCTTCCTTTGCCTGATTCCGAAGCCGCCGCCGCGCAGACGATCAAGGCCATCCGCACCCACTTACCCCGCTAAGACCATGCTCAAGCACCAGCTCATCCATCCGAAGATCTCCGAAGTCCTTGCCCGCGCCGGCCATCACTCGGTCATCCTGATCGCCGACGGCAACTACCCGGTCTGGGGCAAGAAGGGCCCGAACGCCGAGCTGGTCTCGCTCAATCTGTCCCCCGGCATTCCGACCGTCGCTCAGGTATTGCGCGCGGTGCTCAGCGCGGTGCCGGTCGACGCCGTCAACACGATGGGCATCCCGCCCGATGACTCTTATGCGCAGAAGGGTGAGCCGCCCGTGTGGGCTGAGTTCCGCCAAGAAGTGAAGGCCGCCGGCCTGAAGCTCGAACTGCAGCCGGTCCTGAAGTGGGATTTCTACAAGGCCGTCGAATCCGCCGACCACATCCTCACGATCCAGACCGGCGACCAAGCCCTCTGGGGCAACGTGCTTCTCACCGTCGGCTGCCGTACCGCCTGAATTTTCGCACCATGAAGACCCGCCTCCTCGGCAAGACCGGGATTGAACTCCCCATCCTCAGTTTCGGCGCCTCGTCGCTCGGCCAGGAATTCCGCAGTGTCGCCCTCGACGACGCTCTGAAGTCTGTCCACGTCGCCCTCGACTGCGGCCTCAACTTCATCGACACATCGCCCTTCTACGGACGCGGTATTTCCGAAGTGCTTCTGGGGGTAGCCCTCCGGGGCGTCCCGCGCGATAGCTACAAGCTCTGCACGAAGCTCGGCCGCTATGACCTGACCCACTTCGACTTCAGCGCCAAGCGCGTCGCAGAGAGCATTGACGTCTCTCTCCACCGCCTCGGCACCGACCACCTCGACATCATCCTCTGCCATGACATCGAGTTTGTCCCGATGCAGCAGATCGTCGATGAGACGATTCCAGCCCTCCGCAAGGCGAAGCAGGCCGGCAAGGTGAAGGCTATCGGCTTCAGCGGCTACCCGCAGAAGATCTTCAAGTTCATCTGCGACCAGGCCGAGGTCGACTGCGTGCTGAGCTACAATCAGCACACGCTGCAGAACACCCGCTTCTCCGACGAGTCTGTACCTTACCTGAAGGCCAAGGGCATCGGTGTCATGAATGCTGGCCCCTTCAGCGCTCGCCTGCTCACCACCGCCCCGCTCCCCGTCTGGCTCCAGGACCCGGAGCAGGTGAAGGCCGCCGCCCGCGCCGCCGCCGCCCATTGCGCCGCCAAGGGCAGCGACATCGCCAAGATCGCGTTGCAGTTCTCGCTCCAGCATCCTGACATCACCACGACGGTCTCGGGCAGCGCCAATCCGGTCAATATCCGCAACTGGGCCAAGTGGGCCGCGGAACCGATCGACCAGCAGTTGCTCGCGGAAGTCCAGGCGATCTTCGCCCCGGTCAAGAACCTCGGCCACCTCGAAGGTCTGAAGGAAAACAACTGATGAAAGCCATCCGTCTCGACCAGCCGCAGCAGTTCGCACGCATCGACATCCCGGAGCCACCCGCGCCCGCGGCCGGCGAAGCGGTCGTCCGCGTCCACCGCATCGGCATCTGCGGCACCGACTACGGAGGTTACCTCGGCAAGATGCCGTTCTATTCTTACCCGCGTATTCCCGGCCATGAACTCGGCGTCGAGGTCCTCGCCGTCGGCCCGGGCGTGACCAATGTGAAGCCAGGCGACCGCTGCTCGGTCGAGCCCTACATCAACTGCCAGACGTGCTATAGCTGCCGCCGTGGTTTCACCAACTGCTGCGAGAACCATCAGACGCTCGGCGTGATGTGCGACGGCGGCATGGCCGAGAAATTCCTGCTCCCGGCCCGTAAGCTGCACATCTCGACGAAGCTTTCCTACGACCAGCTTGCGCTCGTCGAGACGCTCGCCATCGGCTGCCACGCCGTAGACCGCGCCGCCCCCAAGACCGGTGAGACGGTCCTCGTCATCGGCGCCGGCCCGATTGGCCTCTCGGCCGTCGAGTTCGTCAAGGTCTCCGGCGCGAAGTGCGTCGTGATGGACATGAATGCGGATCGCCTGAAGTTCTGCACGGACGTCATGAAGGTGGACGGTGTCATCCAGGCGAAAGGCGACGGCTCCGAAGTCGCCGCGCTCGCTGCCCTCACGAATGGCCAGCTGGCCGATGTGGTGATTGATGCCACCGGCAGCAACAAGTCGATGGTCGCCTGCTTCGCCTACGCGGCCTTCGCCGCTCGCGTGGTCTACGTTGGGATCACGCAGCAGGAACTGACCTTCCCGCATGCGCCGCACCTGCATCGCCGCGAGCTGACCATCATGGCGAGCCGCAACGCTCTCTCGAAGGACTTTGCCCGCATCATTAAGCTGATCGAGGACGGCGTGATCGACACGAAGCCCTGGATCACGCACCACGCGAAGTTCGAAGACCTCATCGCGACCTTCCCGACTTGGCTCAAGCCGGAGTCTGGCGTGATCAAGGCGATCGTCGACGTGGTCTGACGCCATGCGCCTCGACGCCCATCAGCACTTCTGGTCGTACGACGCGGCACAATACCCGTGGATCCCGCCGGGCTCCCCGCTGCACCGCAGCTGGTTGCCCGACGATCTTGCCGCGCTGCAGAAGCCGCTCGGCTTCGATGGCTCAATCGCTGTCCAGGCCCGCCAAGCGGTCGGCGAATCCGACTGGCTCCTTGGCCTCACCGACAAGTATGCGAACGTGAAGGGCGTCGTCGGCTGGGTCGACCTCCGCTCCGATCGCGTCGAGGCCGACCTCACCCGCCTCGCCGCGCACCCGAAGTTCGTCGGCGTCCGTCACGTTGTCCAGGAAGAGCCCGACGACGCCTTCATGCTCGGCAAGGATTTCCAGCGGGGCATTTCGAAGCTCCACGCGCACGGACTTACCTACGATATCCTCATCTACCCGAAGCAGCTCGAAGCCGCCATCCGCTTGGCCGAGAATTTTCCGCTCCAGCCCTTCGTCCTCGATCACATCGCCAAGCCGCCCATCAAGGACGGCACGATTGAGCCGTGGAAGTCGCAGCTCCGTCGCCTGGCGAAGCTCCCGAACGTCCATTGTAAGGTCTCTGGTATGTTGACGGAGGCCGACCACAAGCATTGGCAGGCCGAGCAGTTCCGTCCGTATCTCGACGCGGTCTTCGAGGCCTTCGGCCCGGCCCGCCTAATGTATGGCTCTGACTGGCCGGTCTGCCTTTTCGCCGGCAGCTACGAGCAGGCCTTCCGCCTCGTCGACGATTATACCCATGGGTTGACGGAGTCCGAGAAAGCCGGCCTCTTCGGCGGTAACTGCGGCCGCTTCTACTTCGCCGGTAAGCGCTAGCGCGGGATGGTGTTGGAGTCTTTGGTCACCTTGAAGATCCAGCCAGCCGCATCCATATCGATGTCGAGCCCGCGCTTCTGGTTCTGGAGTTCCGGTGGGAGCGGGTCCGCGTTGCAGCGGAAGAGCTTTAGCTTTCCTTCGCCCTCGTATTGGCCCTTCACCTTCGTGCCGCTCTTCGCGACTTCGATGGCGAGGTAACAGTCGAACACGCCGCCTGGGGTCTCGCCCATCAATACTTCCACCGCCACTTTCGTGCCTTTAGTCGCTTGAATCCAAGGGCCCGCTTTCAGGCGAGCGAGGCCGCCAGGGCTGCGGTCGATCTTGTACTCCTTGTTTACCTTCACGCCGAAATCCTTGTAGTTACCGTCGCCGGCGAGGTAGGTCTCGTAGCCGTCATCGAGGGCGATCTTTCGATTCCAGCGCACAAGGAGAAAGTCGTCTCCCGAGCCCACGAAACGGAAGGGCAGAGAGGAGGGCACTTCGACGTAGCAGCGATAATGCACGACCCAGCGTGAGGGCTTCATCAGCTTCTCGACCTCAAACGCCTTGGGGGCGTCGTCCGCGGAACGACCCGTGATGAAGAGCTGGCCAGAGACCAGCATGTCCGGCGACTTAAAGAACCTCTGTAGCCTTCCGGCGCTCCAGCCGCTTTCGAGGAAGTCGCGGACGGCTGCACGATACGGAGGGATGCCCGTCTTACCGTCCATCATGGCCGTGGGTTTGCGCTCGGAGGTCTGCTTGAGGTCGTAGAGGGTGCCGATTAGTCCGCCGGTACCGATGCCCGCACTACTCTTCATGCCGAAGAGCGAGACGAAATTCTTCCCGCCGCCGACGCCGGCGCCCTTACCACTCCCGATACCTCCGCCGGAACCACCGCCGAAACCCTTCGAGCTGCCGCCTCCGACGGCTCCGGCGGTCGCCAAGGGATTCGCCATGCTCGGCAGGCTACTGACGGACATCGAGGCGTTGGCGTTCTTGCTCGTGATCCGCGTGTTGGTCTTGGTCAGGGACTTGATGTTCTTGGGCTGCAGCCTTGTTTTATATTCCTTGGCCTTAGGTCCGCCGCTGCCACCACCTGCCCCGGTGGCGAAGGAATCTGGGTTCTTGCCCTTGGAGAAATCCGTGACCGTGGAGATGACCCAGACGACGGCGATGGCGACGAGGATGCCATGGATAAGGACGGAAAACGCCAAGCCTTCCCCACCTAGCCGTTGCCAGAGCGTACGGTTAGGGCGTTGCAGCGGCGTCGAGGGGGACGCTTCTGTGGATTCGTCCCGGGGTAAGGACATGAGGGTATTTCACTAGGCTATGTTTTTCTTACAATCGTCAAATGGGGCTCGGCCCCGCCGCCGGCGGAATTGGCAACTTCGGCGGCCGAGTATTGCTCCCGCGGCCTACCCCGCCATCTTGCCGGCATGGATTCCCGGCTTCACGACCTCGAAGAACGTCTGACCTTTCTGCAGCGCCACGTGGAGCAGCAGGACCGGATGATCCTGGAGCTTTCCCGGGAGGTCTCGAAGCTCTCCGATCGTCTGGCCCGCACCGAAGCCAAGCTGTCCCAGTCCGCCGACGCTGGCGACCAGGCCCCGCCCGCCGACGAACGGCCGCCCCATTGGTAAGCTGACGGTTTTAGGATTTGAAGGCTTTCCGCTCTCGCCATAAGTTGCGGCATGATCCTCGCCGCCGATACCGCCGCCAGCGCCGCCAATGATTCGCTGACCTACCTCGAATACGGAATCTACTTCCTTGTTTCTCTCGCGGTGACGATCTGGGTGGGTCGGACGCTCTTCCGCAGCGGCCGCCCGTTTCTCGTCGATGCCTTCCATGGCAACGACACGATGGCGGACTCGGTCAATAACCTCCTGATCATCGGCTTCTATCTCGTGAACGCCGGTTTCATGCTCCTCTTCCTCTCGTCGAAGGAGCACCCGAAGACCGGCATCGAAGTCGTGGAGCACCTCAGCAAGTCCGTCGGCGTGGTGGTGGTCGTCCTCGGCGTGATGCACTTCATCAACCTGGTCGTCTTGAACGCCCTGCGTACCGGCGCCAACGCCGGCCGCCCTCCCGCCCTGCCGAAGGCCTGATTCGAGCGAAAGCATGTGCGGCCGCGTCACCCAGTTCTTGCGCTGGGAAGAAATCGTCAGGAGCCTCGGCGCACCCCCGGCCGAGGTCTCGCCGCGCTATAACATCTCGCCGGGCACGTCGCTCGTCTCCGTCCGCCGGGAGCAGGGCGTGCTCCGTACGGAGGCGTTGCCATGGGGCTTCGTCCCAGCCTGGGCTCCGGCCGACGAACAAGAAGGCCACGCCAACGCCCGAGCGGAAGGCATCTTCGATCGCCCGACGTTCCGCGACTCGGCCCGCCACCGCCGCTGCGTCATCCCGATCGACGGCTACTATGAGTGGAAGACGGAAGGGAAGCTGAAGTCCCCGTATTATTTCCGAGCGGCCGACGGCGGCCCGCTTGCGGTCGGCGGTCTCTGGTCGCTCCACCTCGCCGCCGATGGCACGCATCGCCGTACGCTCTGTCTCGTCACGGTCGCGCCGAACCGCGAAGCGGGAGAGGTCCATTCGCGGATGCCGGTCGTGCTTGCCGGCGCCGATCGCCAAGCCTGGCTCTCCGAGAAGGCTTTCGACGTCCAGGATTTCGCGCGCCTCGCCGTGACCGCGCCCGACCGGGCGTTGGTGTTGCACCGCGTCTCGCCCGACGTCAACCGGGTCGCGATCGATGCGGAGCGACTGGTGCAGCCGCTGGTCGGCGCGATGGACCAGCCCGACTTCTTCGGGGATTTGCTTGGCTAACGGCACGTTTTTCGACAGACCTCTGGCATGGCCGATCCGTTGCACACCCCGAAGACCGTGGAGAAGCCGTGGGGGCGTGAAGTCTGGTTTGCCGACCAATCCGCCTACGCCGGGAAGATCCTCGAGGTGAAGAAGGGTTGCCGTCTCAGCCTCCAGTACCACGAGCGCAAGACGGAGACGCTCTACCTGGTCTCTGGCAAGATGGTCCTGACGTTCCGCGCGCTCGCGCCCGGCGAGACGCCTTCGGCCTCGCTCATCACGTCCGCCGATCAATCCGAGTGGCTGCCTGGCCGCACCGTCCATATCCCCGCCCGGACCATCCACCGCTTCGAGGCCCTCGAGGACAGCGTGCTGATCGAGTCTTCCACGCCTGACCTGACCGACGTCGTCCGCTTGCAAGATGACTTCTCGCGCCCGGCTCGCGACTGACCTTTCTATTCCTATGCGCAAAGTTTTGGCCTTTGACCTCGGCGGCACCAAGTTCGCCTTCGGCGTCGTCAACCAGGACGGGACCGTCCTCGGTTCCGGCCGCGTCGAGACGTTCGCCGAAAAGGGCCCGCAGCAGGCCTGCGAACGCGTCGCCGAGGCCGCCCACCAGCTCCTCGCCGAACTGAAGCTGAAGCCCGTCGACTTCGTCGCCATCGGCGTCGCTTCGCCTGGCCCGCTCGACATCGCCCGCGGCTGCGTCGATGGCTCGCCCAATCTCCCGGGATGGACCGGCTTCTCGATCACGGACTTCCTGAGCAATTCTTTCGGCGGCCTGCCTGCGCGTATCGATAACGACTGCAACGCCGCCGCTCTCGGCGAATACCGCTTCGGCGCAGGCAAGGGCAAGAAGAACGTCGTCTACATCACGGTCTCCACCGGCATCGGCGGCGGCGCGGTCATCGACGGCCGCCTGATGCGCGGCTCCAACGGCAACGCGGCCGAGCTCGGACACATTCCCCTGACGATGGACGGCCCCCGTTGCGGCTGCGGTAACCCCGGCTGCTGGGAAGTCTACGCCTCCGGCACCGCCATCGCGCGCCGCACCCGCGAAGCCCTCATGGCCGGCCGCCCTTCGAGCATCGTCAAGTTCGCCGGCAGCATCGACCAGGTCACGACCCACCACCTCTTCCAGGCGATGGCCGAAGGCGACGCGCTCGCCAACGAGATCTGGGCGGAGTCCATCAACTACCTCGGCCGCGGCCTCGGCGCGGTGATCAACACCTTCAACCCCGACGTGATCGTGGTCGGCGGCGGCGTCACCGCGGCCGGCGATGCGCTCTTCGTCCCGATGCGCAAGAGCGCCAACAACTACGCCTTCCCCCGCCTCTCGGCGGTCTGCACGATCGTCCCGGCCGGCCTCGGCGGCAACGTCGGCGTCGTCGGCGCGGCGGCCTGCGCCTTCGAGCACGTCAGCTGAGCGCGCTCAGAGGCGCTGCCGCTTCCACTTCGGGATCGGGAAGACGGTGATCTTGTCCGAGCGCACTTCGACGTCGTCGCGGTGACGTAAGGCCTTGGCCTCGGCGTCGGTGACGATCTCATAATGCCGCGCAGCGGTGATGCGGTCGGCGATCTCCCAGCAGTCCTTCGGGTTGTTGACCCACTTCTCGGGCGGCAGAATACTGAGGTCGTACGGCTTGGAATAGCTGCGCAGGGTCTTGCGCGGCCCCTTGGCGTATTCGTGGAAGTAGGACATCGCGAGTTCGCGGACGCTGCGGTACACCGGGTCGCGCCAGCGCAGGCAGACGTAGTTGGTCTTGGAGATGGCGCCCCACTTACCGTTCACCCGGAAGGGCGCGATGACATGGTCCATGTCCTGGTGCGCGCTGAAGTCCAGGAGCAGGGGAGGGTGGCCTTGCAGCCAAAGCGCGAAGGCGGCGACCATGGCGCCCTCGATGCAATGGGCCCGGCGATGCTTCAGGGTCTGCTCGACGGACCGGGCGGTATCGCCCTCGGGCTCGAAGTTCTGCGGGAAATCGACGAGGAAGTCCTG
>CANHZL010000035.1 GCA_947465345.1 Opitutia bacterium | reverse complement strand
GTCGCGCAGTTACGGCCGTCCATGAATGATTTCTGGTATCGCGAAGGCCGTCAGGCGATTCCTTCCACGCTGCCCGACATCATCGCCGGCAAGGCCCCTGAGCGAGAGGCTTTCCTTTTCTGGCGGGCGCTCCGTCAGACGCTGGGAGCACCCGTCGACCAGGGCCGCGCCCTCATTGCCTCCGCCCATGGTGACTCCGTCTCTAAGCTTCTCGCGACCTTGGCCAAATCGCCCGACGAATGGTGGCTCGTGCATCGCGCCGAGCTGCTGCTTTCGCGGGCGCCCGTCAGCCTCGGCCCGCGCGAGTCGGCCGAATCGCTCGATGATATTTCTCGTTTCGTCTTCGATGTCGGCCGCGGCGATGAAGTCCTGGCTGGAGCGGATCTGCCCAAGCATCGCGAACTCGCGGCCGTGAAGGCCAGCATCCGGTCGCGACTCGTCGCTTTGCGTCGAGAGATTCTTCGGCAGAATCCAGTCTACCATAACGCCTGGCGCACCTTTGGTGCTTGGTTGGAGCGGTTACAGGAAGGCAAGCCAGAGGAACTCGCCGTGTTATGGGCGGAGTATCAGAAAGAGCGCCGCGAGGCGGACGAGTTACGTCGCGAGGTCGAAGCCGCGATGGAAATCACCGGTCCGGCCGCCAAGTAGGCCGCCAGGGCGGCTCAGTTGGACTGTTTGGCTTCTACCGTCTTCTGCAGCATCTGGTCGGCCAGCGTCACACGGAAGAGGTTGAGGGCCATCCAGAAGACGCCAGCTAGGCAGAGGCCGCAATAGGCCGCGCCTAGGAGTACGGCGGTCTCGCCAGCTTCGGACCAGGGGACATGCTTCTTGAGGATCGAGGTGATCCAGACGAAGAAAACCACCGTCAGGACGAGGTCGATGATGACCGCCTGCTTGGTGATGAGCTTGGGCTTCATGTTATCCATGGGGTTGCATTGGTGCGTTTCCCGTCCGCCCTGTCAATCCCGCCCCGCCCGAACGAGCCTTTGTCCCCATCTCCGCCCTTGCCTCGAGGGCTTCCCCGTTCACCCTGCCCGCCCCGAGGGGTGCGTACGCCCTTCACCTCCCCCTTATACGTCAAACATGGCCGAAGAGCTCAAGGATACCCTCAACCTGCCGGTGACCGACTTCCCGATGAGGGCCGGCTTGGCCGAACGTGAGCCTGTCCGCATCGCTCATTGGGAGCGCAATGGCCTCTATGGCCAGATTCAGGCACGTGCCGCCGGCAAGCCCGCCTTCGTCCTTCACGACGGTCCGCCCTTCACTAATGGCGACGTCCACATCGGCACGGCCCTCAATAAGCTGCTCAAGGATTCCATCCTTCGCTATAAGTCGATGCGTGGTTTCCGGACGCCTTACGTCCCAGGCTGGGACTGCCACGGCCTGCCGATCGAGCACAAGGTGATGAAGGAGCTCCAGGCCAAGAAGCAGTCGCTCGACGCCCTTGGCGTCCGCAAGGCCTGCGCCGAATTCTCCGCCGCCTACATTGAGAAACAGCGCGGCCAGTTCAAGCGCCTCGGCATCCTCGCCGATTGGCCGTCCGAATACCGCACGATGGATCCGGCGTATGAAGCTGAGATTCTCAAAGGCTTCGCGTGCTTCGTTGAGAAGGGCCTCGTTTATCGTTCGAAGAAGCCAGTGTATTGGTCCATTCCTTGCCAGACCGCGCTCGCCGAAGCCGAGATCGAATACAAGGACAAGCGCTCGTTCTCCGTCTGGGTCGCTTTCCCTGTCGCCGATCCTGCCGCCAAGCAGCTCGCGCCCGCGCATCCGCTTTCCGTCGTTATCTGGACGACCACGCCGTGGACCCTGCCCGCGAACCTCGCAATCGCTGTGCACCCCGACCTCGAATACGTCGAGGTGCGCCATGGTGACCGCTCGTTCCTCGTCGCCTCAGCGTTGCGCGATGCATTCGTCGCTGCCTGCGGCCTCGAAGGCGCCACCGACGGCTTCAAGGTCAAGGGCCGCGCACTCGAAGGCCTGCAACCCCAGCATCCTTTTATTGACCGTGCCTCGCCCATCGTGCTCGCCGATTACGTCACGACCGACGCCGGCACCGGCTGCGTGCACACCGCCCCCGGCCACGGCCTCGAGGATTACCAGACCGGCAACAAGTACGGCCTCGAGCCCTATTGTCCGGTGCGCGATGACGGCACCTACGCCGACGACGGCAAGGTCCCCGCGTCGTTGGTGGGCATCACCGTCCTTGAGACCGACGGCAAGAATCCGGCGAACATCGCTGTGCTCGAGCTTCTTAAGGCCAAGGGCGCGTTGCTCAAGGCGCAGAGCTTCGAGCATTCCTATCCGCATTGCTGGCGCTCCAAGACGCCCGTCGTCTTCCGCGCGCTCGACCAGTGGTTCGTCGGCCTCGACCGCGGCGACCTGCGCAAGCAGGCGCTCGCCGCCGTCGGTGAAGTGAAGTGGATTCCCGCCTCGGGCGAAAACCGTATTAGGGCCGCACTCGAAGGCCGTCCGGATTGGTGCATTTCGCGTCAGCGCGCCTGGGGCGTGCCGATCCCGGCTTTCTATTCTCCGTCCAAGGGTGAATCCTATCTCGATGGCGCCGTCGTCCGTCACGTCGCGCAGCAAGTCGCCACGCGCGGTGGCGATTGGTGGTGGGCCTCCTCCGTCGAGGAAGTCCTCGCCGGCGCCCCTGTCCCCGCCTCCTGGCCGAAAGATCTACGTAAGGGCACCGACACGCTCGACGTGTGGATCGACTCCGGCTCCAGCCACCTCGCCGTCTGCGCCAAGCACAAGGATCTGCACTGGCCGGCCGACCTTTATCTTGAAGGCTCCGACCAGCACCGTGGCTGGTTCCAGTCGTCGCTCTGGACCGCCATCGCCGTCAAGGGTTCCGCGCCGTATCGCGCCGTCCTCACGCACGGCTTCGTCGTAAACGAGAAGCGTCAGAAAATCTCTAAGTCCGACGGCAAGCCGCAGACCGCCGACGACTACGTGAAGAAGTACGGCGCCGACATCGTGCGCCTCTGGGTCGCCTCCGAGAACTACCAGAGCGACATCCCGCTCTCCGACGCAATCTTCGAGACGATCTCGAACCAGTACCGCAGCATGCGCAATTCGCTGCGCTACCAGCTTGGCAACCTCTTTGACTTCGACGCCGCTAAACACGCCGTGCCAGTGGAGCAGATGACCGCCATCGACCGCTGGGTGCTCGTCGAAACTGCCAAGCTCGTCCGCGAAGTCACGGACGCCTGCGAGCGGAACGAATTCCACCGCGCCGCCTCCGCCCTTGCCGGCTTCACCACCGGTACGCTCTCGGCCACCTACCACAACGTGGTGAAGGACCGCCTCTACACCACCGCGCCGAACGACGTCGTCCGTCGCTCGACGCAGACCGCGATTGATATCGTCCTGCGCGCGTACCTGAAGCTCATCGCTCCGTTTGTGCCGTTCACGGCGGACGAAGCCTGGTCGCACCTCAACGCCAAGGCCGAATACACCGACGCTGCCAATGTGCACTTGCAGGATTGGCCGGCAATCGACGCCCGCTGGGAAGATGCCGCCGGCCTGGCCGCCCATACCGCTGTCACGCGCGTCCAAGCTCTGGCCGCGCAGGTTAATGTTCCCATGGAGCGCCTGCGGCAGGAGAAGAAGATTGGCCAGTCACTTGAGGCCTCGGTCGTCGTCACCGGCGATCCGGCGGACGCTGATTTCGCCCTTTTGTCGGCAGAACAGGCCTTATTGACCGAGCTTTGGATTGTTTCTTCCGTCCAGCTCAAGCCTCAGGCCGGAGCCCCCTTGTCCTTCGCGGTCGATAAGGCCGACGGCGTCCGCTGCCCGCGTTCCTGGCGCTGGGTCCCGACGCTTGTGGAAGCGGGCAGATTTGGTATGGTGTCTCCACGCTGCCGCGAAGCCCTTCTCGCCAAATACCAGCAACTCTAACCTCCTCCCTCGATGCCCAAGAAAAAAGATTCCAAGAAACCCGCCAAGAAGGTCGCCCCGGTCGCCAAGGCCAAGGTGAAGCCGACCGCCAAGCCCGTCGCCGCGAAAGGCAAGGCCCCGGCGCCTGTCAAAGGCGTCAAGAATGCGCCTGCGCCGGTCAAGGCTGTGAAAGTCGCTCCGGTCGCCAAGGGTAAGGCCGCCAAGGCCGCTCCGGTCATCCCCGCGAAGAACGCAAAGGGCGCGGCTGCCGCTCCCGCTGCGAAGGGCGCCAAGGCCCCGAAAGTTCCGAAGGTCGACCATGCCGTCCAGAAGGGACTCCTGAACAAGCACCGTGACGACCACCACCAGTCGGATGCACTCGTCGTCGCGCCGCGCGCCAAACTCCAGTTTTACACGATCGTGGACCTGAAGTCCTACCTCGAGAAGCGCAACAAGTCCAAGATCAAGCTCAACGTCTGGGTGCCAGACGAGGAGCGTAAGGCACGCGAGAAGGCAGCCGCCGCGGCCCGCTCGCAGGGCAACCGCTCGAATAACATCGCCACCGCTTCCATCGCCGACCTCCTCGGCGGTTCCAATCCCTTCCGTAAGGGTGAAGGCTTCGTCGATGAGTCGAAGCAGGTTCCGGAGAAGTTCCGCCGCTACTACCGCCTTCTGGTCGATATGCGCGATGCGCTGCACAAAGGCCTGGCCTTCCACTCCGAGGAAGCCCTCAAGAAGTCCGGCAAGGACGACGCCGGCGACCTTTCCGGCTACTCGCAGCACCTCGCTGACGCCGGCACCGACACGGCCGACCGCGATTTCGCCCTTTCGCTCATCTCGAACGAACAGGAAGCCCTCAAGGAGATTGCCGATGCGATCGAACGCATGAAGAAGGGCTCTTACGGAACCTGCGAAATCACCAGCAAGCCGATCCCGGCTGCGCGCCTGATCGCTGTGCCTTTCACCCGTTATTCTCTCGAAGGCCAGAAGGAGCTCGAACGGAATCGTCGCGCCCATCGTCGTCGTGGTGGCAACCCGCTCGGCGAGATCGGCGACGAAGTCGGCTTCGGCACCGGCGGTGGCGGCGGCGAAGACGAGCCCAGCGACACCTGAGCGCCCGTAGCCCCATGCTGACCCGCCTCCGACCGTACCTGTCCTTCTGGGCGGTCTGCGTGGTCGCGATTGTCACCGACATCGCGACCAAGTTACTCGTGGTGCGGCACATTCCGTTTGGGGCCTATTTCAGTAACGACCCCGATCGTCCCCCGGTCGTGCTGTTTGATCGACTGTGGATCGTGCATGTCGGCAATAAGGGCGCCGCGTGGGGCCTCGGCGCTGAGCATGATGTCCGTCCATTCTTGATCTTCCTCGCGCTGGCGGTGCTCGCGCTCGTCTGGCGTTGGCGCCAGCCCCTGTTACGCGAGTTGCAGGGCGGCCAGCTCGCCTTTGGTTTGTTCGTCGGCGGCACCTTGGGCAACGTCCGCGACCGTCTGTTCGGCGACCACGTCATCGACTTCATCGACGTGCACCTGCCGTACTACCGTTTCCCGGCCTTCAATGTGGCCGACTCCTGCATCTGCGTCGGGGTGGGTCTTTATATTATCATGTCGTACCGGCATGACCGCCTGCGCCGCGAAGCGATTATCTCGCACGGCGGCGAGGATCCGCCTGCTGGCGCATGAGCGTGCGCTTCGACGTTGCCGCCCATCCGGGCGCCCTGGCGTACAAGCTGCTCGCGGGGCTCGTCGTGCCGCGACCCATCGCGCTCGTTACCACAATCGACGCGGCTGGCGTGGTCAATGCCGCTCCGTTTTCGTTCTTCAACGTCATGGGCACGGAGCCCTCGATCGCTGTCTTCGCCCCAGCCGACCGCGATGACGGCTCCCTTAAGGACACCGCTGCCAACCTGACGGCTAACGGTGAATGCGTCATCCACCTCTGCGACGAGCCCGTCGCCGCGAAGATGGTCGAGTGTGCGCGTGCGCTGCCGCCGGGCGTGAGCGAGGTTCCGCGCGCAGGTTTCACGCTCACGCCGTCCGAGCGCGTGCGCGTCCCGCGGCTCGTCGAATGCCCCGTGGCGCTCGAGTGCCGCCTGCTGGATGTCCGCAAGTATGGCGATAACCGGCTTGTCGTCGTCGAGATCTTGCTCGCGCATGTGCGCGAAGGCGTGGCTGATCCAGCGACCTGGAAGGTCGACTATGCGCAGTATGCGCCGATTGGACGGCTGAATAGTCCGGACGGCTATGCGCGCACAACGGATCGTTTCACGCTTCGCTTTCCGGCCGAGGGCTAATCAGATTCCTTTCGACAGGCGCTTCACCACCGTCGCGAAGTCATCGGGCCGCGGTGCGATGACTTCAAACTCCTTGCCGGCGACCTTGCCGGTGACTCGCGCGATGCGCAGCAGTAAGCCGCGGTGCAAGGGCTTGTCCTCGCCTTTATTGAGGCGGCCTTTCGGCGTTGTATCGGTGAGCGTGACGCGTCCCGAGCGGCCATACTTCAGCTCTCCCGCGATGCGGATACCGCATTCGGTGGCATGAATACGGACCTGGTCGCGGCGAGGGAAGGGCGTGTGCGCGGTCCAGAGCCGCCAGCGGCCGCAAGCGCGGCCCGGTTCGAAGCGGGTCTGGGCGTGCTTGCCGTTGCGGTGCGAGACGAACGCACGTTCCTGCGAGTCGTCCATCCCCACGGGTAGGTCGCAGATGCCGGCGTCTTCTGGGGCGTCATCCGTCCGCGCGATAAATTCGAAGTCAAAGCGGAAGGCACCTGAGCCGAGGGCCTCGCGCCAGTCCGCCATCGCGGTGGCGCGGTCGGCGATGATCGCGACACCGGAGGATTCCGGTTCCGGGCCGAAGATCGCGGCGGGTTCGGCGAGGCCGAGGCGGACCATCTCCGGCTTGCCAGCTTCGAGCTGCACGCGCAATTGGCCGAGCAGGGTGGGTGCTCCTTTCTGCCAAGGGTGTTCTTCCAAGGCGACGCCACTGGGTTTATCGAGCGCGACCCAACCTGGGCCGTAGGCCAGGACGGCCATGCGATAGGCTTCTTCGCCGAGCAGACCAGCGGCGAAACCGATGGAGGCGGGAGGCTGGTCGGACATTGCCGGGGACAAAAAAACCCCGGCGCCTAGGCGACGGGGTCGGTGAGGGGGCCGGCCGGCATTACTTCTTGGCGGCAGCGAGCTTCTTCGCGAGGCGAGCCTTGATGCGGTTCGCCTTGTTGCGATGAATCACGCCGGTCTTCGCGGCCTTATCGGCGGCGGAAGCAACCTGGGAGGCGGAAGCAACGACGTTGTCACCAGTCAGGCTCTTGACGAGGGACTTGAGGCGGGTGCGGACGATCTTGTTGTGCTCAGCGCGACGGGCGGTCTGGCGGATGCTCTTCTTGTTAGCTTTGATGTTGGCCATGTGAGTTAGTAGGGAAGCCGTGGGCGGCCCTCGGAGTCAACGCGGATTTGAGGCTTTCAGGCAGGGAGAGGCCCCCTTTGGAGGGGCCTCATGAGTCCTGCTGGTGGAAGGGGTGGGATTCGAACCCACGAACAGCGAAGCTGAACGGATTTACAGTCCGCGACCTTTAGCCACTTGGATACCCTTCCGGCCAACAGGAAGGGCAACTTGGCAGTGCCGCAGGCCCATGACAAGCGCTTTCGCTGGACTTAATGGGCCTTTCTCTGGGCGCTGAGGGGGCCTTTTGCCCCTTCACACCTGCGAGGTATCGCTTAGGCTCCGCCTATGCGGAAAACGCCTCTGCTCGTGCTCATTGATGGCACCTGTGCCTTGTGCAATGGCACGGCGGCCTGGCTGGCCCGCCGCAATGTCGCCGGCGCCATGATCTTCGCTACAAACCAAGGCGAGGTCGCCCGCATCGCCGGCGAGCCTTCGGGCGGCGATATGGGTACAATCGTCGTCTGGGATGGGTCTCGTCGCCTGGTGCGTTCGGATGCCGTACTCCTCCTCTTAAGGGCTCTCGGCGGAGGCTGGGGGCTGCTGGCCATCACGGCTCGTCTCTGTCCGGCCGTATGGCGCGACTTTGTCTATGATCAGGTCGCCCGCCGCCGCCATCGTTTCGCCGGACCCTCCTCCTGTACGCGCTTGAGCCCGTACGACCTCGCGGAATAGAACCCCGCATGAAGTCCTTGCCCCATGTCCTTCTGCTCGCCTGCGCGCTGTTCGGCGTCGGTTGTTCTTTGCCGAACCCGAAACGGGATTTGGCCATCGCCGAGGAAAAGATGCTGGATGACACCGAAGAACGGAAGGCCCGGTTCAAGGCGCGTGGCACGCTGAATCCGCAAGAGTACGAGGCTATGGCAATCAAGATGGGGTGGACGACCAAGGGCGCCGCTGGCTTGCCGCCGCCGCCGACGACCGAAGAGTTGGAAAAGCGCGTCAAAGCCGCCGACAAAAATCGCTGATGGCTTACGTCCTGCGTCGCTTGGCGGAGATGCTCCCGGTGCTACTCATCGTGGTGGCCGCGACGTTCTTCCTCGCACATGCGGTGCCAGGGGGGCCTTTTGATAAGGACCGCCCGTTGCCCGCTGAAGTGAAGGCGCGCCTTGAGCAGTACTACGGCCTTGATCAGCCAGTCCATGTCCAGCTTGGGAATTACATCGTCAGGCTCGCTCAGGGTGACCTCGGTCCGTCCATCAAGTATCCAGGCTGGTCCGTCCGCGAAGTTATCGGGTCGCGCATCGGCGTCTCCGCTTCCCTCGGTCTAGTCTCCCTGCTCATCGCCGTACTCATCGGCGTGCCCGTCGGGGTTCTGGCGGCCTCGCGCCCGAACAGCTGGCTCGATCGTGTGCCGATGGGCTTCACGCTCGTGGGCATCTGCGTTCCGTCGTTCGTGCTCGGCCCGATTCTTGCGCTCGTCTTTGCGCTGGGCTTGGGCTGGCTGCCGCCGTGCGGATGGGGCTCGCCTATTCATTACGTTCTGCCCGCCTTCACGCTCGGGCTGATCACCGCCGCGCCGCTGGCCCGGCTGACGCGAGGCTCACTGATGGAGGTGCGCTCGCTGGATTACGTCCGGACGGCCCGCGCCAAGGGCGTGCCGCCGTTGCGCGTCTGGTTCGTGCACGCGCTACGTAACGCGTTGCTGCCGGTCGTCACCTACCTCGGGCCCGCCGCGGCCGGCCTGGTCTCGGGCTCTTTCGTCATCGAATCGCTTTTCGACGTCCCGGGCATGGGTCGTCTTTTCGTCACCGCCATTATTAATCGCGACGTGATGCTCATCCTTGGCACGACGATCGTTTATGCAGCGGCGCTGCTCTTCCTCAACCTTGCGGCGGACTTGGCCAACGCCGCGCTGAACCCCAAGGTGGCCCGCGACCGATGAATGCCCCCGTCGTCGAGTCCTTGGCTGCCGAAAGCGGCTGGCAGCGCTTCCGGCGCGACCGCGCGGCGGTCTGGTCCGGCTGGTTCCTGGTGGCCGTGGCCGCCAGCTGCTTCCTTTCGCCGTGGATCGCCCCGTATCCGTACATGGCTCAGGATCTCGCGAGTAGCGCCATGGCGCCGTCCGCCGCGCATTGGCTCGGCACGGATCTCCTCGGCCGCGACGTGCTCTCACGCCTACTGCAAGGCGGGATGATTTCGCTCTGCGTCGGCTTCATCGCCACCGCCGTCGCGCTGGTCGTGGGCATCTGCTACGGCGTGCTCGCGGCGGAAGTCGGTGGCCGCGCCGAGGACGCCCTGATGCGGTTCGTCGACATCGTGAGCACCCTGCCACTGACGTTGATTGTGATCCTGAGCACGGTCGTCTTCGGGCAGAACATGCCAATGATTTTCTTGGCCGTGGGTGGCGTCTCCTGGCTGACCATGGCGCGCATCATTCGTAATCAGACCCGCGAGCTCAAGAGCTCGCAGTTCGTGCAGGCCGCCGAGTCGCTCGGGCAGTCGCGCTGGGGCATCTTCAGTCGGCATTACCTGCCCAACCTCGCCGGCACCATCGCCGTGTGCGCTACCCTCACGGTGCCCGGTGTCATGCTCCTGGAGGCCTTCGTGAGCTTCCTGGGGCTTGGCGTGAAGGCGCCCATGACCTCGTGGGGCCTGATGATTAAAGAAGGGGCGGACATCATGGAAGAGTGCCCTTGGTTGCTCATCTCTCCTTCCGTCGTCTTTGCGCTCACCTTACTGTCCTTGAACTTCCTTGGGGACGGACTGCGGGACGCCTTCGACCCACGGTCTTCCCGCAAGTAACCCATGTCGCTGCGCCGCTACATCGTCATCATGCCCGACGGAGCCGACGGGGTGGAGTTCGAGGCCGACCTTCCGCCCGAGGCTCCCGACTTCACCCAGCACCCTGTCACCAAGGAGCCGTGCCGCCGCGTCCTCGAGTCACCTACGCTCACGACCAAGTATGGCGAGGGTGCCATGAAGGAGTCGCTGAGCGATCAGCGCCTAGCCCGGGCCGGTTTCCAGAAGTTGGAGAAGGACGGCAAGGGCGGCTGGAATAAGATCAACTGAGCGGCCGGCCCGTCGGCGACCTCCCCAAATGAATCACCCCGCCGGGTGGCGGGGTGAAGCATCGTCAGGGTGGGCGTTTCCGCCGTGTAAATTAACTTAGGCCTTGGCCGGAGCCGCCGCTTCTTCGCGGGCACGCTTCACGAGCGACTTCGCGGTGTCGGACGGCTGGGCGCCGAGCTTGACCCAATGGTCGACGCGCTCGACGTTGATCACGAGACCCGGGGTCTTGCCACGGGCGCGGGGATTGTAGTTGCCGAGGACTTCGACAAAACGGCCGTCACGGCGGATGGCTTGTTCGGCGACGACGAGGCGGTAGGTCGGCTCGTTTTTCGTACCGAAGCGTTGGAGGCGGATGCGTAGCATGGTGGAGAAGGTGGTTGTCGTCTTGGGAGTGATTCCAAAAGACGGATGTGCAAAAACGCAGGAGGGGAGGGGGGAGTCAAGCATTCCCCGGTAGGTTTCTGGAAAATTTTACCCTCAGCGTTGTTGGCTTCTCTCAAAACACGCAAATCAAGCCACTGTTAATAAGTGGGTTAGGATGTATCCCGCGAATAGGGGGCTAAATGCCATTTTCGAGGGGCTGCCGATTAGGCGTAGGATTCAGGCACAAAAAACCCCGCCGTTCGGCGGGGTTTCGGGGAAGCCTGAAAGGCTTACTTGGCGGCAGCGGCCGCGGCAGCCGCAGCGGCGTGCTCGGTCGGGTCGAAGCGCTTTTCTTTGACCTTGGTGGCCGACTTGCCCTGGCGATCGCGGAGGTAGAAGAGGCGGGCGCGCATGACCTGCGAGACGCGTTC
>CANHZL010000034.1 GCA_947465345.1 Opitutia bacterium | reverse complement strand
TCAGCTGAATCGAAACCGAGTAATGACCGGTGCCGAGGTGGTATTGCCAAAAACCCAGGCAAAGCTGCGAGACCAGCAAGCCGAGCCAGCCGGCCGAACCCCACGACCCGCGCAGCATGAGCACCACCCCGATCAGGGCTACCATAATCACGCCCAACACGTTGACGTAATCGTCGATCTTAACCTCACTATCGGGATTCTGGATGGCAAAGAAGACAGCCAGGCCGGCGAAGATGACCGCGAGTTGGGCAAATAACTTATCCTGCCGCCACAGGGCGATCACGACCACGCCAATGGCCGCCACAAACTGCAGGACGGAGGAGCCGAGCATATTGTCGAAGCCGATATTAAAGTTCTTCAGCCCATAGGTCGACCAGGCGGCGAACTGCAAGACGCCTAAGCCGGCGGCGCCGATGACCCTCCCCAGGTCCTGATTCCGAAGCGAGAGCCGCAGGCTGAACCAGAAGATCGCGATGCCGATCGCAGCAATCTCCCCGACCATAAACCATGCCGGGAAATGCTGGGTAACGTTAAGCCAGACACCATAGAAGATCACCGCGGCGAGGGCCAGGACGCCGCCGATGCGCCCCGTCCACCAAGCTCCCAGCGCATACTCCCCCTTGAGACTCAAGGGCGGCAGCATGCCGAGTTCACGCAGCTTGGCAGCCAGCGGGCTCGGGCCTTCGCTCGCAGGGGGGCCGGCGGCGATCGGTCGGCCGGAGGGCGTAGGCAACGGAGGGGGGGAGTCGAGTTAGGCATGAGGAAATATCATAACAGCCAACGGCCGAAGGCGTGCATCGTTAATAACGATGCCACACATCGGTCGGGAGTAGGCTGACCTGTCGCGCGCACTCGGTAATCCCGAAGTAAAACGCACAGATGCCCACAAGGAAGACGGGGCGATCATGCGAGCACGCTGACCCCGACCGCCCGGATAGCGAGGGTCATTACATTATATTATTTTAGAGCCGATAACGACCCTAACCAGATCGCGGACCAATACCGTCAGGCGTCCTTCTTGTCGGCGGTGATGCGTCCGTAGAGCCAGGCGACGCCGAAGAAAGCGACTGCCACGGCGGCGCAGGCGGCGATGCGGCCCAGCATGTCGGTGATGTCATGCGAGAGCACGCGGATCGTCGCCACGCCGAGGCCGACGAGGCCGACCATGCGCAACGCGCGGGTCGCCAGCAGATGCCCGATCACGAACGTCAGCACGGAAGCCAGCGCCCAGAAGAGCGAGACGCCCGCGCCAGGCAGATGGGCCAGCATGACGAAGCTCATGAAAAACAATGCGCCGGCGCCGAGGATGGCACGTTGGACGGTCCCCCACGCACCCTGCTCCTTGGTATGGACGGTCAGGACATGGAGCACACAGGCCAGGCCAAGCAGGATGAAGGGCGCTTGGGCCAGGCCAAGCTGCCTCAGGCCAGCCCCCTCCGCGACCACGCCCTGGATGAAGAAGCCGACCAGCCCGCCGAAGGCAGCCAAGGAAAGGTCCGACGAAATGGCCCCGAGGCGGCGCCAGAGAACGGTGATCCCGACCAGGGTCGTCGCACCTGCAGACCAGAGCAACGCGAGACGCCAGGCGGATGGAGACCAACTTGCGGTCGCCGGCGCCAAGAGGCGGCTGACGAGGTGATGAGTGAACGCAAAGAGCACCACGGCGGTCACGAACGTCAGAGCGAAGCGAAGAACCCTGCTACCATCACCCATCCGCCCGATCAGCCGCCACATCGCATAACCATTGCCGACCAAGACCAACGCGGACCAGATGACCGCCCAAGCGGACGGCTCCGAACCGAGGATCGGACGCCAGAAGACGGCGAGCAACGCGGTGAAGAGATAACCAGGAGCCGCGGCCCAGAGCAGCCCCGGGCGGTAACGGACGGCGGCGACCAGCACGAGCACCAGCCACGGCCAGCCTCCATCGGCCTTCGGGAAAGCATCCTGGACGGCCAGCACGACGGCGGCCAGGCCAAGGATACCGACGATGCGGCGGAACTTCTGCCAGCCCGATTCGCGCTCCCAATCCTCACGGAAAGCGAGCATCAGTCCGAGGGCCCCGATACCAGCCAGCGCAATCCAAGGCTTCGACGGCGGGTGGTCGATGAAAGCGAAAGTCGCGACGCCCGCGAGGGCTTCCGAGGCCCAGCGGACGAGTTCCGAGCGGGTGCGCGAGCCCACGAGCAAGGTGGCGGCGGCGCCGATCACCCAGATGAGCCAGACCAGGTGCGCATCCGCCATCCAAGCCAGGCCGGCCCCCACGAAGCCGACGGCGGAGAGCAGGAGGACTTCGCTCACGAGACGGTTACGTCGCAGTTCCAGATAGCCCGCGATGCTCGCCACGGCGGCGATGAGCAAAGAGACGGTCGCGCGATCCATCTCGCCGCCGGTCGCGAGGAACAAGCAAAGGCAGGCCGGGGCGAAGAAGCCTGCGAGCTGGAAGGCCGCCCGCGCGTTGCTTCCGAGCAAGACGGCATCGTCCTTCACCAGACGCTCGCCGAGCCAGAGGACGAGGAAAGAACCCAACGCGGCCCATTGCAAAGGCAGATAGTTGGCATCCTTCGTCGGCATGGCCGCATAGAGCAGCAGGAGACAGGCCTGCGAACCGATCAGGCCGAGAACGCCGGCGGACCCCCAAGGTCCGCGCACCATGAGAATGGCGCCCAAGAGGGCGATCATGCCGGCTCCGGCCGCGGTCTGTCCGGGGGCCGCACCCGTCCCGATGGAGAAATAAACCGCGACGGAGGCGAAGACGACCGCGAGCTGGCCGAAAAGCTTGCTGCCTTTCGCCAAGGCGACGAAAGCCACGCCGAACGCCACGAGGAACTGGACCAGCGCGGCCTGCGCAGGGCTGTCGCAGACCCGCATCTTATCGAGGCCGTACGTCGCCCACGCGGCGAACTGCCAGACGGCGAGACCGGAAGCGGCAAGCACCTCACCTAGGTCCTTACGCTTAGCCGAAAGACGGAGGCCGCCCCAGAAAAGTCCGGCGCCGATCAGCGCCACTTCGAGGACGCGGACGGCCGGAGGAATGGAAGAGCGCAGATTCAACCAGATGCCCAGGAAGACGACCGCCGCCACCGCCAACAGGCCGCCGACCCGCACAGCCCACCATGCACCCAGGGCGTACTCGCCTTTGAGATCGGTCGGCGGAAGCAGACCAAGGTCCCGGAGTCTTTCGAAGAAGGGGTCAGGTCGCGTCGAGACGGCGACCGGCACCGGCCTGACGGGCAAGGGCGGAGGCAAGACTGGAACAGACGCCGGGGCCGCCGATTCGACCGGCTTGGCGGCGACGTTGGGCACCCCGCCGGTCAAGGCCGACAATCGGCGCTCCAACGACTTCACCTGTCCGATCAGGATGAAGAAACGAATCGGAAGGAAGATGAGGAAGGCGAAGAAAGCGATTGCTGCGATTACGCCGAACATTTCGTCGAAGGCCATGAAGGGAATCTGACCGAAAAACGCCCTGATGCGAGAACTAGCTCCATCGGCGGATATCGATTTTTTCGATGCCCGCCGACAGGGCCTCAGCCCATGCGGGCACCGCGCAACCAGACCCCGGCGATTTCCAGTCCGGGCTGCTCAGGCTCCCAGCGGAAGCTGACCAGATCAGCGGGCTGGCCGACAGCCATTACTCCCCTGCCCCCGACGATCCGGCCCGGCGCTGAGGTCATCAGGGTGACGGCTTCGCCGAAGGTGAGCCCGACCTGATTCACGAGCACAGGAATCGCCGCCGTCAGCGGTAGAGCCGCTCCGGCGAGATAATTCCCGGTACCGTCGTCGATCACCAGGAAACCGTCGGCCTTTAATTCGACCTTACCACCGATGGGGGTCTGGTACTTGCCGGCCGGCAGGCCGCCGAGCGCTACGGTATCGGAGACGACGAGCGCTCGGCCCGGACCCTTGGCCCGGAGCATGGTCTTCAATTGGGCGGACGTGAGGTGATGCCCGTCAGCGATGAACATGGCGGTCAGGCGATCCTCCGCCAACTGCGGCCACAGATGATTGTGGCGGCGGTTCATCATCGCGTGCGAGCCGTTGCCGAGGTGCGTCGAGAGGCTCGCACCAGCATCGACGGCGGCGGCGATCTGGCCGGCATCGGCGGAAGTATGACCAAGCGAGACGGTGACGCCGGACTTCACGAGATGACGAATGTAGGCCGGAGCCTCGGACCAATGCGGTGACACCGTGACAAGCTTGATCAGGCCGCCGGCGGCCTGCTGGCAACGATCGAACTCGCCAAGGGAAGGCGGACGCACATCCGCGGCGGGGTGCGCGCCGCGCGGACCGTCCTCCGGAGCGATGTGCGGCCCCTCGACATGGATGCCGGCGACCATCGCGGCGACGTCAGGATGCTGGGCGCACGCCTCACGGATGGTTCGGAGGGCTGCGATGAGACGGACTTCCGGCGCGGTGATGAGCGTCGGGAGGAAAGTCGTGACGCCGACCTTGAGCATCGCCTGGCAAAGGCTCCGTACGGTCGCGACCTCGAGCGTAAGGGCGTTGAGGTCATGGCCGGCATAGCCGTTGACCTGCAGGTCTACGAAGCCGCTGCTGAGCCACTGCTTCTCGCCATGCTCGATGAACTCGATCGCCTTGATCGTACCGCCTTCGGTCGTGACCGCGATACCCCTGCCCGTCGAGGGCTCGCGGCCGAGGATGCGCTGAGGCGAGGGAGCGGACACGGGATCAGCGAGCAAGTTCCGAGGCGGCGGCGACGTCGACGTACAGCGTGCAATCAGCGTGCTGCTGGACGATCGAGGCCGGACAGGTCGGCGTCACGGGACCTTCGACCGTGCCCTTCACGGCGGAGGCCTTGCGCTTATCCGGCACGGAAAGAATCAGGCAGGCGCTCTTCATGATCTGGCGGATGGACATCGAGATCGCCTGCTTGGGCACGTCATCGAAGGTCGGGAACCAGCCTTCGCCGAACTGTTGCTGGCGGCAGGCGTGATCAAGATTTACGACGATGTAGGGGATTTCGGTGGCGAAGTCGGCGGGCGGGTCGTTGAAGGCGAGATGGGAATTCTCGCCGATGCCAGCGAAACAGAGGTCAATTGGACAGGCGGCGATGCGGTCGTTCAGGCGCTTGAGCTCAGCGCCCAAGTCCTTGGCGTCGCCGTCGACCGGAACGAACTCGGGCTGGGCGGGAAGCTGACTGATGAAGCGCTCGCGCAGGTATTTACGGAAACTCGCACCATGGGCTTCCGAGAGGCCCACGTATTCGTCGAGATGGAAGACGGTGACCTTAGACCAGTCGATACCCGGCTCCTTGACGAGGCACTTTAGCGTCTCGAACTGGCTGGCGCCGGTGGCGACGATGATGTTCGCACGGTCCCTCTTGGCCAATACGTCGCGCAGGACCTTCGCTCCCTGAGCCGAAGCAGCCTGGCCCATCGCGGCGGCATCTTTGTGTTTCTGAATTTTCATCGTAAAGGGATGCCGTCACTCTGTCCGTCAGCCCGATACGAGCAAGCGTCGAACCAGCCGCATTTGGAAGGTATCGGCCAAATAAAACTGGGACACGGCTTGTCGCCCTCAAGTCCGTGCCCTAGTGATTTATCATGACTCCGGCCTACCCCGCCCTGCTTACCGTTTTTGCTGCCGTGATTCTTCACGGGGCAGACAAGCCGACCGCCTCCGAACACGCGCCCGTGCGCAACGAAGCCTGGATGAACGAACGACCGGCCGACAACAAGATGGTCTACACTGGTCAGCAGCTCGATACCGTCGGCCAGTTGGTGGATGTTCCGGGACGCCTGCTCGCCATCGAATTCGCCCAAGGCGGAAAAATCCTGCTGGTGAAGACCACCAGCGTCCTCGCGAGCCTCGATGCCGTAACCATGAAGCTCATCCAGAAAGCCGACTACCCGATTGTGAAGGCCGGCGGCTCGATGCACGGCCTCGCCGTCACCAAGGATGGCGCGAGCGTGCTGATCTCCGGCGGCCGGACCCATCTTTACCGCGCAACGGTCTCGGGCGCCGGCAAAATTACCTGGGGAGCGTCAATCGACGTCTCGGGCGGAGCCAAGAACGTCAACCCGCTCGGAATCGCCCTCACGGCCGATGGCAAGCACGCCCTCGTGGCGCTTTCGATGACTAACCAGCTCGCGATGGTCGACCTAGCCGAGGGAAAAATTGTTAGCACTATCGCTGTGGGTGTCTGCCCCTACGGCGTCGCGCTTTCGGCTGATGGAAAGACCGCCTACGTATCAAACTTCGGCGGTAACGCACCTGGTGCTGATGACCTTGCCGAGCCCTCCGGCGGCACGATGGTCGCAGTGGATAAGCGCACGATCCCCCTTCGGGGCACGTTGAGTTTCGTCAACGTCGACGGGGTGTCGCTTAGCGAAGTCGGCCGCGTCGAGGTCGGTTTGCATCCGTCCGAGGTCCTGCTCGATACGCCTGGCCAGCGCCTCTTCGTCGCCAACGTCGGCGGCGACAGCGTCAGCGTAGTTGACACTACGAAACGGAAAGTCACCCAGACCTTGGATACCAAGCCGGACCACGAACTCCCTTGGGGCATGTTGACCGATGGACTCGCGCTCTCCGCCGACGGCAAGACGCTTTATGCTGCCAACGCTGGCATCAACGCCATTGCCTGCCTCGATCTCGCCGCGCCAAAGTCTGCACCAAAGCTGATTCCCTCCGGCTGGTATCCGGGCGCCCTGCGCGTACGCGACGGCCAGCTTTACGTGGCCAACGTCCGCAACGGCGTCCAGAAGGTCGCAGTACCCACCGACGCCAAGACCGTCGCGGCATACGACGTGCGCGCTCGGGCCGCATCCCACCTCGCCCATGCCCTCCGCTACGCCAAGGGCCCGCATTCAATCGCCGCCGCTCCGGTTCCGGTGCCAGCCGAGGTCGGTCAACCGTCTTCGATCAAGCACGTGGTCTACATCATCAAAGAGAACCGCACCTTCGACCAGGTCCTCGGCGACATCGGCCGCGGCAATGCCGAGCCGAAGCTCGTGCTCTTCCCTCGCGACGTCACCCCGAACCACCACGCCATCGCCGAACGCTGGCCGCTCCTGGATAACTATTACTGCAACGGCGTGAACTCCTCGGACGGCCACGCGTGGGCCAGCCAGGGTATCGTCGGACCCTACCGCGAGAAGGACCGTGTCGGCTTCCGCTGCGCCTATGATTTCGGTAGCGATGCACTCTTCTTCGCAGGCTGCGGCTTCATTTGGGATCACGCCCTGCTCCACGGCCGCTCCTTCCGTAACTACGGCGAAATGGATAAACTAACGAAGCTTCAGGGGAAGACGTACAACGACTTCTTCACCGATCGCGAGAATGGCGGCGGTAAGACGTCGTTCACGACCACGTTCTTCATCGATGCGCTCCGTCGCTACAGCTGCCCCGGCTACCCAGGATGGGACATGGCCATCCCCGACCAGACGCGCGCCGATGTCTTCCTGAAGGACCTCGCCGAACTTGAAAAGAAAGGCTCCTTCCCTGACTTGACGATTATTTACCTGCCCAACGACCACACCGCGAACGAACTGACGGCGAAATCCTACGTCGCCGACAACGACCTCGCGCTGGGACGCGTGATCGAAAGCCTTTCGAAGAGCCGCTTTTGGAAGGACATGGCCATCTTCGTCAACGAAGACGATCCGCAGACCGGCGGCGACCATGTCGACGGCCACCGCTCGTTCTGCCTCGTCGTCAGCCCCTACGCCAATAAAGGCGCGCTCATCAGCAAATTCTATAACCAGACCTCGGTGCTGCACACGATCTGTCGCATCCTCGGCATGCCGCCGATGAACCAGGTCGTCGCTGCTTCCACGACAATGGAAGACTGCTTCACGACAGAAGCCGACCTTACGCCCTACGTAGCGCTCACGCCGAAGCAGAAACTCAACGAGAAGCGGCCGCCCGCCGCCAAGAAGACAGGCTTCTGGCCGCCCTTCCCCGTCGGCGATGACCGTCTCACGGCACAGTTCGAGGCGCTGGATTTCAGCGGTCCTGACCGAATCGACGACGACACGCTGAACCGCGCAATCTGGGCGCAAACCCGGCCGGGCGAACGCTACCCGCGCGAGTTCATGGGGGCGCACGGCAAGGGCCTGAAAGCCCTCGGCCTAGTACTCGACCCGGAAGCCGACGATGACGACGAGTAAGCCCTGCTGGCCTTAGCCGACGAGGTCCAGGCCACGCATCGAGCCAGTCGAAGAAGCGAACTTGTCCGCCTCAATCCCCATCCGCTGGAGCATCGAGACGAAGAGATTCGGCAGCGGATAATTCCGTTCGGTGTCAAAGGCGAGATGCTGGCCGTGATTGAAACCGCCGCCCATAAAGAGCGTGGGCATGTTCGTCGTCGTATGGGCGTTCGCGTTACCAAAATTGCTTCCGTAGAGGATCATCGTGCGGTCGAGGAGCGGGGCGCCGTCTTCCTTCGATGTCTTGAGGTCTTCCATGAGCTTGGCGAGCAGGCGCATGTGCATGCTGTCGATGTCTTTGAGCTGCGAGAGCTTCTTGGCCGACTTGCCGTGGTGCGATAGGCTGTGGTAGCCGTCGGTCGTCGTATGCACGTGGTCGATGTCGAGGGCTGGCGTGTTCACGCTGTCGAGCATCAGGGTCACGGCGCGCGAGGAGTCGGTCTCGAAACAGAGGCGGGCCATGTCGTACATCAGTCGAACCTTGTCCATGTACTCCTTAGGGCTGCTCGGGTCGAGGGGCGCGGAGGTCTTGGCCGCCGGACGGGGCTTCTTCTCCCACTCCTTCGACATCTGCATGCGCTGCTCGAGTTCGCGGACGCTCGTGAAATATTGGTCGAGGCGATCACGGTCCAGCGCGCCCATAGAACGGCGCAGCTCGCCGGCCTGGCCGCCGACGGCATCCAGGATGCTCTGGCCGAGCTGGAGACGACGTTCCTGCGCCTGGACATCGGCAGCGGAACCGCCCATGAACATCTTACGGAAGACCTCCGAGGCCTTCTCTTCGGTCGGAATCATGACGCCGCCAGCCGTCCAGGAAAGGCTACGCGAACCACGGGCGCAGTTCACGCCCAAGGTCATCGACGGGAAACGCGTGAGGTGACCGATGCGCTCGGCCATGAACTGGTCGAGGGAGATGGTATTACGGAAGCCGCCGCTGCTCGGGTGCGGGGCCGCGGTCAGGAAGCAGTTGTCCGCCGGGTGGCCGCCGTCGACATCCGGATGCGAGACGCCGGAGAAGACACTGAAGTCCTTGCGATGAGCCTGCAGGAGCTCGAGGTAAGGCGAGGCCTTGTAGTCCTTGCCCTTCCCCGTCGGGAAGAAGTACTCGGGCACCAGGCCGAGGTTGTTGCAGATGCCCAGCATGCGGCGGGGCTTGGTCGCGGAAGGCGTGGCGGCGGCGAAGGCCGGGGTCATCGCGTCGAGCATCGGCAGCGCGAGCAGGACGCCGGTACCGGCCAGGAAGCGACGGCGCGAGACGGCGCGCTTGAACGCGACGTAAGGCGTGTTGGCCGGATTCAGGGAAGAGGACATGGGGTATAAGGTTATTTGTTAAGGAAAAGGTCGCTGGAAACAAGCCCTTGGACGAGGTCACGGATACCGTAATGGCCGCCTTTCGCCTCATCGAGGAGGGCCTCGACCTTGGGACGGTCGGAGAAGCCGACTGGCGAGCCAGTGGCGAAGACGGTCAGCTGGCCGACGATGTTGCGCGCGAGCTGACGCTCTTCGGCGGCGACGATCTTCTTGAATTCACGGATGTCCTTGAATTTCTTTCCGTCGAGTTCGCCATAGGACTCAATCGCCAGGGCGTTATGGAACGCATACTTCTGCCCGTTCTTGCCGATGCCGACCTCCGGGGTCTTGCCATCGAGCGCGCGATAACGCTCCCGGAAGCCGCCCATAACATCGAAGTTCTCGAGAGCGAAGCCGGGCGGATCGATCTTGGTGTGACAAGCAGAGCAGGACTCCAGCTTGCGGTGCTTATCAAGCTGCTGGCGGATGGTGACCGCACCGCGGGTGTCCGGCTCGACGGCCGGCACGCTGGCGGGCGGGGGCGGCGGCTTGCGGCCGAGCACGCGCTCCATGATCCAGGCTCCGCGCGTGACCGGCGAGGTCGTGGTGCCGTTAGCCGTGACCTTGAGGACGGCGGCTTGCGTCATGAAACCACCGCGCACGCTGTCCTTCGGGAGCATCACCTTTCGGAGCTTCGCCCCGGACACGGGCGGCAGCTGATAAAGGGACGCGAGACGTTCGTTCACGAAAACGAAATTTGCGTCGACGATATTGCGCGCAGGCAGATTGGCGCGAATCAGTTCAGCGAAAGTCGCATGGCTTTCGTCCCGGGCCGATTCGACGAGATGGTCGTCGAGGTAGTAATCCGGATAGAGGAGATTATCCGGGTCATTGGCGCCGGCCTTGCGCAGATCGAGCCAGTAGTCGGTGAAGGTGTCGACGAAGCGAGCGGAGCGAGGGTCGGCGAGCAGGCGTTCAGTCTGCTCGCGCAACACCTTCGACTCATGCAGGGTACCGGCGGCGGCGAGCGTGCGGAGCTGCGCATCCGGAGGGGAATTCCAGAGAAAATAGGCCAGACGGGCGGCCAAGGCATGGTCGTCCAGTCGGCCAGGCTTCTCCTGCAGGTAGAGGTAGGAAGGCGAGCACAGCACGGCGGTGTAGCCGGTCAACATGGCCTCGGCGAAGGTACTGCCCGACCTCATCGCGCCGAGAATGAGGGGGAGGAAACGGACTTCTTCCTGAGGAGAGACTGGCGTGCGATAGGCTTGCTTCACGAAACGTCGCAGCAGCCTTTCGGCATCTTTAGGTGCGTCCATTGTTTCGATGTCATAGCGGAGCGGGGAACCGATGGCCCGCTTCGGCGACAGGTCATCGAACAACACGGCGTAAGGTGCGGCGGGCCACTTAGGCGCGAGCGGACCTTCTACCTCGATCCATCGCATCACCAAGCCAGGCTGTCCCTCGGGCGTCGCCAGCGGATTCTGGGCGCGGCTGGCGCCCGGACGAGAACGATAGAAACGCACGGTATCGATCTGGATGGACTCGCCGGCCTTGAGGACGACATCGAGCTCACTGACGGTCACATCAGGATTGAAATCGACGTTGCCGATACGCCTCAGGATGCGCGGGTGCATCAGGGCATAGACCGTCACCGGCTCCGGCCGGTGCCCCTTGGAGATATCATCGAGGTCGGGAATATACCAGCGGGCGGGCCCCTTGCCGGTGGGCTTGCCCGGCCCGACCCAGACGGAATGGCCG
>CANHZL010000033.1 GCA_947465345.1 Opitutia bacterium | reverse complement strand
GGGCCGGGGCTTTTGTCGGGTGCCTTGAGGCTTACTTGCCGAAACCAGCGGAGGCCTTGCCGTCGGCTTCGAGCTTGCCGACGGACCAGAGCAGGCCGCGGGCGACGAGGTCGAGGTAGCGGGCGTCTTCGACGGTCGCGTTGTTGTGGCCGATCGTGGTGCTGAAGATGCGGGTCTTGTTCGGGCCGAACTCGTTGGTCCAGACGACGATGCTGGTGACTTCCTTGGCCGGGGTGACCTTGCCGGCCTTGTCCTTCTTTTCCGGGATCTTCTGGGTGCCGGTGGCGAGAGCCTTGCCGGTGAGCACCTGAATGTTGTTGTAGAGCTCTTCGTTGACGGTGGTCCAATCGGCCAGGCCCTTCACGATCGGGTTTTCCTTATCGGTGAAGACGATGCCGATGGGCTGCTGCGGACCGTGTCCGGTGGACTGCAGGCCGAGCATTTCGTACCAGCTGGCGTTATCGGCGCCGGCTTTGACGGGCTCACCGAACTTGCCCCAGCGGTAGCTGTGCATCGCGCAATGGAGGTTC
This sequence comes from Opitutia bacterium, assembly GCA_947465345.1. The sequence goes on along the minus strand of CANHZL010000033.1, from coordinate 11,866 downwards.
ACGGCCGGGAGGCCATTCTTGTGGGCGTTGACGATGTTGGCGACATACGGGCGGTCGTCGATGCTGGCGGCGCACTCATCGTGGACGACGACGTCAAAGTTCTTGGCCCAATCGGCGTTCTTATAGATCTCAAAAACCGGCTTGGTGGACTTGGTCGCGTCATAGGCGACTTCAACGGTCACGTTGAGGCGGGCTTCGAGGCCCTTCTTCAGGATTTCCTTCTGGTTAGCGTAGTCGTGGCAGCAACCGCCGGCGACGATGAGGACGCGAAGAGGCTTTTGCTCAGCGATGAGCGGGGAGACGACGCCGGCGAGCAGCGCCAACGTGAGGAGGGAACGGAGTTTCATGGGGGGTATCTGGGATAAAGGGCGGGGTGAGGGGGGTGGGCAAAAGAAAACTTACTTCTTGGCCTTCGGGGCCGATTTTAGCTCCGAAGAGGCGGTTTTGGCCGCGGCGAGAGCGGCCTTGGTGTCGGCCTGGGCTGCTTTGGCGAGCTCCTCGGGGATGGGTTGCCCTTCGACGAAGGCGTAAAGGACCTCCTTCTGTTTTTCGGTCATCGGTTTCTCGGCCTTGGGTGGCATCACGTCTCCAGCGGTACGATCAAGGAAGACACGGGAGAGCAACATGCTGCTGTCGGGCTTGCCGATGACAAAGGTCGGGTTCTTTCCGCCCTTGAGCGTGGCTTCGAGGGTGTCGAGGCGGAGCTTCCCTTTCTCTTTCTTCGGACCGTGGCAAGAGACGCAGTGCGCATCGAACATGGGCTGAATCAGTTTAGCGTAGTCAGCCTTCTGTGCTGCGGTGAGCGGCTTGATCGGCTCGGGTTTCTTCGGCGTGAACGGCGTCGCAGCCATCAGCGTGGCCGTAGCAAATACAATGACGGCGCGCATGGGCTTACTTCTTGGCGGACTTATTCGCTTCCAGCGCGGCCTTGGCGATCTCGTCCGGGATGGGCTTACCTTCGATCCAGAAGCCGATGGCCTGCACCTGTTCTTTAGTCAGCGGCTTCTCATCCTTGGGCGGCATGAAGTCTTCATCCTTCGAATCGAGCGAGATTCGGGCGTGCATCGGGCTCTTCTTCAGGTCGCCTTGCACGAATGCGGGGCCTTCCGAACCGCCTTTCTTGAGGGCCTCGAGCGAATCCATGCGCAACTTGCCTTTGACCTTCTTAGCGCCGTGGCAGGCGACGCAATGGGCTTCCAGGATCGGGCGGACGACCTGGGTGTAGTCGTCGCGCTTCTGGCTGGTGGTGACGACGCGCGGGACCTCGGCCTTCTTGGGTGAAGCGACCTTGTTCGGCTTGAAGGGGAAGCCTTCTTCATGGACCAGTTCGCCGCCGACGTGGGCTGCGAAGCTCATCACGAGGATGGCCGCACCCTGCGTGGCGAGTCGCACGCGGAATGCCTTGGCAAGCAACAGGCTGGCCAGGCCGGCGAAGGCGGAGGCCGCGATACCACCCCAGAGGTGCAACTGGACGGCATCGCCCGCGAAGCCGTTGTAGTGGGCGTGGAGGATACCGCAGAGGACGGCGGCCCAGGTGCCGGCGGCTGAGAAGACGGACAGGCGGCGGACGGTGGCGGTGGCCTGCTCATGGCGTTCGAAGAACTCGAAGAGCGGCACGACGAGGAGCACGGCGGCCGGGATGTGCAGCGCAAGGATGTGGAAGTTACCGAGGATCGAGAGCAGCGCCGGGCCGCGCATCTCGCCGTCGGCCGGCAGGGCCAGGGCTAGGGCGACCAGGAAGAGGTTGGCTCCGGCGACCAGTCCGACGGCCTGACGGAAGGTCAGTGCGTGCAGGCGTTCTTCGATACGGTGAAGGGGTGACATGTGGCTTGAAAGGGGTTCTTTGTTTATAGGGTCGAGTCGTCGCGGGGTCAAACGCAAGCGGCCGCGTCAGGCCCATTCTTATTAGACACAAAAAAAGCCCGCGGGTTGCCGCGGGCTTTTTAAGAGTAAGCCGTGGGGCTTACTTGGCTTCGATGAAGGCCTTGAGCTTGGCGAGCTGCTCCTTGGTGAGGGCCACGCGATCCTTCTTCTTCTTGGGGGGCATGGCGAGGTCGTCATCCGGGTTGCTGACGCCGAGTTCGGCCGACTTGTAGAGGGAGCTCTTGGAGGCGTCGCCCCAGGTGATGCCAGCGCCGGATTCCTTGCCGCCCTTGACGATGGTTTCGAGGGAGGTGGCGTCAAAGCCACCCTTCGGCTTCTTGGTCTTGTCCTTGCCGTGGCAACCGACGCAGCTCTTTTCGAGGATCGGGGCGATGTCGGCCTTGAAGGCTTTCTCGTGGTCGACGGCGGCAAAAGCCGAAGTCGCGGTGAGGAGGGTGAGGAGGGCGAGGGTGCGCATGGGTGTGTTAAGGTAACACCAAAGAAAGCCGAAAGTTGCCTCCTTGGGGAGAAAAAAATGTCCTATTCACGGATAGCCCAAGCCCGGCAGGTCTCCTGCAGTCGGGTCGGGATGTAGGCTTCTACCCTGGTTCCTTCAGGAAGGGCCTTAGAATTGAGGATGGTGGCCCCGGCGTGCAGCTTGGAGAGCATGGCGTACTGGTCGTGGGGGATGAGTAGGGTCATGTGCTCATCTCGGCTGGCGGCGCATTCCTCGAGCCGCTGGAGGAGGGCTGGGAGGCCTTCGCCGGTCTTGGTGCTGACCAGCTTGGCGTCGGGGTAGGCGGCCAAGGCTTGGGCCCGCTCGACCTCATCGCAGAGGTCGGCCTTGTTGAGCACGGTGATCACCGGGCGGTCGCCGGCACCGATTTCGGTGAGGACCTGCAAGGTGGTTTCAGCGTGCTTGTCGCGCTCCGGCGAGCCGAGGTCGATGACGTGGACGAGGAAGTCGGCCTGCACGGCTTCTTCGAGCGTGGCTTTGAACGCTTCGACGAGACGGTGCGGGAGGCGGCGCACGAAGCCCACGGTGTCCGTTAGTAGTAAGGCACGGCCGGAGGGCAGGGCGAGGCGGCGTGTGGTCGGGTCGAGCGTCGCGAAGAGCTTGTTCGCCGCGAGGACCTCGGAGCCGGTGAGCTTATTCAGGAGCGAGGACTTGCCGGCGTTGGTGTAGCCGACGATCGAGAAAGTCGGGAGCGGGACACGTTTGCGCTGCTTGCGTTGCGTGGCGCGCTGGGCGACGACTTCCGCGAGGTCGCGGCGGACCTTGGCGATTTTATCGCGGATCTTGCGCTGGTCCATTTCCAGCTGCGTTTCACCGGCGTCGCGCTGCATCGTGCCGCCGCCGCGTTGGCGGTCGAGGTGAGACCAGAGGCGCTTCAGGCGCGGCAGCATCTGCTGCAGTGCGGCGAGTTCGACCTGAAGCACGGCCTCGCGCGTCTTTGCACGGGTGATGAAGATATCGAGGATAATCTCCTGGCGATCGATGGCGCGTAGTTTGGCGTCCTTCTCCCAGTTGCGTTGCTGGGCGGGCGTAAGTTCGTCGTCGAAGATGATCAGGCCACATTCCTTGTCGCGGGCCAGCTGGGCGATCTCCTCGAGCTTACCCGAGCCGACGAGCGTGCGGGGGTTCTCTTCGCGCAGCTTGGCGATGATCGAACCGCGGATTTCGACGCCAACGTTGCTCACGAGCTCGTGGAGCTCGGCGAGCAGCGCCTGAGCTTCGGCGGGGGTATCTTCCGGGCGCTGTAGGCCGACCAGGATCGCGCGGTTGGCGCGGGCGATGACCTCGGGGTCGAAAGGGTCGAGGGGTTTATCTTCGGGGTCGGACACGTGGCGGAAATAAAAAGGGGAAGGACAATCTGGTCCTTCCCCTTTCGTGAGGCAAAGCGATTTACAGGGACTTATTGGCCGAATTCCACCCAGTCCACGTTCATCAGTCCGCCGCCCTTCTTAGGGTTGGTCAGGACGAGGTACACGTCATGGCGCCCGGGCGTCGGGGTCAGCTTGGCCTTGCTCTCGACGAACTTATTCCAGTCGCCCGAGTAGTTGATGTCGACGGTAGCGACAATCGGTCCGGTGGCCGAATCAAGGCGGACCTCAATCTGGCTACCTTTGGTGCCGCCAGCGGAGGCGTTGACCTTCACATTCTTGGTGTCGGCGAGGTTCAGGTTGGCGAACTTGATCGTGGTGCCGTGATTCGTGGAGCCGATGGCCTTGCCAGTGTTCTTGGCGTTGGTGATCTCGCCCGACTCGGCTTCGAGGCGGCGGTGGCGAAGGGAGACGGCGGCCTTACCCGAGAGCGGACCGGCGACACCGGCCCCGACGTCGGTGAAGATGGCTTCGAGCAATAAGGTGCCGGGCTTGTTGTCCTTGGGTGCGGTCAGCTGGCCTTCGAGTCCGCGGGTGAGTGTCGGGCCGCCTTTGCCCTTCTCGAGCGCCAGCATCCAGCGGAGCATGATGGTGACTTCGTCCTCGGTGTGCTGCGGGTGGGCGAGCATTGGGACCTGGCCCCAGACGCCACTGCCGCCGAGCCGCACCTTCTTGTTCAAGAGATCGTCGGCGCCGGCCTGCTTGCGGTATTTGTCGGCGATGGCCACGAAGGGAGGGCCGACCAGCGGGGTCTCCATCGCATGGCAGTTGAAGCAGTCGCTCTGGCGCATCAGCGCGAGACCCGGATCGACGGCGACGGCCTTTCCGTCCGCGGGGAGGAACGCGGAAGTCACCAGCGTGCGGGCACCGAATTCGGCGGCCTTAGCGTCGGAGGACCCGTCCTCGGCATCCTGCACGGTCACCTTATAGCTGAGCGGCTTGCCGGGAGTGAAGAAGTCGCCGCTCTGCGGCGAGGCAAAGTGCACGACCGGGGCGGTGTTACCGACGATGATGGGCATGGAGCGTGTGGCGGAGCCGCCCTGTCCGTCGCTCACGGTGAGTTCGATGCTGAAGTTACCGGCGGTCTCGAGTGCGATGGGAAGCTCTTCCCCCTCGCCGAGCTTCTTGTCGCCAGGCTGTAGCTTCCAGGAATAGCTGAGCTTGCCGCCATCGAGATCGCGCGAGCCCTTGGCGGACAGCGTGGTCTTCAGCGGAGCCGGGCCAGCCGGGGTGGAGATGGCGAGCTTGGCGATCGGCTGCAGGTTGCCGCGCACGTAGGAAATCTTCAGTAGCGCGGAGTCGGCGTTGACGCCCCAGGTCTCGCCGTAGTCCAGGAGGTAGAGGCAACCGTCGGGGCCGAAGGCCGCATCGACCGGGCGGCGGAGGATTGTCGCGCCGTTGTCGATGAGGGCTTGCTGCTTCTTGCGCTGCTCGTCGGTGTTGGCCGTCACGAAGGTCGTGGGCGCGAAGGCTTCCAGGCCCTTGAGGTCGGAGTTGGCGTCGAGGCGTGCCCACTTGATGAACGGACGTTGCCAGTCCCAGAAGAGCAGGGAGCGATCGAAGTGCTTTGGGAAGCCATTGGTTTTCTCAAAAGACTCTTGCCAGTAAAAGACCGGGCCCGCGCAGGCGGTGCGTCCGCCTTCGCCGAGCTCAGGCCACTGTTCCGAAACGGCGTAGGGCCAATAGATGAAGGCCGGCACGGCGGGCGGAAGCTCAAGGAGGCCGGTGTTATTGCGGCTCTTGTTCAGGGGTGCCTTTGGGTCGAAGAGTTTGCCGATGGTATCTGTCGCGTAATCGTATTCGGCGTAGGGGGAGTTATTGCCGACGAAGAGAGGGTAGCCGAAGTTACCGGCCTTCTTGGCCTGGTTGATTTCGTCGTAACCGCGCGAGCCGCGGGGTCCGTCGTTCCGGGCGTCCGGTCCTACTTCGCCCCAGTAGACGTAGCCCGTCTTCGGGTCGATGTTCATGCGCCAAGGATTGCGCGTGCCCATCGCGAAGATCTCCGGGCGAGTCTTGGGCGTGCCGGGTTTGAAGAGGTTACCCTCGGGGATGCTATACGTTGCGTCGGCGTTGACGCGGATGCGGTTCACCTTGCCGACGAGCGTGTTGGTGTTGGCGGAAGTGCGCTGGCCATCCCAGGGCTCCTTGCCCGGGCGCTGGTCGAGCGGACCGTAGCCCTTGCTGTCGCCGAAGGGGCTCGTGTTGTCGCCGGTCGAGAAATACAGGCAACCGTCCGGTCCGAACCGGAGCGAGGACCCGTGGTGGCAGCACTGCAGGCGTTGCTCTTCGTACTTCAGGATGACCTTCTCGCTGCCGGCGACGAGCTTGTCATCCTTCACGTCGAAGCGGGAGAGATATTGGCCTTCGAAGCCGACCGGGGAGTAGATGAGGTAGATCCAGCCGTTCTGGGCGAACTTCGGGTCGAGCGCGAAGGCGAGGAAGCCGTTCTCCTGGGCCTTGAAGATTTCCATCTCGGCCACGAGCGTGACGCGCTTCGTCTTCGGGTCGTAAATCTTCAGTGCGCCTAGATACTCGTTGAACCAGATGCGGCCGTCAGGCCCGAACTCGAGGTGCATCGGCTGCGGGAGTCCGGTGAGGAGCGTCTCGGTCTGGAAGCGTACGTCCTCCGGTAGGGCGTCGGCGGCATGGGCGGCGGGTAGGGCGGCCAGTAGGGCGGCGCCAAGGAGGGAAAGGAGGCGGATAGGGGTAGGAGCCATAATAGGGTGACCTTGGGGAGTGGGTGGGGTTCCCGCAGGGTTAGGAAAAAATGAGGGAGGGCAAGTGGGGAGAGAGTAGGGGCAGGGGTAGGGGTAGAGGTAGTTGAAATGCTAAAATAGAACGTCCGCCGAAAGGCGGACGTCTTAGGGGGCTATCTTGGCTCAGATTAACCCAAGTTGCATCTTCCCGTCTTCGGAGATCATGGTCTGGGTCCACGGTGGATCCCAGACGATGTCGACGCGGGCCTGATTGATGCCCGGGACGCCGAGCACGCGGTTACGTGCGTCTTCGGCGATGACGGGTCCCATGCCGCAACCGGGGGCGGTGAGCGTCATGGCGACGACGACGCTATGGCGGTCAGGAGAGTTTTCCAGCGGCTCGACTTTGAGCGAATACACGAGGCCGAGGTCGACGATGTTCACGGGGATTTCCGGATCGAAGACTTTCTTGAGGCTTTCCCAGACGGCTTCGTCGGAAGGCTTGCCGGTGTGGCCAGCATGTTCAGCGGTGCCGACGGAGCCATAGGCGTCCGTCTTGCCTTCATTCTCGGTGGTGTCAGACGGGACTTCTTCGCCGAGTGCGTCGGCGTCAGAGCCTTTGATGCGGAACATGCCGGTATCGCAGACGACGGTGAAGTTGCCGCCGAGGCGGTGCGTGATGGTGACCTTGGTGCCGGCGGGCAGTACTGCGGGTTCGCCCGCGGGGATCACGGTCGCCTGGACGTCGCGCGTGAGGACGCGGTCGTGGGGGCTGGGCGTGTGGCGCTGGCCGGTGGTATCGTCGCTCATGTTCAGGCTTGGTGGAATTTGAGGCGGAGCATTTCGCGCACCGCGGCGGCGGCTTCTTCGTGGCCGACCTTGGCGAGGATTTCCTCGAGGAAGCCTTGCGCAAGGAGTTCTTGGGCGACGGCGAGCGGGATGCCGCGGGCGCGCAGGTAGAAGAGCTCGGCAGGGTCAATCTGGCCGGTCGTCGCGCCGTGCGAGCACTTCACGTCGTTGGCTTCGATTTCGAGGCCAGGCAGTGAGTCTGCCTCGGCATCTGGGGAGAGTAAGAGATTACGGTTGGTCTGGAAGGCGTCCGTGCGCTGGGCATCCGGCGCCACCTTGATCAGGCCAGAGAAAATCGTGCGCGCTTTGCCGAGCAGGGCGTTCTTGAAGAGCAGGTCGGACTTCGCGTGGCCCGCGGCGTGGATCTGTAGCGTGCGCTGGTCGAACTCCTGTTCGCCCGTGGCGACGGAGATGCCATACAGGCGGACGTCAGCGCCAGGGCCGTCGATGCGCACGCAGTTCTCGAGGCGCGCGCGACGGGAGCCAGCGGCGGCGTTGACGGAGCTGATGAGTGCGTCGCGACCACCACAGGTATTTTCGATCTGGAAGGACTGCGTGGCGGAACCCCAGGCCTGCACGGCGAGGCGGCGAACCTGGGAGCCCGTGCCGGCATGGATATCGGCGGCAGAGATGGCGAGGGCACGCTGATCGGCTTTGGCAGAGAGGTGAAAGTCGTGGATGTCGGCTGTGGCGCGTTCGCCGGCAATGATGAGCGCATGCGGGAAGACCGCGACACCGTCGGTGAGCGTCCAAGTGACCGAGACGAAGGGTTGCTTCACTTCGACTCCCTTGGGGATGTGGAGGACGTAGCCGGCGCGGAGCCAAGCACGATGGAGGGCGGCAAACTTGTCTCCGCCGAGCAATACGGGGTGCTTCAGAAGGTGTTCCTGAAGGACGGCGGGGCGGGTGCGGACGGCGTCCTCGAGGGATTCGAAGACGACACCTTGGGCGACGAGCTCGGCGGAGAGCGTCGGCTTCAGCACGCAATGGCCGTCGACATGGACGATGAGGCCGGCGGCGTCGCTGATCAGACGCGAACGTGCGATGAGGTCGGCCGCTTGGGCGGGCGTCGGGGCGGCAGCGGGGGCGTAGCCGTCGAGCGAGAGCGTGCGTGCGTCGGAGAAGCGCCACTTCTCGTTGTCGCGCGTGGGCATCGGCAGCGACTGGAAGGTGTGCCAGCCTTGCTGGCGGAGGACGGCGAACCAGTCCTGCGCCCGGAACTGGGTGGTTTCGGCGGACTGCAGGCCGACGTCGAGGACGCCGGTGGGAGCGGAGGCGACGACGCTCATCCGACAGATCCTTCCATCTGCAGTTCGATGAGACGCTTCAGCTCGACGGAGTACTCCATCGGGAATTCCTTCACGAGGTCGTTCACGAAGCCGTTCACGGCGAGGGACATCGCTTCGCCTTCGGAAAGGCCGCGCTGCATCATGTAGAAGATCTGCTCGGATGAGACCTTCGAGACGCTGGCCTCGTGTTGGACGGAGTTCTTGCGGCCGCGCACGGAGATCGCGGGATAGGTGTCGGTGCGGCTATGCTCGTTGATGAGCAAGGCGTCGCACTCGGTGTTATTACGGCAATTCGAGAGGGTCTTGGGGATATGGACTAGGCCGCGGTAGGTCGAACGGCCTTCGCCGACGGAGATGGACTTCGCGATGATGTTCGAGGTCGTGTCATCGGCCGCGTGAATCATCTTGGCACCGGTGTCCTGGTGCTGGCCGTCGTTGGCCAAGGCGATCGAGAGCACCTCGCCGCGGGCGCGCTTACCGCGCAGAACCACGCCAGGGTACTTCATCGTCAGGCGGGAACCGATGTTGCAGTCAATCCAGCGCACCTCGGCGTCCTCTTCGGCCACGCCGCGCTTCGTCACGAGGTTGAAGACGTTGGCGGACCAGTTTTGGACGGTGATGTACTGGATCTTCGCGCCCTTGAGGGCGACGAGCTCGACGACGGCGGAGTGCAGGGTGGCCGTCTCGAACTTGGGGGCCGTGCAGCCTTCCATGTAGGTGACTTCGGAACCTTCGTCAGCGATGATGAGCGTGCGCTCGAACTGGCCGAAGTTCTCGGCGTTGATACGGAAGTAAGCCTGTAGGGGCTGGGCCACCTTCACGCCCTTAGGAATGTAGATAAACGAGCCGCCGGAAAAGACCGCCGAATTGAGCGCGGCGAACTTATTATCGCCGACGGGGATAACCTTGCCGAACCACTTACGGAAGATCTCCGGGTGGTCGCGCAGGCCTTCGGTTGGGCCGCAGAAGATGACGCCGAGCTTCTCGAGCTCTTCCTTCATGCGGGAGTAGACCGCTTCGGAGTCGAATTGGGCTTCGACGCCGGCCAGGAACTTGCGTTCCGACTCCGGGATGCCGAGGCGTTCGAAAGTCTTCTTCACGTCGTCGGGGACTTCTTCCCATGTGCGGACGGGCTTCTGGCCCTTGGAGAGGTAGTAGCGGATGTCCTCGAACTTGATGTTCTCGAGGTCGGCGGTGGCCCAATGCGTCGGCATGGGGAGATCCTGGAAGATCTTCAGCGACTTCTGGCGGAACTCGCGGATCCATTCCTCCTCGCCCTTGACCTTGGCGATATAGTCCACGGTCGCGGCGCTGAGGCCCACGCCGGCGTCGAAGGTATAGTTTTCTTCGTATTTGAAGTCGCCCTTGGAGCGATCGACTTCGATCGCTTCGCGCTGCGCCTGGGATTCGTCGATTTCGGCCATCTGTTTTAGGCGGAGGCGAGTTCGGTTTTGACCCAATCGTAACCCTTTTCTTCGAGTTCGAGGGCGAGTTCCTTGCCGCCGCTGTGGACGATACGACCGTCCCACATGATGTGGACGCGATCAGGCACGATGTATTCGAGCAGGCGCTGGTAGTGGGTGATCACGCAGAAGCCGGTGGCCGGGCCGCGCATGGCGTTCACGCCCTCGGAGACGATGCGGAGCGCGTCGATGTCGAGGCCGGAATCCGTCTCGTCGAGCACGGCGTAGCGGGGTTTGAGCATCATCAGCTGCAGGATCTCGCACCGCTTCTTCTCGCCGCCCGAGAAGCCCTCGTTGACGAAACGCGCGGTGAACTTCCGGTCCATCTTCAAGGCGTCCATCTGGGCGTAGAGCTCGGCGTAGTAGGCCTTGGCGTCGAACGGGGCGCCCTTCGCCTGCCGGGCGACGACCGCTGCGCGGATGAAGTTGGCGATGGTCACGCCGGGGATCTCGCTCGGGTATTGGAACGCGAGGAACAGGCCGGCGCGCGCGATGGCGTCGGGCTCCTGTCCGAGCAGTTCCTCGCCGTCGAGCAAGGCCGAGCCGGAGTGCACGGTGTAGTCGGGATGACCGGCGAGGACCTTGGCGAGCGTGCTCTTGCCGGTGCCGTTGGGCCCCATGATGGCATGCACCTCTCCCTTCGGGATGGTGAGGCAGAAGTCCTTGAGAATCGGACGGTCGCCGATCGAGGCGTTCAGGTTATGGATGGCAAGTTGGTCGGGCATGGGCGCAGGTCAGAGGGTGGGGTGGGCATCGCCGGCGAGGGCGCGGCCATGGAAGCTCACTTCGATCGCCTCCGGGTCGAAGCCAGGCGGGAGGATCGAGCGAAGGCTTTGGATGACCTCGGGCGGCAATTCGATGTCGTGCACGCGGCCGGTGGCGGCGTCACGGAAGTGGGCATGGGGGGCGAGGTTGGGGCAGTACCGGGTGGACTCCCGTTCGTGGTTCACCTGGCGGATCAGCCCGCAGCCCACGAAGGTCTCCAAGCAGTTGTAGACCGTGGCGAGGCTCAGGCCGGGCATCGTCTCCCGGGCGCGGTGGAACACTTCATCGACGGTGGGGTGGTCGCGTTTGGCGAGCAGGACGGAAAAGACGACCTCGCGCTGCGGCGTCACTTTCTGGCCGCTCTTGGCTAACGATTCCTGGAGGTTTTCCCGGTCATGTTCGGAGATGTTTTGAATCATTCTAAATGGAGAAAGAGTTGGAATGAGACCGAGTTGCAAGAACGAACCTCGGAAAGGTGCCATAAAACGCTTCCAATGGGGCTTTGGACGGCGCGATACCGAAGTCAGGAAACATTTAAGCCCCTGAGGTGTATTTATTTATGAAACATCAATGAACGACTTACGCCGCAAGATTCCCCTGGTTACCGCCGCTTTCTGGGTGATGAAAATCACCGCCACGACCTTGGGGGAAACCTTGGGTGATTTTTGCTCCAAGGATGAAGCCGGGCTGATGTGGGGCTACGCCAAGAGTACGGCCATCCTCGCGCCGATCCTCGTGGCGCTTCTCCTCTGGCAGGTCGGTCGTGCCGGCTACCGCCCCTTTGTCTTCTGGGCCGCCGTGCTTGCCACCAGCACCGTCGGCACGACCTTGGCCGACCTGATCGATCGCACGCAGGGATTGGGGTATGGGCTCGGCTCCGCATTGCTGCTGTGTTTATTGGCGGGAGTCTTCATCGCTTGGCGCGCCTCGGGCGAGTCCCTCTCGGTCGACACCGTGCAGACTCGCCTGACCGAGGCCTATTACTGGGCGGCGATCGTCATCTCCAACACCTTGGGTACCGCGCTCGGGGATTACCTGTCCAAGGAGTCGGCCAAGG
>CANHZL010000032.1 GCA_947465345.1 Opitutia bacterium | reverse complement strand
TCGTCGTCTGCGAACCGAAGGCCCTCGCCATCTGCGAACGCGTGGCCGCCGAAGGCGACCAGCTCAAGAAGGCAATCTTCCTCGCTTCCAAGAAGGAACGTGGCGACGCCGTGAAGGCCGTGATCGAGAAGTCCAAGGCCGCCTGTAAGGCTGAACTCGGCGACGTCTTCGACTCCCGCCAGATCAAGATGGCCTTCGAAAAGCTCCAGGAGAAGGTTTACCGCAACGCCATCATCCAGAGCGGCGAACGCGCCGACGGCCGCAAGCCGCTGGATCTCCGTGCGATCTCCTGCGAAGTCGACGTGCTTCCTCGCGTCCATGGTTCCTCGCTCTTCCAGCGCGGTGAAACCCAGGGTCTCGTCCTCGCGACCCTCGGCACCTCCAAGGATGCCCAGGAAGTCGACGCCATCACCGGCGGACCCAGCAAGCGCTCGTTCCTCCTCCACTACAACTTCCCGCCCTTCTCGGTGGGTGAGACCGGCCGTTTCGGCATGACCTCCCGCCGCGAAACCGGCCACGGTAACCTCGCTGAGCGCTCGCTACTCTCCGTTCTCCCGTCCGAGCAGGACTTCCCGTACTCCATCCGTCTCGTCTCCGAGATCATGGAATCCAACGGCTCCACCTCGATGGCGTCCGTCTGCGGCGGTACCCTCGCTCTCCTCGACGCTGGCGTGCCCATCAAGGCCCCGGTCGCCGGCATCTCCTGCGGTCTCGTGACCGAGGACGCCGCCGGTAAGATCGTGAAGCACCGCGTGCTCACCGACATCATCGGCGCCGAAGACCACTACGGCGACATGGACTTCAAGATCTGCGGCACCCGCGAAGGCATCACCGCCTTCCAGCTGGACCTTAAGATCCACGGTCTCCCGATGAGCATCGCCAAGGAAGCGATTGCCCAGAATAAGGTCTCCCGCGACGCGATCCTGGACATCATGGCCAAGACCATGCCGGCCACCCGCGCCGAGCTGAAGCCCTGCGCCCCTCGCACCCACCGCATCAAGATCCCGTCCGATAAGATCGGCGCGCTCATCGGCCCGGGCGGCAAGAACATCAAGCGCATCACGGAATACACCGGTTGCCAGCTCGACATCGATCAGGACGACTCCGGTTGGGTTACGATCTTCGCCACCGACGGCGAGTCCCTCGCCCGTGCGGTTAACGAGGTCAACCTCCTCTCGGCTCAGATCGAAATCAACAAGACGTACAAGGGCATCATCCGCTCGGTGAAGGAATTCGGCGCTTTCGTCGAATGCCTCCCCGGCCAGGAAGGCCTCGTGCACGTCTCTGAGCTCGCCGACCATCGTGTCGAGCGCGTCGAGGACATCTGCAAGCTCGGTGACGAGATCATCGTCAAGTGCGTCGGCATCGACGACAAGGGCCGCGTACGCCTCTCGCGCCGCGCTGCCATCGCCGAGAAGGAAGGTCGCGAATACGCTCCTGCCCCGAAGCCGATGGACCGCCCTCGTGGCGACCGTCCGGACCGTCGCTAAGCCTCGGTTGAACGAACAGACAAGGCCTCGGCTCACCCCGGGGCCTTTTTTGTGCCCGGCTCGCTTACGCTTTCCGCATCCGCACGGTGACGTGCAGGAGCGTGAGGATCGCGCTGGTGGGCATCATGACGGTCGCGAGTAGCGGAGACATGATGCCCGCAGCGGAAAGGCCGATCGCGACGAGGTTGTAGACGACCGTGAACAAGAAGACTTCGGTCAGCACGCGCCGGCGATGCCGGGCGACGACGAAGAGGCGGCCGAGCCCGCGCAGGTCGCGCCCGAGCAGGTAGAAATCCGCCTTCTGTTCGAGGAGGCCGAGGTCGACGACGGGCGTACCGCGCAACGTCGCTTCGGAAAACGCGAGGGCGTCGTTGGCACCGTCGCCCAGCATGAGCGTCGTGGCCCCATCGTGCCGGCGGATCCAATCGGCTTTCTGCTCAGGGGAGAGTCCGCCGAGTCCGCTGCTCGCAGGCAGTCCGAGCTGGCGCAGGAGCGTGGTGACTTTTTCGGACTGGTCGCCGGAGAGGATAAATATCGCGACGCCATCTGCGCGCAGCCCATCGATGACTTCCTTGGCATAGGCGCGGGATTGTTCGGCGAACAGGAAGAGCGCGAGACGCGTGCCATCGCGGCAGAATTCGGCGGCGGACATCCCCGCCGGTGCGGGTGCGCTGCCCTGCCAGCCCGGTTTACCGACGGTCCAGCGGACACCTTGGACGTCCGTCAGCATCACGCCCGCTCCAGGGACGTTAGTCAGCGCGCCGGCGGCGGTCGCAGGTTCTTCGTGCTGGGCTAGCGCCTCGCGTAGGCTCCGGCCAAAGGGATGCAGATTGGTCTTCACCAGCGCGAAGAGTGCCCGGCGGGCTTCTTCTGGGAGCGCGGCCAGTTGCTCGGGGTTGCCCAGTCGGGGGCTTTCGAGCGTCAGCGTGCCGGTCTTGTCGAAGACGACCTGCCGGACACGCAGGGCACGTTCCCAGACGCGATGGTCGCGCAGGTAGACGCCGGCGCGCCGGAGCGTGCCGACGGCGAGCTCGGTCGCGAGCGGGAAGGCTAGGCCGATGGCGCAGGGACAGGAGACAATCAGAATCGAGATGGCCGCCTGCAGCGCCTGCGGCCAGTCGCCGGTCAACCCACCGCGGAGACCGAAGGCTAAGGCGGCGAGCGTGATGACGATGCCGAGGTAGAGGCCTAGGATGCGTTCGAGCTGACGGGGCACGAACGCCCCGTCGCCGCCCGCCTCGGTGAGCTTGCGCAGCATCGATTCGGCCCAGGTCTCGGTGGCTTCGAGGCGGAGCGGCGTCCGCCCGATATTGAGCGCGCCGGAAGGCACGAGTCGTCCGACCGGATACACGACGGGTTCGGATTCGCCGTTGATCCAGGCGAGGCTGAGTTCGGCATCCTGCTGAAGCAGACGACCGCAGACCGGGGCGACTTGTCCGCCTGGGACGGCGAAGATCTGGCCAGGCTGGAGGGACTCGACCGGGACGCGCCGGAGCGGTGTGGCGCTATCCGCCGCTTCATAGAGATCGACGGGGCGGAGCGAGGGCGAACTGGCCGGCAGGCGGCGACGATTCTGCTCGATGGCCCGCTCCTGCGTCCATCGGCCCACCAGCATCAGGAACGTGAAGAGGCAGACGAAGTCCCAGTATTCCAAGCTAGGCAGATTCAACGCCCAGCCGACGAACGCGGCGAGGTAGGCGCTGATCAGGCCCAAGGCGATCGGCAGGTCCATATGTAGCTTGCCGCGCCGGAGCGAGGCCCAGGCTCGGGTCGCGAAATAACTGCCTCCGACCAGCATCGAAAGGGTCGCGAAGAATGCCGCGAGCAGGCGGAAGAGCTCGGCGAACTGCTCGTCCTGCTTCATGCCGAGGTAAGCCGGCACGGAGTTGAGCATCGCGTTCATGGCGAACGCCGCGCACAGGCCGAGACGCGTCGTCAGGCCGTCGTCCTCGCGGTGATCTTCCCCGTCGTCGGGCACCATGAGGTAGCCGAAGCCAGCGAGCTTCGTCGCCGCCGCCGCCAGGTCGGCGCCTGCCTGCCATTCGAGGCGGATCGTGCCGCGATGCGCGTTGACGCGTCCGGCGATGACCCCGGGCGTCTCGGTCAGCAACTTCTCGATCAGCCAGACGCAGCCCACGCAGGAGAGTCCGCGCAGGGCGACCCGGGTCGTCCGTCTTCCGGTGGCTTCGCCGGCCAGCTGAGCTTCACGCAACCAATCGAAGTCATGCGAGCCGAGGATGGTCTCGTTGACTGGGGCGATCGCTTCGGAGCGGAGTTCGTAGTAGCGCTCGAGTCCGCAACTGAGGATCAGGGTGTGGACCTGCTCGCAGCCCGCGCAACAGAAGCCGGCTGGTGCCAGCGGATTCAGGATCGCGGAGCCGCAGTGGCGGCAGGTGCTGGCTTCAGAGGCAGACATTGCCAGGTGTCTGGAACCAGAGGAGTTTGGTCAGCAGCGCCAAAGCCGCTATCCCCGCCATGCTGCGACGCAGGCGGATGCTGCGGGCTTCGCCGAGCCTGAGCGTCAGGCGATGGTAGCCCATCTGGGCTGCCCAGAGGAGCGGGATGGTGCCGAGGGCGAAGCCGAAGCCGATTTCGGCGCCACGGAGGGCCTGGCCGCTGAGCAGGGCCAGGCCGAAGAGGGCGTGCAAGGGGCCGCAGGGGAGCAATGGGCTCAGCGCACCCAGCCAGGCGCCGGCGAATGTGGGACCGCGGCCTTGGACGCCTTGCATCCAGCGCGCATGGCGTCGGCGGATGAAGGCCGGCGCGGGGAAGCCGCGATCAAGGCCGAAGGCCAGGGCGACGAGGAAGACCACCATCGCCCAGGGAAGATAATCCATGAGAGGCAAGGCCATCCAGCGGCCGAACTTCGCTCCGAGGAAGCCGGCGAGCGCGCCGCAGGCGGCGTAGGCGAAGGTACGGGTCAGGTGATAGGCGGTCGTGAAACCGAGCCGCTGGTCGGCGGTGGCTTTCCATGGTCCGAGGGCGCACGTCAGCGGGGCGCACATGGCCCCGCAGTGCGGCGACACGGCCAGTCCCGCCAGGAAGGCGCCGGCGCCGGTCTCAACGAGCGGGAGCATGGGCGGGCGGAGGGTTGGCGGGCGCCACGGATTCCGGGGCGTGGCGGAGAGCGAGTCGCAGCCAGCAACCCCACACCGCCACGAAGCTCAAGAAGAGCAGCGCGAGCGGGATCCAAGGATGGCGGCGTAGGAGGTTCATTTTTGCAGGGTACGTGGATCGGGTCCGATGAAGTGGGCTTTCTGAAGGAGCGAGATGGCGCCATCCTCGCTGCGCAGGCGAAGGATGAGGTTGAATTCGCCGCGGTAGTCCTGGCGGTCGACCAGCAGCGTTAGCGGCAGGGTGAGCTCGGTCAGTGGAGCGATGACCATGCCCGCGGACTGGTTCAGAACCGTGACTTTGGTGCCGGCCGATTGCGCGGAGATGAAGAAGCGACGCGGAACCTCATCCTTATTCTGGATCTTGGCGCGAAACACGTTCGCCACCGAGGTTTCGCTCAAGGCGTAGAGCTCGGTCTGGGGCGGGCGGCTCAATTTGAACGCCGCGGGTTGGACGCGGAGCACCGCGGCGGTAGCGATGACGAGTCCGAGGACCAGCAAGGCCGCATATAGGACTGTGCGCGGACGCAGGAGGCGCGTCTGGCCTCCGTCGAGTTCGCGCAAGGAGGCGTAGCGGACGAGGCCGGTGGGGCGCTTGAGCTTCGTCATCACGTCGTCGCAGGCGTCGATGCAGGCCGTGCAGGCGATGCATTCCATCTGCAGGCCTTGGCGGATGTCGATGCCCGTGGGGCATACGTGGACGCAGCGACGGCAATCGACGCAATCGCCGGTGGAAATGTCCCCGGCGGGCTTCCCGCGCGGTTCGCCACGTTTCTCGTCATAACCCACAATGACCGAATCATCGTCGATCAACGCCGACTGCAGGCGGCCGTACGGACAGATGATCAGGCAGAGCTGCTCGCGGAACCACCAGAAGTTGAAGAATAGCACGCCAGTCGCGACGGCCATCGCCACAAAGGCGGCCGGATGGGCGAGCGGCGCATCGGTGATCATCGGATAGAGGCCGGGAATCGAGATGAAGTAGGCCAGGAAGATGTGCGCGACGGCCCAGCACAGGATGAGATAAGCGACGAACCGTCCGCCGCGGCGGAGCAGTTTGGAGGGTTCGCTCCACGGCTGGGCGTCGATCTTGGCGCGGTTGACGTGGTCGCCCTCGAAGAGGCGGTCGACGACGCGGAAGACATGTTCGAGGTAGACGGTCTGCGGGCAGGTCCAGCCGCACCAGATACGTCCGAGCAGGGCGGTCGTCGCGAAGATCAGGAAGCCCCATCCCGTGATCACGAAGAAGAGCAGCCAGACTTCGCTCAACCCCAGCATCGTGCCGAAGAGGTGGAAGTGGCGATGCTCGATGTCGAGGAAGACGGCCGGGAAGCCTTCGATCTCGATCCAGGGCAGGGCCGCGAAGAAGGCGATGAGCAGCCATGCGACGGCCCGCCGAGCCTTCCACCAGGGGCCGAAGATGATGGCCGGCTGCAGGAAGTGACGCGCGCCGTCGGGTGCGATAGTCGTGACGCTTTCGCGGGTCGGTTTTTTTCTCATGGGTTAAGCTGTGAGGGTTCGTCCTTGCGCAGGGCCGTTTTCATAGAGCCCTCCTTCTGCGCGGAGAGCAGGAAGGCTGTGACGGCGGCGATACGGCCCGTGCCGAGGACTTTCTGCGCCGCCATCCCGGTCGGCTTGCCTTCGAAGGTGATGCCTTCGCTGATGTTATTGAAGATGGCGGTCGGCGTGTTGCCATGCACCCAGAGGTCGTCGTTGAGGCGGAAGCCCAATCCCTTGATTCCGGCCAGGTTCGGCGCGTGGCAGGTGAAGCAGAGGGAGTTGTACACGGCCTGGCCTTCCGCGACCGTCTGGGTGTTGCGGCTCATCTTCCAGAGGGTGGCGTCGTCGAGGTTCTTCACCGCGGCGAGCTGACGGGCTTCAAGGGCGTCGAGTTCGGCGTTGAGCGTGACGCGGTCGTCGGCGGCCGTCTCGGTCACGAAGCAGGCCATCCAGTAGAGGAAGGCGAAGGCCATTGAGCCGAATAGGGTAAAGAGCCACCAGTTTGGCAGGCTCTGATCGTACTCCTGGATGCCGTCATAGGTATGCGGCATGATTACGGGCTGGTCGTCGCGGTCCTGGTCGTCGGTCATGGTCGTGGTGAGTCGTCGTTAAGCGGAAGTTCGGAGAGCCGGCGGACCTCGTCCTTCGGCGTGGTCAGCACGCGGGCGAGCAGCAGCACGAGGGCGATGCCCAGCAGGAGCAGGCCGGCCGTCTGCAGGTCGCTCAGGAGGTCATCCCAGAGGATACGCCGGAACATATCAGCGGGCTTCCTCCGGCTTGAGGGTCTCGACGTTCAAGCCAAGGCGGCTCAGGTAGGCGAGCATCGCCACGACCTCGGCGTCATTCGAGACCTTGATGCCTTTATCGGCGAGGGCCTTGCTGATCTCCTTCGACTGCATGTCGTAATCGGCCTGGATGGCGCCGGGCGTGCTGGCCTCGGGCTTGTAGGGCACGCCCAGGGTGCGCAGGGCCGAGATCTTTCCGAACAGCTGCGATCGGTCGACGGCGTGGGCTTTGAGCCATGGATACGCCGGCATGATGGAATCCGGCTCAAGTTCGCGAGGATTGATGAGGTGCCGGTAATGCCACGCGAGGTCGGGGCGGAGCAGGCCTTCGCGGGCGAGGTCCGGGCCGGTACGGCGCGAACCCCACTGGAACGGGCGGTCGTAGATCGATTCGCCGAGGCGGGAGTACCCCAAGCCGGCGCCATAGCGGAGGATATCCGGCTTCAAAGTGCGGATCATCTGCGAATGGCAGTTGTAGCAGCCCTCGCGGATGTAGATGTCGCGACCAGCGAGTTCCAGCGGTCGATAAGGTTTCTGGAGGCGGTGCTCGAGCAACGTCGCGTCGCCGTCGCCCTTGTAGAGCGCGACGGTCGGGATGATCTGCAGGGCGCCGCCGATGGCGACCGCGATGAGGGAGAGTACGGCGAACGGAAACGCGTTATGCAGCAGTTCCTCGTGCCATCGCTGCCAGGTGTAGGTGTTGAGTTCGAAGTGCGCGATCGTCGCGAGGGTGAGCACGATGGCGCCGACCAGTCCGGCGGTGCTCCAGCCGCCGTTACCCAGCAGCCATAGGCACACCGTGGCGATGATGCCGAAGCTGAAGAGCACCGGCGCGTTGAAGAAGGCCGGGAAAGCCTTGGCGGGGGCCTCCGCCGGCCCCGCTTCGGTCACCTGCAGCGTGCCATCCGTGGCGACGCCGCTCCGGATGGTGCGGCCGAGGTTGTAGACCATCAGCAGATAGCCGACAAGGTAGAGGCCGCCGCCGAGGGCGCGGAGGTAATACATCGGGATGATGTTCTTCAGCGTCTCGATGAACGTGTTGGCCGTCGCCGAGCCGTCGGCGGTGAGCTCGTTGAGCGAGAGCCCCTGGCCGATGCCGGCGACCCACATGGAAGCGACATAGAAGAGGATGCCGATCATCCCGATCCAGAAGTGGAGGTCCGCTAGGCGTACGCTGAAAAGCTGCGTGCCCCAGAGGCGAGGGACGAGCCAGTAGAACATGCCCGCCGCCATGAAGCCGTTCCAGCCGAGGGTGCCGATATGCACGTGCCCGATGATCCAGTCGGTATAGTGGCCGAGCGCGTTGACGGCCTTGATCGAGAGCAGCGGGCCTTCGAAGGTGGCCATGCCGTAGAAGGTCACCGCGGCGGCCATGAACTTGACCACAGGGTCGGTGCGCAGCTTGTCCCAGGCGCCGCGCAGCGTGAGCAGGCCGTTGAGCATGCCGCCCCAGGAGGGCGCCCAGAGCATGAGCGAGAAGATCATGCCAAGGCCTTGGAGCCAGCTCGGCAGGGCGGTGTTGAGCAGGTGGTGCGGGCCGGCCCAGATGTACAGGAAGATCAGCGACCAGAAGTGGATGATCGAGAGACGATAGCTGTACACCGGACGCCCCACGGCCTTGGGGACGAAATAGTACATGATGCCCAGGATCGGCGTGGTCAGGAAGAAGGCCACGGCGTTATGTCCGTACCACCACTGCACCAGCGCGTCCTGCACGCCGCTGAAGACGGGGTAGCTATGCAGCAGGCTGGTCGGCAGCGACAGGTGGTTCACCACGTAGAGCAGCGCGACGGTGATGATCGTGCCGATGTAGAACCAGATGGCGACGTAGAGGCTGCGTTCGCGACGGCGGGCGAGCGTCGTGAAAAAGACGATGCCGAAGACGATCCAGATGATGGCGACGAGGATGTTGATCGGCCAGATGAGCTCGGCGTACTCCTTGCCGCGCGTCAGGCCGAGGGGCAGGGTGATGGCGGCCAGCAGGATGATGAGCTGCCAGCCCCAGAAGTGCACGTGGCTCAGGAACTCGCAGGCGAGGCGCGTCTTAAGAAGGCGCTGCGAGGAGTAGTAGACGCCGGCGAACATCATGTTGCCGATGAACGCGAAGATGGCCGCGTTGGTATGCAGGGGGCGCAGGCGGCCGAACGTCGTGTAAGGGATCCCGAAGTTCAGCGCGGGGAAGGCCAGTTGCAGCGCGATGAAAACCCCGAAGAGGATGCCGGCGACGCCCCAGAAGACGGAGGCGAGGGTGAACCGCCGCACGATCTCGTCGTTATAGCGGATGGTGGTCATACGTTCGTTCATGGAAGCTTGGTGGTCTTGGGGGCAGGGGCGTCGTCGTCCAGCGGCCGCAGCGAGTCACGGTCGTAGCCGTCTTCGCCGCGGTTGCGCTGATCCCACAGGAACGCCAACGCGGCCAGCAGCGCCAGGATGACGGAGAATAAGACAGTGAGAGCGAGTGCGGCCATATGTCGTAAGGGACGACGCCCTGAGATTACCTCTCGGCCAGACGCATTCAACCAACGTCCGGCCGAGGTCGGCTGAGACAGGTTTTTTCGACGCTTATAGGTACGTTAAGCAAAACGCTTACAATGATTCTAAGCGAAAGGCTGTCGTTGTTTCACCTATGCTACCAAAGGGCGAAACGATTCTCCTGTTGTTGGGTCAGCAATCGTTGCTGGGGCGAGATTAGCAAAACATATGGGGCGATTAGGTTCCCTGAAACCTCCATCGCGAGACTTCGCGTGGCTTATTTCGCCGGCTTCTTCGTCGCCGTCACGCCTTCGAACCAGGCGCAAGCGGTGGTGGTCGCCGGCCCGTCACGCAACGCCCAGCGGTCGTTGTGCGGGTGCTGTGCGAGATCATTGGGAAAGGTCCCGAAGTGCGTCCGCATGTCGACCGTAAGATAAGTGACGCCGCTCGGCGCGAGGGCGTCGATGAACCGGCGGGTCTCGGCGCCCGCTTGGCAGACAAGCAGTGGCCGGCCGCCGAGGCGGCGCAGGCGGACGGACGCTTCCTCCCGATAGCGTGCTAACGGCGAGCCCCAGGTTTGCCCCTTCCACTCCAGCATCCCGTCGAAATGATCGTGCGCCCATAGGCCGCACCAGAGCTTCGCGACTTCATCGTCGTGCAGGCCGAGGAAGGAGACACCGATGGCGCCGCGGGAGAAGCCGCAGAGGACGACCTTCTTTGGGTCGCCGCCGAACTCCGCGCAGATCCGGGGGATGTTCGTCTTCGCATAGCCTACGGTGGCGTCGATGTCGCCCCACCAGGTGATCTCGTTCTTCTGGTGGTCCTTGGCGACGTAAGGCAGGACGACCCAGATGGCCTTGCCGCGGGCAACGCCGTGTCCGAGACCCGCGCCTTCGACCTCGCCGGTCGAGCCGGAGGCTGGGTAGTAGTTGCCGGTGTATTCGGCGATGACGGGCCAGTGCTTGCCGCGAGCCTTCCAGTCCGGCGTCCAGTCGTCTGGTAAGGCGATCAGGTGATGCACCTTGGTGCCGGCATATTCAGGTGGCGTCACCATGGCACGCTTGCCCGGCTGCGGGCCTTGTTCTGTCAGCGGAGGAAGCGCGAGGTCAGCGGCGCCGAGCGTCATCGCCATGGTCAGAAGGAGCAGGGCGAGGCGCATGGGCGTGCTCAGGACAACTTGTTGTCGACGACCTGGGTGCGCGTCCAGAGGTCGTGCCAAGCACGCTTATCTCGGCGGAACAGGGGCACGTGTAAGTTCACGATGCCGAGCACCATGAAGAGCGGGTTGGGCAGGGTGAAGAACGCGGCCTTCCAGGCTGAGCGTAGGAGTGAGGCGAGGAAGCCGGGGGGCTCAGCGTCGGGCAGGCCGATCGTGCGGAGGTTGAAGATGCGTTTGCCGAGGGTGCGACCGGCGAGGAGCCACTCCTGTAGGGCGAGTCCGAGCAGCATCGTCACAAAACTCACATTACCCTGAAACGCATACCACGTGAGGAAAGCTTCTCCTTCAGGATTCTTCTCCTCGAGGAGCTTGGTTGTCATCGCGCTTAACGCCTGCAGGTCGCGCGGATTGCCGGAGGTGGCCGCCTTGAGGTATTGGTCGGCGAACCGGTGCGTCCAGGCGTCGGCCTTCTGGCGCGCGGCGAGCTCATCCGGCCCGGCGAGGAGTCCGGCGAGAGCCCAGCCTAGGAACATCAAGGGGACGATATCCGCCAGGCAGGCGAGGGTCCGCCACCAGTATCCCGCTGGGGGAGGCGGGATCGGGGGAGGGTTAGCCACGGGCTTGGGCGCGCTCGCAGGCGTCGAGCGTGTTCTTCATCAGCATCGCCACGGTCATCGGGCCCACGCCGCCGGGGACGGGCGTGATGGCTTCGCAGTGCGGAGAGACGGCGTCGAAGTCGACGTCGCCGACGATGCGGTAGCCAGTCTTCTTGGTGGCATCGGGTACGCGGTTGATGCCGACGTCGATGACGATCGCGCCGGGCTTGACCATGTCGGCGGTGATGAAGCGGGGCTTGCCGATCGCGGCGACGACGATGTCGGCCAGTCGGACGATGGCGGGGAGGTCCTTGGTGCGGGAGTGGGCGATGGTGACGGTGCAGTCGCATCCCTTGGCGAGGAGTAAGGCGGCGGCGGGCTTGCCGACGATGAGCGAGCGGCCGACGACCACGGCGTGCTTACCGGTGGTCTCTACGCCGGAGCGGCGGAGGAGTTCGACGACGCCGGCGGGCGTGCAGGCCGCGAAGGCGCCAGGCAGCTCCTGGACGAGTCGACCGATACTCTGCGTGCCGAAGCCGTCGACGTCCTTGTCGGGTGAGACGCGGTTGAAGACCTCAGTCTCAGGGAGGTGCTTGGGCAACGGGGCCTGGATCAGGATACCATGTACCGACTGGTCGGCGTTGAGGGCGTCAAGGTGGGCAAAAAGTTCTTCCTTGGAGACCGTCTCGGGGAAAAGCTGTAGCGAAGCCTTCATGCCGACCTCGGCCGCGGTCTTCTGCTTCTTGGTCACGTAGGAGACCGAGGCGGGATCATCACCGACGCGCACGAAGGCCACGTGGGGTACGACCGGGGCGAGCTTGGCCACGCGCTCCTTGACTTCGGCGAGGACCTGTTGGGCGATGGCGTTTCCGTCGATGAGGCGCATGAGGGATGACTAAGACGGTCAGCCCGCCGAGGGCGAGAAAAGTCCTTCGTCGGCCAGCCGGATGATTGTCTCGCCCTGCGGGGGCAAATGCCTCAATCCAGTGGCGTGCCTTCCGAAGGACCCATGCGTATTCATAAGTTCCTCGCTCAGGCGGGGGTCTGCTCCCGTCGTGAGGCGGAGCGGCTGGTCGCCTCGGGGTCGGTGATGATCAACGGCAAGCTGGCCGTCACGGGACAGCCCGTCGACCCAGCCGTGGACGTCGTCATCTGCCAAGGTCAGCACATTAAGCCGCTGAACCGCACGGTGGTGCTGATGATGAATAAGCCTCGCGGCTACCTCTGCACCAATGACGATTCGCATGGCGGCCAGACGGTCTTCGACATGGTGCCGTCGGAATACGGTAAGCTGCGACTATTCTGCGTTGGCCGTCTCGATAAAGACTCTGAAGGCCTGCTCATCCTGACCAACGACGGCGAGCTGGCTAACAAGGTCATGCATCCCTCCGGCGGCGTCATCAAGCGCTACGAGATCGTCCTTAATCGCGACTACGACCCGACGCTTACGCCGCGCCTCCTTAAAGGTGCGGTGGAAGAAGGGGAGCACCTCCGTTTTAAGAAAGTCATCCGCCATCCGGATAACCCCGCCCACCTCGAAATCCATCTCGACCAGGGACGTAAGCGCGAGATTCGTCGCCTTTTCGAAATCTTCGGTTTCCACGTGAAGACCCTGCGCCGCTTCCAGATTGGCGGCTTGGTTATACGTAAGATGCCCTTGGGCGACTGCCGCCCGCTTTCCCGCAAGGAAATCGACTCGCTTTTAGAGAACTGAGTTCGGTCGGACTATCTTGGGCTTGCACCCTCCTTGAAGAAGGTTTCCCTTATGGCACACCCCCTTTTAGCCGTGCACCTCTCACGCCTACTTTCTTTACTCCTTTGTGTCGCCTCCGTCTGGGCCGGCCCTGAGCAGTCCCTCAAGCTCGTCTGGTCCGATGAGTTTAATGACAAGGAGATTGATAAGACGAAGTGGAACGTTGGCGAGGGCGTCAGAATCGTGGACGGCCAGCTTTCGCTGGAAATCACCCCGGGCGCGAAGCCCATGTTCTGGCGTGGTTCGGGCGGTGTCAGTACGCGCGGCAAGTTCAGCTCCAAGTATGGCTACATCGAGGCCTCCATCCTGTTCGTCCAGACGGGCGGGCACGGGTGCGGCTTCGGGATCGGCAACGAGGACAACCGTCCTCCGGCCGCTAGCATGGGTTTCAGTAACGGCGGTGGGGATTCGGTTGGCCTGGGACTTTCGATCGTCAATGAGGAGCGCGGACGTGGTCTTAGTCCGAAAGAGAACCCGATGCCCCGCCAGGCCTACAGCAAGAAGTTCTATCGTTTCGGCTTACAGTGGACCCCCAACGACTACCGCTGGTATTTGGACGGGCGACTGGCCTACACCATCCGGATTTCTCCCAGTATTCCGACCACGCCGAAGCCCATGTTTATCTCATTCAACCATAACGGGCTGCCGGAAGCGGGCTTTTTAAAGAGTTTTCCCGACCCGGCGCGCGGTCCTGAGCCGATGAGGGTCGATTGGGTCAGGGTTTACCAATAGAGGGAAGGGCTTGCCTCTTTCTGGCCTACGATTTCAATCATCGTACCCCCCTGTTTTATGAAAGCTACCTCGCTTTTCTCCCTTCTTGCCGCCCTGACGTTGGGCGCAGCTCCTAATACCGGCCTGAAGCCGGTCTGGGAGGATGACTTCAACGCCAAGGAGATTGACCCGAAGAAGTGGAACGTCGGCGGAGGCGCCCGCATCGTGGACGGCAAACTGCAGATCGAGATCACGCCCAAGGAGAAGGCCGGCTTCTGGAATGGCTCCAATGTGAACTCGTCCGGCAAGTTCATGCATCCGCAGGGCTACTTCGAGGCCTCCATCCGGGCGATCCAATCCAAGGGGCGTGGTTCGGTCAATTTTGGCATCCGTAATCAGGACATGTCCAAGGTGCCTTCCGCCGCCCTGAATTTCAGCTTCAGTGGCGCCGACAAGGTCGAACCGTACCTTTCCATCGTCGACGAAGGTGGTTCGCACAACCTCGTCCCCAAGGAAAAGGTGATCGCGATGGACGGCGGTAAGTCCTACAAGAAGTTCCTGACCTACGCCCTTCATTGGACGGACAAGGAATATCGCTGGTACGTCGAAGGTCGCCTGGTGCATAAGATGATTCGCCCTAT
>CANHZL010000031.1 GCA_947465345.1 Opitutia bacterium | reverse complement strand
GGATCTTGCCCGTCTCGGTGACGTAGCGCGTCAGGGCCTCGGGTTCGGTGAAATCGAAGTCGAGGGGGTTGCGGGAGCGCTTGAGCTTACCTTCGGTGGTCATGGGAGGTTTGGAAGTAAGAGGAGCAGGGCCGAGGGCAAGGAGAAATGGGGATGCGCCACAGGCGCAGGGCTAGGGGTAGGGCGAGGGACAGGGCCAGAATAGACAAAAATGGCCATAATTTGTGTCTTTTCTAAAATATCCAAGCCCTAGCCCCAGCCCTGCCCCTAGCCCTACTTAGGCCCTTTTAACGGCAATCAGGAACTCTTTGTTACCATCCCGGCCTTCGATCGGAGAGGGAATCACGCCGAGGACCTGGGCACCGGGAAGCGACTGAATGGCGGCAGTCAGGCCATCGACCACGCGGGCATGGATGACCGGGTCCTTGATGATCCCCTGAGCCTTATCCGCCTCGGCCCGCGTCGCCTCGAACTGCGGCTTGATGAGCGCGATCAAATGCCCGCCCTTCCCCGTCCGCTCCCAGGCGGCCGGCAACACCAGCCTCAAAGAGATGAACGAGAGATCCATGACCACGATGCCGTAGGTCCGATGAGGTAGCTCGACGGTGTTGATCTCGCGCGCGTTGAACTTCTCGAGGTTCTTAATGCGCGGATCGGTGCGCAATTTGGAATGGAGCTGGGCCGTGCCGACATCGACACACGTCATGCTGACGACACCGCGTTGAAGCAGACAATCGGTGAAGCCGCCGGTCGACGCGCCGACGTCGAGCCCGTGCAATCCTTCGACAGGAATCTTGAAATGGTCGAGCGCGCCTTCGAGCTTCTCGCCGCCGCGGGAGACGAAGCGCGGAGGTTGATCGACGATCAACACCGCATCTTCGGGAAAAGACTGCGAAGGCTTGTTGACGACGGCGTCAGGGCCGGAGCGGACCTTGCCGGCGAGGATGAGGGCCTGGGCGACCGAGCGGGTCGGGGCGAGCGAAAGCTTCAGCAGCAATTCGTCCGCGCGGATCCTGCCGGGCTTCGCGGCCATCGGTCAGTCAAGGAAGCCCGTGAGGGGCGAAGTCGGTTCGGCCTTGTCGGAACCGACGCCCAGGCCCCCTTCACGGGCGGTACGGCCGGCTTCGACCGCGAGGCGGAAGGCGCGGGCCATCGCGATGGGATCTCCCGAGGAGGCGATGGCGGTATTCACCAAGACCGCATCCGCACCCATCTCCAAGGCTTCCGCCGCGTGCGAAGGCGCGCCCAGGCCGGCGTCGACGATGACCGGCACGCGGGCCTGTTCGATGATGATGCGCAGGAAGTCGCGGGACAGTAGCCCACGGTTCGAGCCGATTGGTGCGCCTAGCGGCATGACCGCGGCGGCGCCGACTTCTTCGAGGCGCTTAGCCAGGACCGGAT
The DNA here is from genome assembly GCA_947465345.1 of Opitutia bacterium. The sequence continues at coordinate 12,979 of CANHZL010000031.1, read as the reverse complement.
CGGCGTGGATGTAAGGCAGCACCGTGAAACCCTTCTTCACCAGTTCACGGCAAGCCTCGAGGGTCTCGACCGGGTCGGGCATCAGGTATTTCGGATCCGGGTGGATTTCGAGTTTCAGCCAGGAAGTCCCGAGGGCTTCGCGGGCGAGTTCGGCGGCGAAGATCGCCTCCTTAGCCGTGCGCACGCCGGACGTGTTCGGCAAGATCAGGTGCTTCTTCGGGTCGAGCGCGGAGAGGATACCGTCATCCTTCGCACCGAAGCGAACGCGCTTGATGGCCATCGTCACCACCTCAGCGCCGCAGGCGTCGAGCACCGCGCGGAGCTGCGCGGCGGAAGCGTACTTGCCCGTGCCCGTGAGGAGGCGCGAAGCGAAGGTACGATCGGCGATACGGAACGAGGACATCGGTGCTTGCACAATCCGAACGGAGGCGGGCTTGTCCAGCCCTCGCATCCAAAACCTAGGCGGACACCGCCTCGACCAACGATTTCGCGGCTGAAACGGGGTCGGCCGCCAAGGCGATCGCACCACTAACGGCGAGGCCATGGGCGCCGAGCGCACGCAGGGCCGGCCAGTCGGCCGCCGTCACGCCGCCGATGGCGTAGCAAGGCAGCGGCGCGGAGGAGGTGATGAGCGTAGCGAGGGATTCCGCCGTATGGATCGCCGCAAGTTTCTGCTTACTCGCCGTGTGGCGAAAAGGGCCAACACCGGCGTAGTCGACGCGCACACCGGCGAAGCGGGCGAGGTGCGCAGGCTCGTTGAGCGTCACGCCCAAGATGGCGAAGTTGCCGAGCAAGGCGCGGGCCGCGGCGGGCGAGGCGTCGTCACCGCCGAGGTGGACGCCATCGGCTTCGGCGCGGAGCGCAACCTGCGGCGAGTCGTTGACGATAAACGTCGCACCGTAATCACGACAGAGTTCAGCAATCGCGGAAGCTTCGGCGACCCAGACGTCTTCCGGTAAATGTTTCGCGCGGAGCTGGATCCACCGGACACCGCCTTCAAGGGCGGCGAGGGCCTGCGCCCGATGCGTGAGCGGCGAAGCGTCGAGCGTCAGGAACTGCAGGCGCGGGAACACGGCCTAGTACTTGCGCTTGAGCTTGCGCGCTTCCTTGCCGTACCAGGCGCGCTCGAGGTCGAGGAACGCACGGACGGGGTCGGGCTGCTTCCAGACCGAGCCAATGAAGGCGATGCCATCGAAGCCCATCGCGCGGGCTTGCGCGGCGTTCTTGGGAGTGATGCCGCCGAGCGCGTGGACCGGAGCGCCGCCTTCGGCCTTCCATCGCTGAAGAATCACCTCGTATTCACGGAGCGTCCGGCGCGGGCGATGGTCCTTCTTGGAGACGGACTCGAAGATCGGCGTCAGGAAGACGTAGCCACAGGCCTTATCGGTGGAGCGGAGCTCATCGTAGTCATGGCACTTCACACTGACCGGCGCGTGCTTGGGCCAGCGACGCGGGATGCGTTCGCCCGGGTGCATCTGGAAACCACCGAGCTTGTTCGCTTCGACTAGCTCCGGTTCTTCGCCGAGGACGATACGCGGCCAGAAGGCTTCCGGCACCGCGCGGAGGAACTGTTCATAGTGGCGGCGATCCCAATCCTTGCGGACTTGGATGTGGAGGCGGCCAAGGCCGGCATCGAAGAGACGACGGACTTGTTTCGTGTCCCAGCTACCGTCGTTGGGTGTGAAAAGGACGAGGTTCTCTGGGGCCGGGGCTTCCGGCTCGCTGACGAAGAGGCCTTTGATGAATTTGAACATGAGAGAGGTCAGCCGCCCTGGGCAGCGCGGATCACGAGGATGCGGGCGCCCTCGGCGAGGGCGTGGGCCGTCCAGCGGGAGCGCGGGACCACCTGTTCGTCGACCGCGGCGGCGACGGCCGGCTCCTGGGCGACGCCCAGTTCGGCGAGCAGGTCCGCCAGCGTCCGGGCGGCGGTCTCCTTGGGCTCATCGTTGATGGTCACGCGCATGTGGGAGCGACCCTGTCCCGCGGGGGGCGGGCTGGCAAGCGGAGGTTTGGGGTTGCGGGAACGGGCGGGCGGGCTTGGCTGAAACCCATGAAGACCCTGCGCCTCTGCCTACTGTCCGTCATGGCCGTCGTGGCCGCCCTCACCCTCTCCTCCTGCAACCAAATGAAAGAATCCTCCGCCGCCAGCACCCCTCGTGCCATCATCCACACCAACTACGGCGACATGACTGTCGAGTTCTGGCCCGACGTGGCTCCCCGCACCGTCGACAACTTCCTGAAGCTCTCCCGCGAGAAGTTCTATGATGGCACCGCGTTCCACCGCGTCATCAAAGGCTTCATGATTCAGGGCGGCTGCCCCAACTCCAAGGTCGGCGCCCGCGGCGCCCCCGGCACCGGCGGCCCCGGCTACATGGTCAAGGCCGAGTTCAATAACCGCGCCCACGTCAAAGGCGTGCTTTCCATGGCCCGCTCCAGCGACCCGGACAGCGCCGGTAGCCAGTTCTTTATCTGCCACGGCGATGCCTCTTTCCTAAATAATAAATATACGGCCTTCGGTAAGCTCGTCTCCGGCGAGGAAGTGCTCAACAAAATCGCCGATATCCGCTGCGTCGGCATGGAAGGATCAACCCCCACCGAACGCGTGGAAATCACCAGCGTCGAGCTGGTGGTGGCCAAGTAAGGGTTCCGCCTTTACAGGCCCCTTCGACCGCCTAATCTAACCTTCCCCATGAAAACCCTCAGCACCCTCGCAGTCCTCTCCCTCGCCGCGGCCGCTCAGGCCGTGACCCTCGACTTGCAGTTCGGAACTAGCAAGACCAGTACCCCGCTCGCCAATGGCGCTGACGCCGACCGAAGTGCGATCTCGGGCATCGCCATCGGCACCCAGCTCAGTGAGAGCTCCCACCTCGGTCTCAACGTGAGCACGCGCAATATCGTGACCCCGGACCCTGTCGACGCCAAGGCCCGCACCGCGATCCTAGAGTACACCTACGAGCTCAACCCTAACGGTGGTATCCACCCCTTCGTGGGTGCCGGCGTCGGCTACGCTTGGCTCAAAAACACCTCGAAGAATAGCGCCCTCGCTAGCGACATCTTCGCCGGCCTGCGCTTCACGGTAACCGAGTCCGTCGACCTGACGCTGACGGCCCGCGCCCACCAGATGTACAAAGTGGACTTCAGCAATGTCCAAGGCGAATTCAACCGCCAGGTGAATAGCTTCGAAACCGTCGCCGGTCTTCGCTTTAAGTTCTAAGCTGTCGACCCGACCAAACAAAAGCCGCCCAACTGGGCGGCTTTTTTTGTTGGGCCAGTGAGCGGACGCCTCAGGGGACGAGCAGGCCTCGCTCCTTCATCCAGGCGCCGAGGAGGTCGGTCCACCGCTTGGCCGCCTCGCAGCGTTCGGAGGCACCCCAGCCGTGGCCACCCTTGGCCCAGACGTGGACTTCAGCCGAACCGCCCATCGACTTAAGGACCTTGGCCAAGGCCATCGAACCTTCAGCTGGATAACCATCATCGGCGCTATGGGCGAAGAAAGCCGGGACCGGCTTTGTACCCGGCGAGGGAACGACGCCTTCGGGACCATCGCGCAGGACGCTATCCGGCTTGTCCTTAACGAAGAGATAGGCCGGGTAGACAAGGACGGCGAAGTCCGGGCGGGCGGCACCGACTTCGGCTGGCGAGTAAGCGACCCGCGCGGCGAGATTACCGCCGGCGGAGAAGCCGAGGATACCGACCTTCGAAGGATCCGCGTTCCATTCCTTGGCGTGCTCACGGACGAGCTCAATCGTCCGGCGGGCATCCATCACTGGGACAATCCACGGCTTAAGGTTGTCGCGGCGCGGCACACGGTAGCGCAGCACCACGGCGGCGCTGCCGAAGGCATTGAGACGACGGGCGACTTCGGCACCTTCGTGTTCTTCAGCGAGGATACCGTAACCGCCGCCGGGGCAGACGATGACAATCGGAGCACCGGGCTTGGCGGCGGGATAGACGACGAACTCGGGGATCATCACGTCGGCGCGATGCCCGCTCTTGTTGATGATGCCCTTGGGATCCTGGCCGGGCTTGGCCTTAAGCGTCTCGGCGGGCGGAACGCCTACCCAGACGGGAGCGGCCGGCAGAGAAGAGGCCGCCGGAGGGAGGCCGACACAGCCGACGAGGAATACGAGGCCTAAGGCGGTGGCCAGCAATGGGAGGAGGCGGGGGATCTTCATGGGGGGTTGGGAAAAGTCAGAGGCGGGAACCTCACTCGTGTCGGAGGGCTTCGATTGGGTCGAGCTTGGCGGCGCGGAGCGCTGGGTAAACGCCGGCGACGAGGCCGACCACGACCGAGAAAGCGAGGCCTTGGGCCATGATCACCCAGTCCAGCGTGGCCACGGAGCCCGCGGGCAAGGCCGACGTCAGGATATAGTTCATCAGCGATACGATCCCCATCGAAACCACCAGGCCGATGAGGCCGCCGACGACCGAGATTACCGCGGCCTCGGAGAGGAACTGCAGGAAAAGGTCCGAGCCGCGCGCGCCGACGGCCTTACGGACGCCAATCTCGCGGATGCGCTCGTTGATAGAGGCGAGCATCACGTTCATGATACCGATCCCGCCCACGAAGAGGGAGATGCCGGCGACGCCGCCAAGCGAAAGCTTAAAGGCCGCCTCCGTCTTACGGAAATCCTCGAGCGTCTGCTCGTTGGTCGTTATCGCGAAATCCCGCAGGCCCTTATGGCCCGCCAGCATGGTGCGTTCGGTCTGCTCGACCGCATCGTGCAGAAGTTCAGCGTCGCCGATGCGCAGGCCAAGACCGGTCAGGCGGTCGTTACCAATGAATTTCGCCTGGGCAGTCGTGACGGGGATAAACGCCCCGCTATTGCGCCAGCGCCAAGCGCCGCCTCCGCCGCGGGAATTGGCGGAACGGATCTGCATCCCACTTCCCTCAATGTTATTGAGCACACCAATCACCGTGAACCGCCGGCCGCGAATCTTGATTACCTTACCTACCGGATCGACGTTGGCACCAAATAGTTCCGGTATAACGGCAGAACCGAGGACGATCACGTCGTTCATGTTCAGCACGTCGAGATCGCTAACGAAGCGTCCGTAGCCCGGATCAATCCAGCGTTTAGCGACCGGCAGGTAGTCGGCCGTCACGCCCGTCACATAGGTGCTCGTCTCGCGTCCTTCGATGATCAGCCGCTCATAGCCGACCCGCGCCTCGGGGGAGATGTTCTCGACCAGCGGTACCGTCTTGCGGATGCGGCCGACGTCGCGCATCGTGATGCCTTCGGAAAGCTCGGCGAGATGCTCCTGCTCCTTCGGAAGCTGCTCGCGGGTGACGGTGATCTTCTCGATGCCGCCCATGGCGTCGACGAACTGGCGGAAGTTGCCGACCATGCCCTGCACCACCGTGACCATCGCGACGAGTGACGCCACCCCGAGAATGATACCAGACATCGAAAGGAGCGAGCGGACCTTGTTGGCCTGAAGTTCGCGGAGGCCGTTGATGACGGCGGGGCGGATGCGGTCGAAGAGCTTCATCGGGTGCGGTCCTCTTGGACGAGGCCGGCGCGCATCGAGATCACGCGGTGGGCCTTCTCGGCGACGGAAAGGTCATGGGTGACAAGCACCACCGTGATGCCCTCCTTGATGAGCGAGCCTAGGAGATCGAGGATGCGGTCGACGTTCTTCACATCGAGGTTGCCCGTCGGTTCGTCGGCGAAGATGATGGAGGGCGAACCCACGATGGCGCGGGCGATGGCGACGCGTTGGCGTTCACCGCCGGAAAGCTGGCTGGGGCGATGGTCGAGACGATGCGACATCCCCACGCGCTCCAAGGCGACCGCGGCCGCGGCGGCGTTTGCGGCTGGATCCGAGTTATCCCGATAGAGGAGCGGCAAGGCGACGTTCTCGAGGACAGTGAGACGAGGCAGAAGATTGAAGGACTGAAAGACGAAGCCGACGCGGTTGGAGCGATACCAGGCGCGCAGGTCCGGGGCGAGCTTGGCGACCTCCTGGCCATCGAAGACAATGCTTCCCTCGCTCGGGGTGTCCATGAAGCCGAGGATGTGCATGAGCGTCGACTTGCCGGAGCCCGACGGGCCAAGGATGGCGACGAACTCACCCTTCTGGAAATCCAGGTCGACGCCCGCGAGCGCATGGACGGTCTCGTCACCCATGACGTAGGTCTTGCGCAGACCGCGGATGGCGATGAGCGCGGGCATCTCAGCGGACGATCGCAGGGCGGACGAGGCTGACGACATCGCCGGGGGCGATACCTTGCTTGATCTGTGACCAGCCGCCATCGCTGAGTCCCAGACTGACCTTGCGGGCGTCCCATTCGCCTTCGGCGTTCCGGACGTAAACCAGCCGATCGGCGCCATCGATGAAGACGGCCGACACCGGCACGGCGGAGCAGCCTTTGACGCTGTCGACGGTCACGGTGACATTGGCGCTGATGCCAGGGCGGACGCCGTCGCCAGCGGCGAACGAGACCTGGGTCGGGAAGACGCGCAGGTCAGGCACCTTGAGGTCAGCCGTGCCGAACGGGGTCATGAAGGTGATCTTGCCGGGCTTACGCAGGCTGGGGATAGAGTCGAAAGTCACCATCGCTTCCTTGCCGATATCGACGCGCGTGGCGGCAAACTCGTTGAGGTTGACGTCGACGCGAAGGAGCGACGTGTCGGAGACCGTCATGATAAGCGTACCGCTGTTGATTGACTGGGCGCCGATGACAATCTGGCCTTCAAGAATGGTGCAATCGGAGACCTGTCCGGCATGCGGGGCGCGGATGACCGTCTTACGGACATTCTCGGAAGCCTTGTCGAGCCGGGACTGCGCGATCTCACTCTGCAGCTTAGCGACTTCGAAGGCCGTCTTGGCGTCGAGCATCTCGCGTTCGGAGACGAAGCCTTTGGCGCGCAACGCCTCGGAGCGACGCAGGTCGCGGGTGACCTTCTCCAGCGTGAACTTCTGTAACTGCAAAGTGCGGCCGGCCTCATCCTCGTCGGCCTTAGCGAGCACAGGATCGAGTTCGACGAGGATTTGATCCTTCTTCACCATGTCGCCGGTCTGGACGTAAAGCTTCTGGAGCTTGCCGCTGACTTCCGCGCGGATGTTGCTATAGGTCACAGCCCGGACGAAGCCAGCGGCCTCGATGGTCTCACGGATATCGCGCTTCTCCGCCTTGGCTTCGTTGACGGAGGAGGCGCCGGCGACCGGACGGGAGCCTTTCTTCTTGGGCCAGAAGGCGAACGTGAGCCCGCCGACGACGGCCAGGATAAGGAGGGGCTTGAGAAACTTCATGGAGTGGAGGTCAGAGGGGGAAGTGGGTCTTCGGAGCCGAGGCCGGCGCCGACCTTCTGCTCGACGACGTCCATCGTGAAACCGTGACGAGGCAGGAGGGAACCATCGAGCCGGGCGACCTTCGCCGAGGCGGCACGGGCGTCGAGATGGGACTGCACCCAATTGAGCTGGGCGGAGTCGAGCGCGGCCTGTGCCTGCAACACGCGTAGGACGTCGGACTGTCCGGCATCAAAGCGGGCGCGCTCGCCTTCATAAGATTGGCGCTGCAGTTCCAACGATGAAGTCGCGGCTTCGACGCGGGAACGAGCGGCTTCGAGTTCACGCCACGACGCCCGGGCGGAGAAGACAAGGTTCTGGCGGACGTCAGCGAGGCGGAGTTCGGCCTGGCGACGGGCGCGGTAGGCCGATCGCAGGGTCGCCGTCGACTCACGGAAACCGAGGGGGAAGCTCAGGCGCAGCTCAGCGTAGTTACTCCAGCCAGAATGCTGGCGATAGCCGTCGTAGCCGCCTGACAAGCCGGCGCCGGCGGCACCGGCGGCACCGTAACGAAAGCCACCCACGGAGAGATCAAGGCTGGGGTGGTCGTTCTGCTCCGCCTGGGCCACGAGGGCTTCAGACTGGGTGATACTGGAAAGTTGGATTGCCGTGCCGAAATCAAAATCCGCCACCGTGCGAATCCACGGAGAGAAAGCAGGGGGCGCGGAGACCGCGGACGTCGGCATCTCCGCGACGAGTAAGGCCGCTTCAACGGCGGTGGCATCGCCTTGGCCGAGCAGGCGCCGGAGGCTCATCTCAGCATTATCGAGTGTCTGGCGGGAATTCAGGACAGCGACCTGCTGACTCGCGACATCCGCCGCAGCTTGAAGCTCTTCGAGCACAGTGGCGTCGCCCAACGAACGCTTAGCGCGGATCTGGGCGAGGAAGGTCTCCGCGGAACGGAGGCTCGTCTCACGCAACGCAACGAGCTTGCGCGTGCCGGCCAGGGACCAGTAGGCGATCTCGGCGTCGCGGATAAGGTCGAGCGAAGCGGCACGCAGAGCTAGCCGGTTGCGATAAGCCGCCTGACGAGCGGAGATCAGGGAGGTCAGGTTGACCGCGCGCCAGCCACCGGCGAGCAGTGGTTGCGTATAGGCGACGTTGCTCCCGAGGTCGTAAGCGGAGGCCGTGGCCAGGGCGCCGCTATCCTTCCAGGCGCGCGTGAGCCCGGCACCGACCGAGAGCGTACCGCCCCAGCTGAACTTCTGGCTCAGCGCGACCTCCGAATCATGAAAGCGGCCAGCCGAGAGACCGCTCGTCGTGCCGGAGGTGCCGCTGAGCCGGTTGGTCCAAGCAAGATTCGGGTCGAAGACCGCTTCGGAGACATCGACCGCGTCCAAGGCGCGGAGCGCATCGAGGCGGGTCACCGTCAGGCCGAGATTATGGAGCAGGGTCCGGTCGATCGCCTTCTCCAACGTAAGCGGACCAGCGGGAGCGGCGGCCGTCGACGCAGGCACGCCGGTCTCGGCTCCCAGGAGGGAGGCCGCAGCCAGGAATGCCAAGGTGAGGACAAGACGCATGGGTTAGGGTAAGTACCTCATAACAGGGAGTTTGTTCCCACTGCAAAACAAAGCGGCGCACCTTTCGGTGCGCCGCAGGGCGATGACTGGAAGCAGTCTTTACTTGGCCTTCGAAATCTCGACGAGCTCGACCTCGAACTCGAGGACCGACTTACCAGGAATCGGGCCCTGGCCCTGGTCGCCGTAGGCAATGGCGGACGGGCAATAGAGGACGATCTTGCCGCCGATACCGATGAGCTGGACGCCTTCGGTCCAAGCCGGGATCACGCCACTGAGAGGGAATTCGGTCGGCTCATTGTTGCGGGTCTTGGTGGAGTCGAAGACCTTGCCGTCGACGAGCTTTCCTTCGTAGCGACACTTCACGGTCGATTCCTTGGTCGGCTTCACGGCAGAACCCGGAGCGAGAATCTTGTAGCGGAGACCGGAGGCGGTCTTCGTCACCGACTTGTCGGCATCGACCTTGGCGAGGAAATCCTCGTTCTGCTTGCCCCACTTGCCGGCCTTGGCGTTGACGCGTTCCTGGAACATGGCGTCGGCGCCTTCGCCCAGTTCGGCGGGGTTGAATTTCGGTTTTTCGCCGCGCATCACCTGGCGCACGCCGGCGAGGAAGAGTTCGATCTCCTCGTCGGTGAGCTCGAGCTGCGAGTTCACTTGCGGCATGGGGGACTGGCTGGCGATGGAGAAGCCAAGCATGGTCCAGGCCTGTTTGACCTGATCAGGGGTGAGCGGTTTCACGATTTTTGCGGGGGGTGGAGTGGGCGTCGCGGAGGCGGCTTTCGGCGCGTCAGCGGCATGGAGAGACGCGACGGCGACAGCCAGCGCGGCGAGGACGGGGTATTTCATGGGAAGGGGTCGTAGCCGATTCAGGCCTTCGGGGGAAGCACCTTTGCGTGCTCCTGCAAAGAACTGACCGTGAGGGGATGTTCGCGCAGCGAGCGGATACCTAGGACGGCCGCGCGGGCCGCATTCATCGTCGAGGCCATGTACACGCCACGCAGCACGGCTTCGGAACGCATCGCGTTCTCGTCCTTACGCGGGAGCATACCGGCAGCAGTGTTCACAATCATCTGCAACTGGCCATTCTTCAGAAGGTCGAGCGCGTTGGGGCGGGCACCTTCGGAAATCTTACCAAGCTTGATGACCTTGACGCCGGCAGCTTCGATGGCCGCGGCGGTGCCGCTAGTGGAGTAGATATTGAAGCCGAGCGAGGCGAGATCACGGGCGACGGCGACGGCGCCATCCTTGTCGCGATCCTTGACGGAGAGGAAGGCATTGCCGGCGACGGGCAGCGCAGGCTGCGCGGCCATCTGCGCCTTGGCGTAGGCCATACCGAGATCGTCATCGCAACCCATGACTTCGCCGGTGGAACGCATCTCGGGCGAGAGCGCAACCGGGGCACCAGGGAAGCGGCTAAACGGGAAGACGGATTCCTTAACTGACCAATAGGGTGGACGGATCTCGCGAGTGAAACCGAGGTCCTTGAGCTTAGCACCGAGCATGCAAAGCGAAGCGAGCTTCGCAAGCGGCACACCAATGGCCTTCGATACGAACGGAATCGTGCGCGAGGCGCGCGGGTTGACCTCAAGCATGAAGACGATGCCGTCCTTGATTGCGAACTGGATGTTCATCAGGCCGATCACCTTGAGGCGCTTGGCGAGGGAATGGGTGATGCGACGGACTTCGTCGACGAGGGCCGGCGAGAGCGTGTGCGGAGGCAGCACCATGCCGGCGTCGCCAGAGTGTACGCCCGCGTGTTCGACGTGTTCGAGCATGCCGCCAATGACGGTGGTCTCGCCATCGGAGATGGCGTCGACGTCGAGCTCGATGGCATCCTCGAGGAACTTATCGAGTAGCACCGGCTTGCCGGGAGCGACGTCGAAGGCTTCGCGCACGACCGACTTTAGTTCATCCATACCATAGACGATGAACATACCGCGTCCGCCGAGGACGAAAGAGGGACGCAGGAGGACCGGGAAGCCGATTTCTTCAGCGGCCAAGTAAGCTTCTTCTGCCGAGAGGGCGGTCTTGTTGACGGGCTGGCGGACGCCCAGCTCGATGAGGATGTCCTTGAACTGCTGGCGGTCCTCGGCGAGCGCGATGCTCGCAGGCGAAGTGCCGACGACCGTGACACCATTGGCTTCGAGGTCAGCGGCGAGATTGAGGGGGGTCTGACCGCCAAACTGAACAATCGCGCCGATACACTGCTCGGTGCGGTAGATTTCCAGAATGTCTTCAAGGGTGAGCGGCTCGAAATAGAGGCGGTCGGAAGTGTCGTAGTCAGTCGAGACTGTCTCGGGATTGGAGTTCACCATCACCGTCTCGTAGCCCGCAGCGCGGAGCGCGTAGGAAGCGTGAACGCAGCAGTAGTCAAACTCGATGCCTTGGCCGATGCGGTTCGGTCCGCCACCGAGAATCATCACCTTCTTCTTCGGCGAGGGACGGACCTCGGACTCGTCGCCGTAGGTGGAGTAGAAATAAGGCGTGAAGGATTCGAACTCTGCGGCGCAGGTGTCGACGAGGCGGAAGACCGTCTTGATGCCAGCGGCGTTGCGCGTCGAATAGACGTCGGCTGGGGCGAGGCCGGTCGCGTGGGCGATCTGGCGGTCGGCGAAGCCGGCTTCCTTGGCTTGGCGGAGAAGGTCGGTGCCGATGGATTTACCGGCGGCCTTGAGGGCAAGCTCGATGTCGACGATGCCGCGGAGCTGGCGCAGGAACCACGGGTCAATCTTGGAAAGGTCGAAGATTTCTTTCTCCGTCAGGCCCGCGAGCATCGCGTAGCGGACGAAGAACGGACGTTCCGGATTCGGGCGGGCGAGACGCGCGCGAATCTCGGTGAGGTCGGTGAAGGCGGCGTCGCCGAACTTACCGCCGCAACCGAAGCCCCAGGCGCCGATCTCGAGGGAGCGGAGCGCCTTCTGGAAAGATTCCTTGAAGGTGCGGCCGATGGCCATGGCTTCGCCGACGGACTTCATCGCGGAGGTGAGGGTCGTGTCGGCGCCGACGAACTTCTCGAACGTGAAGCGGGGGATCTTGGTGACGACGTAATCGATGGTCGGCTCGAAGCAGGCTGGCGTGGACTTCGTGATATCGTTCTGCAGCTCGTCGAGCGAATAGCCCACGGCCAGCTTGGCGGCGATCTTCGCAATCGGGAAGCCGGTGGCTTTGGAGGCGAGGGCGGACGAACGCGACACGCGCGGATTCATCTCGATGACAATCATGCGGCCGTTGGCCGGGTTCACCGAGAACTGGATGTTCGAACCGCCGGTCTCGACGCCGACGGCGCGGATGACGGCGAACGAGGCATCGCGCATCAGCTGATATTCCTTGTCAGTCAGCGTGAGTGCGGGGGCCACGGTGATGGAGTCGCCCGTGTGGACGCCCATCGGGTCAAAGTTCTCGATGGAGCAGATGATGACGCACTGATCCTTGTGGTCGCGCATCACTTCCATCTCGTATTCCTTCCAGCCCAGGAGGCATTCCTCGATGAGGACCTCATGGACGGGCGAGGCGTCGAGGCCGGCCTGGGCCATGCGTTCGAATTCTTCCTTGTTATAAGCGATGCCGCCGCCGGTGCCGCCGAGCGTGTACGACGGACGGATGATGACCGGGAACTCGCCGCCGATGAGGGCGATGGTCTCGCGCGCGGCTTCGAGGGTCTTCACGACACGCGAGCGCGGGACATCGAGTCCGATCTCGAGCATCAGCTTCTTGAAGATCTCGCGATCCTCACCGCGTTCGATGGCGTCTTCCTTCGCACCGATGAGCTCAACGCCGTACTTCTTGAGGACGCCCGTGCGCGCGAGCTTAAGGGAAAGGTTGAGTGCCGTCTGGCCACCGAGCGTCGGAAGGAGCGCATCGGGTTTCTCCTTGGCGATGATGCGTTCTACCGATTCGACCGTGAGGGGTTCTACGTAGGTGACATCCGCCGTCTCCGGGTCCGTCATGATCGTGGCCGGATTGGAGTTCACCAAGATGACGCGGTAGCCTTCTTCGCGAAGCGCCTTGCAGGCCTGAGTGCCAGAATAATCGAACTCGCAGGCTTGGCCGATGATGATCGGTCCCGAGCCGATGATGAGGATTGAGCGGATATCGGTCCTCTTAGGCATAGTGTTCCGCGGACTGTCAGCGACCGTTGGAAGGGTGGTCAAGTGGGGACTTCTAACAAT
>CANHZL010000030.1 GCA_947465345.1 Opitutia bacterium | reverse complement strand
GGCGCCGAGACCGACCTCGACCTCGGCCACTACGAACGCTTCACCTCCGGCGAACTCTCGCGCCTCAACAGCCTCAGCTCCGGCCAGGTCTACGAGACCGTCATCCAGAAGGAACGCCGCGGCGACTACCTCGGCAAGACCGTGCAGGTCATCCCGCACGTCACCAACGAAATCAAGGAACGCATCCTCAAGGGTGGCGAAGGCGTCGACGTGCTCATCACCGAGATCGGCGGCACCACCGGCGACATCGAAGGCCTGCCTTTCCTCGAAGCACTCCGTCAGTTCCAACACGATGCGGGCCGCGAGAATGTCGCCTTCCTCCATTGCACGCTGGTGCCCTTCATCAAGGCCGCCGGCGAGCTCAAGACAAAGCCCTCGCAGCAGTCGGTGGCGAAGCTGCGCGAGATCGGCATCCAGCCCGACCTGCTCGTCTGCCGCACCGACCGCCCCATCGGCGAGGACAACCGCCAGAAGCTTTCGCTGTATTGCAACGTCGGCCTCGACGCCGTGTTCGAATGCCGCGATGTCGAGCATTCCATCTACGAACTCCCCATGCAGCTCGCCGAGCAGCGCATGGATGAGGTCGTCGTGAAGCGCCTCGGCCTGCAGTGCCAGCCGATCGACATCACCCCATGGCGCGAGATTGTTCGCCGCCTCCTCGAACCGAAGCACCGCGTGCGCGTCGGCGTCGTCGGCAAATACATTGAGCTGCAGGATGCGTACAAGTCCGTCTACGAATCCATCACACACGGCGGCATCGCCAACGAGACCGCCGTCGAGGTTGTCCGCATCGACGCCGAAGACCTCGAGACCAAGGGCACCGGGCAGCTCGAAGGCCTCGACGGTATCCTCGTCCCGGGTGGCTTCGGCAACCGCGGCATCGAAGGCAAGATCATCGCCGCCCAGTTCGCCCGCGAACGCAAGGTGCCCTACTACGGCCTCTGCCTCGGCATGCAGATCACCGTCATCGAATACGCGCGCCACGTCCTCGGCCTCAAGGACGCCCATTCGACCGAATTCGCCCCGGAGACCAAGAATCCCGTCATCCATCTCATGGAATCGCAGAAGAGCGTGGTGACCAAGGGCGGCACGATGCGCCTGGGCTCTTACGACTGCGCCCTGACCCCGGGCAGCCGCTCCCGCGCCGCCTACGGCACGGACAATATCAAGGAACGCCACCGCCACCGCTTCGAATATAACGACGCCTACCGGGCCCAGCTCGAGGCCGCCGGCCTGATGGTCGGGGGCACCAACCCCCAGAGCGGATTGGTCGAAATCGTCGAGGTGAAGGACCACCCCTGGATGGTCGGGGTCCAGTACCATCCAGAATTCAAGTCCCGCCCGGACCGCGCCCACCCCCTCTTCGCTGCTTTTATAAAGGCTGCGGTTGAGAAGTCCCGGTTGTCCTGCTAATTCAGAGACGAAACCGGCTCTGCCGGACGCTGACAAGTGGGCGGAGATCCGCCGAACGCGCCACCCCGCGCGCCCCTTCCCCACCCCCATGTCCACTAACATCAACGCCGCAGGCACTTGGGTGCCGCGCCTTCGCGAGCAGGTCGCCCGTGTCGTCGTCGGCCAGCAATACCTCGTCGACCGCCTACTGATCGGCCTCCTCGCCAACGGACACGTCCTCCTCGAGGGCGTCCCGGGCCTCGCGAAGACGCTCTCGGTGCGCACCCTCGCGCAGACCGTCCACGCCGACTTCTCGCGCATCCAGTTCACGCCCGACCTGCTGCCGGCCGACATCGTGGGTACGCTCATCTACGACCCGAAGACCGGGGATTATAACGCCAAGCGCGGGCCGATCTTCGCCAACTTCGTCCTCGCCGACGAAATCAATCGCGCGCCCGCCAAGGTGCAGTCCGCACTCCTTGAAGCGATGCAGGAACGTCAGGTCACCCTCGGCGGCGAGACGCATAAGCTGCCGACGCCATTCCTCGTCCTCGCGACGCAGAACCCGATCGACCAAGAAGGCACCTACCCGCTGCCCGAAGCCCAGGTCGACCGCTTCATGCTGAAGCTCAACATCGGCTACCCGACGCGTGAAGAAGAGCGCAAGATTCTCGATGCAATGGCGACCACGTCGCCGAAGCTCGATGTCGAAGCGGTCATCTCGAAGGAGGAAATCCTCGAGGCCCGCAAGGCCGTCGACGCCATCCATGTCGCCGATCCGATCCGCGACTACATCGTCTCGCTGGTGCTCGCGACCCGCGGCCAGCATCCCGGCGGCCCCGACCTCGCGAAGTTCTTGCAGTTCGGTGCTTCGCCCCGCGCGACCATCAACCTCACCCTCGCCTCTAAGGCGTGGGCGTTCCTGCAGGGCCGCGACCACGTGACACCGCAGGACGTGAAGGACATCGCGCCCGACGTCCTCCGCCATCGTCTCATTCTCACCTACGAAGCCGACGCCGAAGGGGTCGACGCCGACGCCATCGTGCGCCGCGTGCTCGACGCCGTCAGCATCCCCTAAGCGACTCCGGCGTCCGTGCCCTCGCCCGTCCCGACCAACCCGCAGGAGACCCTCCGCCGCGCCCAGCGCGTCGAGATTGTCGCCGCGCGCACGGTCAACGACGCGATGGTCGGCGCTTACCTCTCGCGCTTCAAAGGCCGCGGCACCGACTTCGAAGAACTGCGCGAATACGTCCCGGGCGACGACGTACGTGCGATGGACTGGAACGTGACGGCGCGCACAGGCAAGCCGTTCATCCGCCTGCATCGCGAAGAACGCGAACTCACGCTAGTGCTCGCGGTCGACGTCTCCGGCTCCTCCTCCTTCGGCTCAGGTGAAGCGACCCTACGCGAACGCGCCGCCGACGTCGCCGCCTGCCTCGCGGTCTCCGCGCTCAAAGCTGGCGACAAAGTTGGCTTACTACTTTTCACCGACCGCGAAGAACTCTGGGTGAGCCCGAAGAAGGGTCGTCGCCACGTCCTGCGCATTATCCGCGACGTCCTTGAATTTAAGCCTGCCTCGCGGCGTACTTCCTTTGCGGCGCCGATGCGCCGCCTGGGTCGCGCACTCAAGCGCCGCTCCATGGTCTTCGTGGTCTCGGACTTCCTCGCCGGACCCGAAGGCGCCGACGTGATGGCCGCCGCCCTTGGTGAGCTGAACGCCCGCCATGACACCGCCTGCGTCCAGCTCGTCGACGCGCGCGAACGCGAGCTGCCCGACGTCGGCGTAATCGCCCTGGAAGACGCCGAGACCGGCGAGATCCGTGAAGTCGACACCGGCTCGGAGCGCGTGCGCCGCGCCTTCGCCACCCAGGCCGAAACCCGTCTGGCCGAGACCGCCGCCGGTCTCGCCCGTGCCGGCATGGACGTCGCCCGCCTCGACGCCGACACCGCCGTAGCCCCCACCCTTGCCCGTTTCTTCGAACGCCGACGTCGTCGACGCTGATGCTCCTCGCCCTCGAAGAAGCTCCGTTCGTCCTGCAGGGACCGAAGCCACTGATCCCGCCGTCAGCTTGGGAAGCCAACTGGATGTTCGGCTTGATTGCGCTCGGACTCATCGCCCTCGCCGTCGTCGCCTTCCGCCAATTCCTCCGCAAGGGCCCGCCCTCGCTAGCTCCGCTCGCGCAACTCGACTATGCCCTACGTCTCGCCGAATCGCAGCCAGCGGCGGAGGGAGTCGCCCATGCCTCGCGCGCCTTCCGCGTCTATCTCGCCGCCCTTGAGCCACGGGCAGCGACCTCGCTTTCGACCGAAGAACTCGCCGCGCTCCTGTCTGGCCTGCCGGCATTCCTTCCGGCCCGTCAACCGCTCCTCGCTGCCCTCCGCAGCGCCGACGCCGCGAAGTTCGCCGGCGCGTCGCTCGAAGTGCCGCTGCTGATCGCCGGCCTGCGTGAAGCCGCACGTCGCGTCGAAGATGCCCGTCGCACGTTCGCAGGGCCCCTCGTCGCACCGCTTGTTCCGGTCGCACCTCACCCGACGCTTCCAGACCTCCCGCCACCCCTGCCCGGTCCGCCACCCTTGCCTCGGAGGAATCTCTCCTAATGGAACTCGGTTTTGAATTCCAATACCCTTGGCTGTTGCTGCTACTCGCCTTGCTGCCGCTTTACTCGTGGCTACGCGGTCGCGTCGGCCAAGCCGCCGCGCTGGCCTTCCCTGACACCTCCCTGCTTGACGGCATCGGCCGGCCAGTGCGGGAACAGAGCGGACGCCTCCGTGCATTCCTCCGCCTCCTCACCGCCGCCCTACTCATCGTCGCCCTGGCCGGACCGCGCACGGCGAACAAGGAAATCGAGAGAGAGACCGAAGGTCTCGACATCATGTTGGTCGTGGATCTTTCCTGGTCGATGATGGCGCTCGATATGAGCACCCCGCGCACCGAGGTCACGCGCTGGCAGGCCAGCCAGAACGTAATCTACGAATTCCTTGCCAAGCGCCCTGACGATCGCATCGGCGCAGTCGTTTTCTCCGGTAAGCCCTACCTACTGAGCCCGCTCACCATCAACAAGACCTGGGTCGAGAAAGGCATCGACCGCATGCACATCGGCAGCATCCAGGAGACCGGCACCGCGATTGGCGAAGCCGTCGCGATGGCGGTCGACCGTATGAAGAACGTCAAAGGTAAGGGTTCGAAGGTCATCATCCTGCTGACGGACGGCGACGACAACATGAGCAAGGCGATCCTGCCCGTACCCGCCGCTGAGCTCGCCGCCGCCCTCGGCATCCGCCTCTACTGCATCGGTCTCGGCAAGGACGAGCCCACCATCCTGCCTCGCTTCGACACGCGTACCGGCCGGCTCTACCGCGATCTCCTCGGCAAGACGATCCCGATGCAGACGATCAACCCAGCTAATTACGAGATGCTGGGAAAGATGGCCAAGGTCGCGAACGGTCGCTTCTACCGCGCTCTCGATCAGAACCAGCTCGGCCGCGTCTACGAAGAGATTAACCGCCTCGAGCGCACCGAAGTCCGCATCCGCGAATCCGTCGTCTACGAAAGCTACCGGCTCATCTGGGCGGCCCTCGGTGGGCTCCTGCTTCTCCTGGAACTCGGCTGGGGCCTCCTCCGCCCTCGTTCGCCCTAACCCATGGACGCCGCCGACTTCCATTTCGAGAAACCTTGGGCGCTCGCGCTAGCCGCGCTCGCTGGCGTCATCCTCTTCATCGCACTCTGCTGGGCTGAACGCCGCCGCCGCCGCGGCCTCGCCGGTTTTGCAGCCGCTCACTTACTGGCACGCCTCACGTCCGGCTACTCCGCGGTCCGCCGCCGCTCCAAGGACGTGGCACTCTCTCTCGCCTTCGCCTTACTGCTGGCCTGCTTCGCGGGCCCGCGCTGGGGCGTCGAGCTGACGACGCAGAAAGGTGCGACCGAAGACGTGGTGTTCGCGCTCGACGTCTCGAAGTCGATGCTGGTGTCGGACATGAGTCCCACGCGACTGGCCCGCGCCAAGGCCTCCATCGCCAACTTCGTCCGCCGTAAAGGCACGGGCAACGTCGGGCTCGTTGCCTTCGCAGGCCAGGCCTTCCTCCAATGCCCGCTCACGCGTGACTATGACGCTTTCTTCCGGACGCTCGAGGAGACGGACACCAGCTCGATTCAAGTCGCAGGCACCGACATAGGGCGTGCACTCGAGGAAGCCGAACTCGCTTTCTATTCCAACCGCAACCGGAAGCTGCTCATCATTCTCACCGACGGCGAGGACCTTGAGGCCGGAGGTGTTGAGATGGCCCGCAAGCTCAAGCGCAACAGGCTGGTCGTCCATACGGTCGGAGTCGGCACGCCTTCCGGCGGTCCGATCCGCGTGATCAGTTCCATCGGCTCGCTCGAGACCATGAAGGACGCTAAAGGCGACGAGGTGATGAGCCGACTAGACGAGAAGACCCTCGCCGAGATCGCCGATGCCAGCGGCGGCCGCTTTATCCGTCTCGGCCAAGCCGGCGAAGGGATGGAAGCCTTGCGACTCGCGATTGAAGCCGGCACCGACGAGCGAAACGCGGGGCGCCGCGGCATCCCGCGCGAAGAATGGTTCATCGGCGCTGCGTTGCTCCTCCTTATCCTCGAATCGCTCACCTCCACCCGCCGCAAAGAAGTCCAGCCATGAGAACCCTCCTCCCGGTCCTGTTCCTGATCTCGGCTGGTCTCGCGGCCGACAAGCCGCCCGCCGACGAGCTCACCAACCTCGATGCGCGCGCGCTCCATAACCGCGGCACGAAGCGCCTCGCCGAAGGCGACCTCGCTGGAGCGGAAGAAGCCCTGCGCGCCTCGCTCGCCAGGGACGTCGACACTCTCCGCCCGCCCGCTCTGCATAATCTCGGCCACGTCCGCTTTGGCAAAGGCAAGGCTGTGCTCGGCGGCAAGACCGCTGGTGACGTGACCGAACTTTCCATCGCCCGCTCCTACCTTGAGGCGGCGGACGCCGACATCTCGGACATGAAGGACCAGATCGAGTTACTCGATAAGGCCAAAGCCGAAGGCCGCGAGCCCGACTACGTCCCCGCGACGGCCGCCCTCGGCAGCGGCATTGGCACCCACCGCACGATCAAGAAACTCATCCCGAAGGAAGAGGCCATGGTGGCCAAGCGCACCAGCGTCGTCGCCAGCTGGACGCGTTCCGTCGGGGATTTCCGCGGCGCCCACGAGCTGGACACGGCCGACGCACAAGCCAAGGCGAATGCGGACGCCATCGAGGAGCTGCTCCGGGCCCTCCGTCGCGAGACCGCCGCGCTTGAAGAAGCCATCGAGGCACAGCGGAAAAAACTGGAGGAGCTTGCCGCGGTGATTCGTGAGCTCGTGAAGCGTATCCCGGACGACAAGCTTCCGCCCAACGCCGAAGGTGAAGAAGACGATGATGAAGAGAACTTTCTTCCCCCGGAACGCCAGAAGCCGAAGAGCGGCGGCAAAGACCCGAAAAAGGGCAAGCCTGGCGAGGAACAGAAGATGACCGAGCAGGAAGCCCGCGGCTCCCTTGAGGGCCTCAAGAAAGAATTTGGCCGCAAGATGCCCGCCGGCGATCAGGACGGCAAGGGTGCCAAGGGCGGTAAGCCCACCGACAAGAAAGGTAAGGACTACTGAGATGCGCCGATTCCTCGCCAGTACCATGCTCCTACTGCTCGGGCTCGTCGTCCAGGCGGAGGACCGCGTGAGCTGGGAGATCACCCCACGCGTCACCGCACCCGGGCAACCCTTCCGCCTACAGATCATCGTCGAATCAGATATCGTCCTCGGCGGCGCTCAGCAGGTGGACAAGGAGATCCGGCCGCCGCGCGGTCTGGCTCTCCGCCTCTCCGGACAAATCGTCCGCCCGGACTCCAACGAGGCGACGCTCAACTTCTCCGGCGTCGCCCCTGATCAAGAGGGCGAGTACGTCATCCCAGGCTTCAACCTGCGCTTTGTGCGCAAGATCATCCCGGTGACTCCGATCACGCTGATCGTGCGTAAGTCGGCCACTTACCGGCGGACAGCCCAAGCCCGGGCTGAACTCGCGCTACCGGACCGCACCTTCTATGTCGGCGAACTTATCCGTGGAGCCATCCATCTCCGCGGCGGCGACGAAGAGGTCGTCGTGGCCAGCTTTGGACTCGAATCAGTCGCGGAAGGCTTCACGTTCGCGGTCACGGCCGACCGCCAGCCCCTGCCAACGGAACTCGGCCAAGGCATGCGGACAAGTTTTGACCTGACGCCCATCCGCGAAGGTACGAGCGAACTTTCCCTGCGCGGAACCATGCTCATCCAGAACATGGACTCCCCCGCTTTCGGTAACGGTAACCGCGACCGCCCTTTCACCTTCCGCCGTAAGCTCTCCGTCGAACACGTCCCCGAACGCGGCCGGCCAGCGGACTGGACCGGCGCCATCGGTGCCTTCACTGCCGAGGCCGTGCAAGTCTCCAAGGACCGCCCCGAAGTCGGCGAGCCGATCCGCCTACGGGCCATCCTCACTGGCACCGGCAACCTCGATCGGCTCATCCCTCCGGAGGTCCCTAGTAATGAATTCTGGGACGTACTGCCCGCAACCGAGCGACGCCGCCACGCCGAGGAACAACGCTTCTTCGTCTACACGCTGGTACCGCGCCTCCCCGGCAAACTCCTGACCCCTGCGCTCCGCTTCTCGACCTTTAATCCGCTGACGAAGGAATTTAGCCGCATCGAATTCAAACCCGTCGAAGTGACGGTGACCGGTAACGCGCCCGCGCAGGTCGACCTCGTCACGTCCGATCCATCGGCGCCAGTCGGCGCTAAGCCCAAGGCCGCCACCGGCCTGGCCGCTCCCGCGACCCAGCGCGGCTCACCTCTCTTCCGCGGCCTACCGGCCTGGTCCCTCGCCTCCTCAGGCGCCTTCTGGTCAAGCAACGCCCTGCTGCTGACGGTGCTCCTGTCGCTGACAGCAGTCGCCTTGAGTCTCGGCTATCTCGCGGCGCACCCCGAAATCCGCCGTCGCCGGCGCGCCCGCTCTATCCTGCGCACCGCGCTCAGCACCGCAGAGTCCGCCCGTCGGCGCGGCGATCGCGCCGCCTTTGCCTTAGCCTCGGTGCACGCCTTACAAGTTGGTGCGGCGGCCCTCCTCGATACCGAAGAAGCCGCGATGACCCAAGGTGACTTGGAGCGCGTGCTTCCCGGCGTCTCGCGTCCGCTGCTCGACGGTCTCTTCGGGCAGGCCTACGGCGAACGCTTTGCGACTGAGGCCGGCGCCACCGGATCGCCGAACGAAGACGAAACCCTCGCGCTGCTCCGGCGGCTCCTGTCGCTCCTATGAAATCCTTCGCCTGCCTACTGCTCTGCTGGATGGCTTCGCTTGGCGCCGCCGAAGACCGCGTCGTTTCCGCCGCGGAGACCGCCTACGCCAAAGGCGACTACGCGACCGCCGTCGAGCAATGGTCCGAAGAAGCCCGCCGGGATGGCGTGAGCGCCGGCTTGCTTTCCGCGCTCGGCAACGCCGAGTGGCGTCTGGGCCGCAAGGGCCGCGCAATGGTCTGTTGGGAGCGCGCGCTCTTACTCGATCCCCGCGACCCCGTCGCACTCGCCGGCATCCGGCACGCACTTGCCGCCGGCGGCACGGAACGCCCCGCACCGACCTGGGCTGAAACCTACGCATCCTTCCTCACCGAGGACACCTGGCTCATTCTCGCCACGACCTTCTTCTGGGTGGCGACGTTGTGCGTCGTAATCCCGCGCCTCCGCCGCCGCTCCGCCAGCGAATGGAACCATCGCACACGCGTGGTCACGTTGACCCTACTCGCGCTCTGCATCCCGGGGCTATGGGGAGGCCGCTCCCTTTCGGCCCGGGCAGTCGTCCGTATGACCGAAGTCTCTCTGCGCCTAACGCCGACCTTGTTTGGGGAACCGCTGAACGGCGTCGCGGAAGGTGACGTCGTCCGGACCGACCGACCTCTCAATGGGCACGTCCGCGTGACCACCGCCGACGGCAAGGCTGGCTGGCTCCGGACCGGCGAGATCGAAGTGATCCGCGGCGCCACCCTCCCGGCCGACCTCGACCAGAAGGCGGCGCCCTAAGGCTTTCTGCCTTGGAGAGGAGGGCTTGGTGGGCTTGGATACTGACGTGCGCCTCCTCGACCGCCACGTCCTGACCGAAACCGCCGTCGTCGGCGGGGCCGCCACGGGCGCGTTCGTGTTCGTGATGGTCGCGGGCAACATCCTCACGCAGGTCTCCAGTGCAATCGCCTCTGGGCGCGTCAGCGGCTGGGAAGGACTCGAGCTCGTCGCCCTGCTCTTCCCGGGGGTGCTCCCTTACGCACTGCCTCTCGGCCTCCTCACCGGCGTGCTCATCGCGTTCGGCCGGATGAGTTCCCAGCAGGAACTCACCGCGATGAAGGCCAGCGGCCGCAGCCTCGGCCGGATCGCCCGCCCCGCGCTGATTCTCGCCGGTTGTCTGGCGGTGCTCTCCGCCTGGCTTAATCTGGAGGTCTCGCCCTACGCTAACACCGAATACCGTCGGCTGCTCGTGGGCTCAGCGAAAGACAACCCCGCTTCGGTTATCGTGCCCGGCAAACTCAACCGGCAGTTCCCCGGTATCGTCATCCGCGCCGCCGACCGTGACGGCGAAGTCCTCCGTGATTTCTGGCTATGGGGTGTCGACGAGCGCGGCCACCTCAAGGAATCCATCCACGCCCGCGAAGCGCGCCTGACGCCGGCCGTCAACCGCCGAGGCGAAGGCATCCTGCGCGTGACCCTAACCGACGCCCGCATGGAGAAACGCCAAGAGGGCGACGATAACTTCACACACCCGTCCGCCTTCACGACCGCTGCGCTCACGAGCCTCGAATTCCCGGCGGCAGGCATCTTCAAAGACGGCGAGAATTTCCAGCGTAAGCTGCGCTGGCTCACAACCACCGAGCTATTGGAAGCGGTCGATAAGGGCTGGCAGGTCGGCCCCAAGGCCACTCCGCGCGAGAAGGAACGCGGCCAGATGCTCGCCATGACGCAGTTGATGTCGCACCTCGCCGGCGCGTTCTCCGTCTTCTCCCTCGCGTTCCTCGCCGTCCCGCTGGCCGTGCGCGTCGGCCGCTCCGAGACGTTCGTCAACGCGGCGATCGCCCTGGCCATTGCCCTTTCGTATTACCTGCTGACCTCGATGGCGGCCTACGTAAAGGACCCCGACTACCGCCCCGACCTGCTGATTTGGATTCCAAACCTCATCGTGGTTGGTCTCGCTTGGTTCCTCCTTCGTCGCGCCTCGCGCCACTAAGCCAGCTCACTTCTCGCGCTGATACCAGGCGAAGAAGGCGTAAGCCATGCAGGCGAGAGCAAAGATTTCATTAAAGCCCTTCATCACCACGGCGCCCATGATCATATCGGCGGAAGCGGACAGGCTACTGACGCGCGGGGCGAGGCGATAGGTCTCGTAGATCGGGTGCTCGCCGAAGATCAGTACCGCCCAGATCGGCAGGTCGGCAATCATCAGCGCGAAGCAATAGAACATCGCCATCCCGTAACCGATGCGCGGTAACGTGGCGGACATCGAGAAAAGCGGCCAGACCATAAGGATTGCCGGCGCGAACATTGACCAATGCTCGAGCACGTGAAGCGGGCGATTACGGAGCGCGGCCTCATAGAGCTCAGGGAAATGCCAGATCGAGAAGAATAGAGTAAAAATCAGTGCGCCGGTAACCGGCCCCGTCAGGACGCGCAGCACGCGCGTGAGACGCGGGCGCCCTTTGAGTAGCCACCCGTCGATGAATTCGGGCGGCAACCCAGTGACGATAAGCGGCGCCGAGATATAAATGAGCAGCATGTGTTGCAACATGTGCGCCGAGAAGAGGAAGCCTTCGCCCAGCTGATCGAGCGGCGACCCCACGGCAATATAGCCCACAAGCACGCCGAGATGAAAGCGCACGGCATACCAGAGCGGATAGTCGGTCCGCCCCGGAAGGAAGCGCACGCGATACGGCCCGCAGGCCAGCGCATGGGCCCAGCACGCTCCGATGACCAGGAGCAGTAGCAGCGGCTCCGTATGCCAATGGAGAGGAATCTTCATCCCCTGCATATGAAGCCAGCCACGCCCGACTCGCAAGCGTGGGCACGAAAAAGGCCTCCGCCAGAGCGGAGGCCTTCGTCAGGCGATGGACGCAGGCTTCAGCTGAACCAGCGGGTGTCGATACGGTCGGCCGAGAACAGGCAGAGCAACGCGGTGTAGGTCGCGAACGCGAGCGCCAGGCCGGCGACGAAGCACCATAAGAGCAGGCGCTTGTCGTAGATGAGGTGCATGAACCAAAGGATGACCGCGAAGAACTTGCCGGCGGACATCAAGGTCAGGATCGTGAGGACGGCGGCGACCGGGATTGGCAGGAAGATCAGGACGATCTCGGCGCCGGTGACGACGGCCAGCCAAAGGGCCAGCACGATGAAGTGGTGATAGCGGCGGACTTCCTCGGCGAGGAAGGCGGGGCTGGGAGCGGCTTCGTGAGAAGAGGACATGGTCGGGAAGTTCGTTTATTTGACGACGGCGGGCAGGCCCGAACCCCAGATGCCGTTGGGCCCGAGGTATTCGACGAGGTAGACCGCGGTGAAGATGATGATCCAGACGATGTCGACGAAGTGCCAGTAGAGACCCGCGACTTCAACGTCGAGGGCGCCCATATGACCGCCGAGCTTACCGGTGAAGCTGTAGAAATACATCAGGATGAGCCAGAGCACACCGATGGCGACGTGCGTGCCGTGCGTACCGGTAAGCACGTAGAAGGTGGAACCGAGCACGCTGTTCTGGATGGTCAGACCCTGGTGGTAAAAGTGCGTGAATTCGAAGACCTGGCAGCCCAGGAAGATCAAGCCGAAGAAGATTACCCCGAGGACGTTACGGCGGAAGGACTTCAGTTGGCCCTTGTGCATCGCGGAGACCGCGAGCGCCATCAGGAACGAGGACATCAGCAGGATGAACGTCGAGAAGGACGTCAGCTCGATGTTGAACAGGTTCTGGATGAAGCGCTGGTGGCCTTCGGCGTCGGTGAAGCCCGCAGGATAGAGCTTACGGTAGAGCAGGTGCGTCGAGATGAGCGTCCCGAAGAACATACAGTCCGAAGCCAGGAAGAGCCACATGATGAGCTTCTTGTGGTCAATCCCGGTGGACGTGGGCGCTTCGTGCGCGGCGGCGGTGTCAGACATGGAGGTCAGAGTTGAGAGTGGGGAGAGGAAGTGCTCAGTGGGAGACAGTCTCGGTCGGAGCCGGGGTGCCGGAGGTGGCGGGAGTCTTGAGCATGTAGCCGCCCGGACCTTCAAGGGCCCAGAGCCAGATACCGAGGAAGAGGACGCCGAGGCCGGCGATGACGATCCAGCCGGCATGGGGGATGCCCATCGCCATCATCGGCATGCCGAAACCAGCGAAGAGGAAGCCCGCAGAAGCCACGAGCGGCATCCAGGACTGGCTGGGCATGTGGACGCCAGCGTCGCCGCCGTCGTTCTCATAGCCGATGCGCTTACCGCCATGCTTATCTTCGAAGAAGGCGTCGCGGGTAGCGACGACCGGAGCCTGCGCGAAGTTATACTCCGGCACCGGGGAAGGCAGCGACCACTCGAGCGTGCGGCCATCCCACGGATCGTTGGAGCACTTCTTACCGCGGAAGGCGGTCCAGACGAGATTCACAAACGCGAGGAAGACGCCGATACCCAGGATGTAGGCGCCGATGGTGGCGACGTAGTTCCAGGTCTCCCAACCGTTGCCGGCGTGGTAGGTGTGCGTACGGCGCGGCTGGCCAGCGAGGCCGAGGTAATGCATCGGACCGAAGGCGAGGTTGAAGCCAAGGATGACGAGGCCCGAGGCGATGTAGGCGATCGGGGCGTTCGGCATGCGGCCGAAGATCTTCGGGAACCAGAAGTAAAGGCCAGCCATCAGGCCGAGGAGCACGCCGCCGAGGAGCACGTAGTGGAAGTGCGCGATGACGAAGTAGCTGTCCTGCTGCTGGGAGTCGGCGGGAGCCGAGGAGTGCATGACGCCGGAGAAACCGCCGCACATGAACATCCAGATGAAGCCGAGGGCGAGGACCATGGGCGGGGTGAAGCGCACGCGTCCGCCCCAGATCGTACCGAGCCAGTTGAAGATTTTGACGCCCGTCGGGACGGCAATAGCCATCGTGAGGAGCGAGAACGCGGCGGTCGGCACGGGGCCGAGACCGGTGGTGAACATGTGGTGGCTCCAGACAGCGAAGCCAAGGAAGCCGATGACGGCACCGGAGAAGACGATGATCGGGTAGCCGAACAGCGACTTGCCGGAGAAGGTCGGGAGGACTTCCGAGACGATGCCCATCGCCGGGAGTACGAGGATGTACACCTCGGGGTGGCCGAAGATCCAGAAGAGGTGCTGCCACAGGACGGGCTGGCCGCCGGCGGACGGGTTGAAGAAATTGGCACCGAAGGCGCGGTCGAACATGAGCTCGATCAGCGCGACGGTGATGGCCGGGAAGGCGAGGATGATGAGGATCGCGGTGACGAGCGTCATCCAAGTGAACACCGGCAGGCGCATCATGGTCATGCCCTTGGCGCGCATGTTGATGATGGTGCAGATGAAGTTGAAGGAGGCGGCGAGCGAGGCGATACCGAGGACCTGGATACCGATGATCCAGAAGTCGGTGCCGACGCCGGTGAAGCGTAGGGCCTGACCGTTCTGGCCGAAGGTGCCGGAAAGCGGCGCATAGCTAAACCAACCGTTGGCGGGGGCGAAGTCGGTGTAGACGAGCGCCTTGTGCCATTCGAAGGAATTGAACCAGCCGGCGAGGTGCGCGAACTCAAAGAACCAAGAGGCGTTCAACACGAAGGCGCCGAAGACGAAGGTCCAGAGCGAGAACGCGTTGAGGCGCGGGAAGGCGACGTCGCGGGCGCCGATCTGCAGCGGCACGAGGAAGTTGAAAAACGCGGCCGACAGGGGCATGACGCCGAGGAAGATCATCGTCGTGCCGTGCATGGTGAACAGCTGGTTGTACATGCGCGCCGTGACGAAGTCGTTGTCCGGGCGGGCCAGCTGGGTGCG
>CANHZL010000029.1 GCA_947465345.1 Opitutia bacterium | reverse complement strand
TTTGGTGCTCAGGAAGGGACTTGAACCCTTACGCTTTAGGGGCACTGGAACCTGAATCCAGCGTGTCTGCCATTCCACCACCTGAGCATTAAAGCGGATAGGTGAGCAAAGGGTTAGCCCCCGCTCTGTCAAGGTCAGGGCTGGCGCAACGTCTTCAGCATGTAGACACAGTCGAGTTTCTGGCCAAATTTGTGTCCGACACCGCGCAAGAGGCCGGCATGTTCGAAGCCCAGCGAGGTGTGAAGACGCAGGCTGGCGGCCTGTTCGCCGGAGATGCGGGCAATCACCGACGTGTGTCCGATGGCCTCCGCGCGGCGGAGCAGTTCCTGCAGCACGAGCTTACCGAGGCCTTTGCCGTGCAGGGTATGGTCGATGAAGATCGAGTCCTCGACGGTCGCCGACCACCCCTGTCGGGTGTTGTAGGTCGAAAGGGAGCCCCAACCGGCCACTTTACCCTCGAATTCGATGACTAGGGCAGGGTGGGCGGGGCCGCGGTTCCGGAGCCAAGCCGCCCGCCCTTCGTCGGTTTCCTCGGTCAGGTGCCAGGTACAGGTGCTGGTCCGGACGTAATGGTTATAGATGGCGTTAATCGCCCGGATATCGGCCGGCAAGGCGGGGCGGATACGCGTTTCCATGCCCTGAAGTCATAGCCTGAACGAAAGCTTAAACAAGCATAGGAAATCCCGTTGACAGTCGGTCGCAGGTTACCTTTGTTGGCCGACCTGCCGTTGCTAAAACGGCTCTCCCGACCATGAAAGTCTCCTCCTCCCTCAAGTCGCTGAAGAAGCGCCACCCGAATTGCCAAGTAGTTCGCCGCAAGGGCCGTATCTACGTGATCAACAAGACGCACCCCCGCTACAAGGCGCGTCAGGGTTAACCCCCAGCAAACACCCCTATTTTATGAAGAAGGAAGGCCATCCTGAATATAACAACGTCGTCTTCGTGGATGTCTCCACGAACCGCGAGTTCCCGGCTCGTTCGACCATGAAGTCGAAAGAGACCAAGCTGATCGACGGCGTCGAATATTTCGTCATCCGTCGTGAAGTCACCATGGACTCGCACCCCGCCTACACCGGCGAAAAGCGCTTCGTGGACTCCGCTGGCCGCGTCGAGAAGTTCAACTCGAAGTTCCGCCGCAAGTAAGCCTCCTCCGAGGCCTGCCCAAAACCCGCCAGGTTCGCCAGGCGGGTTTTTTGTTGCCCGGTCTTATAGCCCCAGCCGTGCTCCAGTGATATCTGGGGGTTGCCGACCAGAGGAGGGGGTAGGAGTACCCGGCAGATGGATTGAGCTGCTTAGGGGAGGGGTCGGGGTCTTTATAGAGAGGGGCATGGGCCAGCTGCTTCGGAATGAGGGCATATTTTGGTGTTTACCCGCTTAACTGCCAAAACTCCCTATTTTAACTGTTTATTGGCGTACAGGCCTAGGCGAAGCTCGAGGCGCGGTTGCGAATAACTACCCCTAACCCTACCCCTACCCCTACCCCTGCTATCAGCCCTAACCCTTGATCATCAATACTCCCCAGCTTTATTCACAGGGGGTTGTGAATGGAGGTGGGTAAAAGTGGCCTAAAAACACCTTAGAGTAATTTTGAGCAGAAGATGCTTGATTTTGTCACACCCCTGTATCAATAGTATCCCCGCTATGAAGCATATCCTCCCGATCCTCACCATCACGACCCTTGCTGCCGCTGCCTCTGCCCAGAGCGTTGCCGCTTCCGGTCTCTCCTATAACCGCGTTGGCCTCGGCTACAACACGGACAGCAAGGGCTACTCCCTCTCGGCTTCGGCCCTGATCGGTAGCTCGAACTTCCTCGTTGGCGCCTCGACCACCATCGGTGGCGGCAACACCGCCGACAACGGTACCGACTCCGTCTCCCTCGGCTACGTTCTCAAGAACGTCGCTTTTGGTGCTGACGCGACCGTCTCCGTTGCCTCGAACGAAGGCTACGGCCTCAACGTCCGTAAGGACCTCGGCAACAACATCGAAGGCGCTGTCTCGTACAATCGCGCTAACAAGAACGATGTCTGGGGTGCTGAGCTCGCTTACAACGTGAGCAAGCAGATCCAGCTCGCCGTTGGTTACTCTGACAGCAACGCCGCTGGCGCTGCTGGTAAGAGCCAGACCTCCCTCGTTGCTCGCTACAACTTCTAATCTTCGGATTAGAGGCTGAACCTAAGGGCCCCGGCAACGGGGCCCTTTTTGTTTGTTTTTAAAATCACGCCCAAGTCGATTGTGCCGAATAGATGGCGGAAAAGCATTATTTTGTTGTTTTACGATCATTCATGCTTACTACCAAACACGCATATGAAGCACATCCTCCCGATCCTCACCCTCACGACCCTCGCTGCCGCTGCCTCCGCCCAGGCTGCTGCTCCGGCCGGTCTTTCCTATAACCGCATTGGTCTCGGCTACGACACCGCCGCCAGCTCCAAGGGCTACTCCCTCACGGCTTCGGCTCTGATCGGTGGCTCGAACTTCCTCCTTGGCGCGTCGACCACCATCGGTGGTAACGGCACCGTCAACGGTAAGGACGCTGTCTCCCTTGGCTACCTCTCGAAGAACGTCTACGCCGGCATCGACGCCGTTGTCTCCGTCGCTTCGAACGAAGCCTATGGCCTCGGTCTCCGCAAGGACCTCGGTGTCTACAACCTCGAAGCCGCTGCCTCCTTCGGTCGCAACGCCGCTGACAACAATATCTGGGGTGCTGAGCTCGCCTACAACGTGAGCAAGCAGATCCAGCTGGCCGTCGGTTACTCCGACGAACAGGGTAAGGCTTCGACCTCGACCCTCTCCGCTCGCTACAACTTCTAATCTTCGGATTAGAGGCTGAACGAAGGGCCCCGGCGACGGGGCCCTTTTTGTTTACCGAGGTTATCGAGCCTGTAGTCCCTTCGCGACGGCTTCCTGCAGCTGGTCGAAAAGGGCGTAACGGCGGGCATAAAGCGGACGTTTGTTCGCTTTGATCTCCTCGCGTGTGCGACGCACCTCGCGCATTGGCAGCTCAAACCAGCCATGTTCCGCCGGCTTGCCATCGGCTTCGACCCACATGCCGTCGTAATTGAAAGAGATCTTATTCCAAGGCACATGGATCATGTGCTTGGCGTTACTCATCTGGATCGAGTTGCCGGCACCGAGCAGTCGAGTGATGCCGAGCGTACTCACGACTTCCTGAAGGGCGAAGATGGCCATGGCTTTGGCGCGGACGCCGTGCATCGCCTTGGCCGAAGCCTTGATGGTCAGCTCGTTGGCGCCACTGCCGCCTTGGATGGCGCCCGCGTAGGCGATCCATTGGCCGTCGATTTCTTCGACCGAAAAGGCGATAGAACAGAGTTCGCCGCCAATCTGGTCGCAGAAGACCCGGAGGGTCCACTCGCCCTCCCGGCGGAAACGGTCATCGGAGGCTAACGCTAGGCGAATGGTGCCGGCTTCCTCCCCTAAGGGCACTTCGGCGAAGGAGTAGCCGAGGTTCTTCTGTCCAAGCAGGCAGTCCAGCAGGGGGCCAGGATGGGTTTGGGCGAATCGGTAGGAGTCGCGGAGTACTTTCAGTTTCTTCTGCCCATCCCAGCGGGTGGACATGTAGCCGAGAAGGGTGCGATGCCAGAGCATCGGGTTCGCCTCGGTGAAGCGGCGACTCTCAGGCCGCAGCAGGAACTCGATCCACGCTGCAAAGGAGGTATGGGTGGCCAAGGCCGTGCAAGCTCGTCCGATGCACTTGGTGAGCGAGGAGTTCCAGGCGCTTTCGGCATGGATTTGCTTGGAGAGGTTCCAGGCGCAGGCGAACGAGCCGATTGGAGAGTAAGGGGCCTTGGAGGGGGGGGTCAGGGGCATGAGGACAATCGCGACGGAGGGAGCGTGTGTCCATGCACGCGCTTGGGCGATACTAGAACTACGAAAGCCTTACTTTGCTTCGACGTGCACGGTGACGCGCATCTCGCGGTCGCCGCCGCCCCAGTAGCTGCCACTGACCGGCGTGGCGTCGCGGTAATCTCGGCCGACGGCGGAGGCGACGTAGGCCTCATGGATAATCTTCCTGTTCGTCGGGTCCACGCCCAGCCAGCCATAGCTGGGAATCCAAATTTCACACCAAGCATGGGACGCATGGCTACCGATGACGTCGCCGCGCTTGGCGTCGTAGACATAGCCGCAGACGTAGCGGGCGGGGATGCCGATCGAACGGCAAAGCGCGAGCAATAGGTGGGCGTAATCCTGACAGACGCCTTGGGGCCTCGCGAAGAATTCCTCGGTATTGGTCCCGATATGAGTAGCCCCCGGCAAATATTTACAGGTGGCATGGATGTAATCCATTAAACCGATAATCACCGAGAAGAGGTCGCCGCGGTCTTTCTCGACGTCCACGGCCGCCCGCCAGATTTCAGGGGTGACGCGGACCGGCCCGTCGGAAAGGAGGTAAGGCTGGAAGCTCTCGACGACTTCCTCGGAGCGGACCACCGTGAGGGGGATATCGGTCGGCACGGCGGATACGGGGGTCGCCAGGGTCTCGACGATGCTGGAGACGTCGATGACCAACTCGCGGTGGGTTTCTTCGATCTCGAAGAGGTGGACGGTGTTGCGATAAAGGTCCGGGTAACGGCGCATCCGTACCGCCGGGAGCACGCGCACAAGGTGGAGGCCAAGTTTCTGCCGGAGATTGGTGACGGGGGTGACGCGCAGCTCGTTGGTGTTATTGCGGACGGGGAGGGCGTAGCGGTATTCGGTCCGGTGGAGGATGCGGAGCTTCATGGGCGCAGGGCGTCCTTATTGCTGCTGTTGTTGCTGCTGCTCGCGTTGCCAGTCGGAAAGGGATTCTGGTCGAGTGCCGCGGGGGAAGTGACGATCGACTTCGCCGGGAAGCAGCACGTAATTCTCAAAGACCGCCTGTCCGGCCGCGTTAAGCTGGACCTGGAGTTCGTCGATGTAGGCGTGCAGGCCGCGGGCCATCACCTCGGGAGGTCCAGCGAAGCTGAGCCTCGCCAGTAGGGCGCCGGTAATCTTCTCGCAGCTGTTGGAATAGCGCCCAGTAGGGGTGCCCGAGATGTCGTGGAGCACTTCGTCGGCTCGCCGGATACAATGCCGGACCGACCGGGGGAACTCGTTGGAGAAGAGTAGCAGGTCGACGACTCCTTCGACGCCGATTTCGCCTCCATGGACGCGTCGGTAGCCGGCGTGGGCGCTGCAGGCCCGCAGGACTGCGCCCCACTGGAGGGATTCGAGGGCTGAGTCGCCGTCGGCCATCTGCGTCTGCGAACGGATGTCCAGGAAGCGGCTCGTCATGTCGGCGCGTTCGAGGAGACGTCCGAGCTGCAGGAAGTTCCAGCCTTCGTCGCGGGTTAGCGTCGCATCGGTGATGCCGTCGAAGAGCATCGAGGAGGCGATGATCTTTTCGTAATAGGCCTGCGGGAAGCGTTCCAGCAGTTCAAGGCCTTCGGTTGAAGTCACGAAGAGGTTGAGCGCGTTGATTTCCGACCACATCTCGTCCGAGATCTTATCGCGCACCGAGCGGGCGTTCTCGCGGGCCAGCCGAATGCAGGATAGGATCGAGTCAGGGTTGCGCAAATCAAGGGTGAGAAAGCGAGCGACGTCGCCCTGCTGAGGGTCAGGGTAGAGTGTGCGAAAGGCACCTTGCATCGCGGTGGCGGCGAGGACTGGCGTCCAGTACTCCTGGGCGGTGCCGCGTCCGAGCGATTCATCGTCGAGTAACATCTCCTCGGAGACGCGCACGAGACGGGCAAGGTTCTCGGCCCGCTCCATCTGACGGGCCATCCAATACTGGTGGTCGGCGACTCGGGAAAGCATCATAGTCGTGGGATCAGGCCGCGAGGACCCAAGTGTCTTTGCTGCCGCCGCCTTGCGAGGAGTTCACGACGAGGGAGCCGCGGGTGAGGGCGACGCGGGTGAGGCCGCCAGGGAGTACCTTGACCGTGTCACCCCAGAGGACGAAAGGCCGCAGGTCAACGTGTCGACCTTCGAGGCCGCCGTCGACGAGGGTCGGGTGCTGCGAGAAATTAACGACCGGCTGGGCGATATAATTACGCGGATGGTTGGTCACCTTCTGGCGGAACTCTTCGATTTGGGCGGCCGTCGCGGCCGGTCCGATAAGCATACCGTAGCCGCCGCTCTCGTTGGCCGCTTTGACGACGAGGTTCGGGAGGTTCTCGAGGATATACTTCTTATCGTCTTCGCGCCAGGCGAGGTAGGTCGGGACTTGGTCGAGGATGGGCTCCTGGCAGAGGTAATAGCGGATCATGTCTGGCACGTAGGCGTAGGTGACCTTATCGTCGGCTACGCCCGTGCCGATGGCGTTGGCCAAGGCCACGTTGCCTCGGCGGACGGCGTCGACGAGGCCGGGGACGCCGAGGCAGGAATCCTTGCGGAAGACCTGGGGGTCGAGGAAGTCGTCGTCGATGCGTCGATAGATGACGTCGACCTGTCGGAGGCCACGGGTCGTGCGCATGTAGACGAAGCCATCGAGGGCGATCAGGTCGCGTCCTTCGACGATTTCGATGCTCATCTGGCGGGCCAGGAAGGAGTGCTCGAAGTAGGCGCTATTATGCACGCCGGGGGTCAGCAGCACGACGTTCGGGTTGGGGTTCTCGCGCGGAGCTACATGGCGGAGTGTCGCGAGGAGGTCGGCCGGGTAGGTGTCGACCGGACGGACGCCGCTGGCGCCGAAGAGCTGTGGGAAGACGCGCTTCATCGCGGCGCGGTTTTCGAGCACGTAGGAGACGCCGGAAGGGCAGCGGCCGTTGTCCTCGAGGACGAGGTAGCGCCCGTCGCGGTCGCGGATCAGGTCGGTGCCACAGACGTGGATGTAGGCATCCTTCGGGACGGAGACGCCGACGAATTCAGGCCGGTAATGCGAAGCGCCGAAGACGACCTCAGGCGGGATGATGCCATCCTTGATGATACGCTGCTCGTGGTAGACGTCGTAGAGGAAGAGATTCAGCGCGGTGATACGTTGAATCAGGCCGGCCTCGATATGCTCCCACTCGCTGGCTGGGATGACGCGAGGGAAGGGGTCGAACGGGAAGACGCGTTCGGTTCCTTTCTCGTCGCCGTAGACCGTGAAGGTGATGCCTTGTTTTAGGAAAAGCAGTTCGAGGCTACGGAGTTTCTGGTTGAGTTCCTCGTTCCCTAAACTGGAAAGCTTTTCGGCGACATTGCGGTAGTAGGGGCGGATCTTGCCCGAGGCGTCGACGAGTTCGTCGAAGAGGTTAGCCCCCTTATAGTCGGTGAGGATCATGCTCATAAGTAAGCAAGACCCCTGCCATACCCCCTCCCGAGTGGAGATGGTCAAAAACCTCGGCGTGAGAGACCTATCTTGGGCACTAAGCGCTAAAAACAGGCAGCCTTAGAGACCGTCGCGGCCCGGGCGACCCTTCGGCGTCGGGGTGATGCCCTTGGAGCGGAAAAACTCGCTAAGTACCTCGGAGCGGGCCTCGGCCATCTTGTTCTTCTTCACGTCTTCCGGCGTCAGGAGCTTCTGGCGTTCGGTCATGATGCGGCGAAGCTGCATGAGGGCGGACTGCTGGAGCTGGCGGACGCGTTCACGCGTAAGTTTAAAGAGATCCCCGACCTCTTCGAGCGTGAGCGGGCTTTCGCCGTTGAGGCCGAAGCGATGCGTCAGGATTTCCGCCTCACGCGGCTCTAGGGCGGTAAGCATCTCGGCGATCTCTGCGTTGTCAGACTTACCGCGGAGCGTCTCGAAAGGCGTGCGTTCGGATTCATCCTTCACCAAGTCGCCCAGAGTTGCGTCGCCTTCAAGGCCGACTGGCTGGTCGAGGGAGGCCGCCCGATTGGCAATCGACTGCATGTGTACGACCTTGGAGAGAGGGATTTCCATCGCCATGGCGATTTCGTCGTTATGCGGCTCGCGCCCAATTTCGGTCGTGAGTCGGGCGGTGACGCGGCGCATCTGCGCGATGCGGTCGACCATGTGTACGGGGAGGCGGATCGTTTTCCCGTTCGAGGCCAAGGCACGTTTGATAGCCTGCTTGATCCACCAGGAGGCGTAGGTGCTCAGCTTGCCGCCCTTGTCGGGGTCGAAGCGTTCGACGGCCTTGATCAGCCCGAAGTTGCCTTCACTGATCAGGTCCATGAGGTTCAGCCCGAAATTGTCATAGTCCTTTGCGATACGCACGACCAAGCGGAGGTTCGACTGGATCATCTTCTGGCGAGCGGCCTCGTCGCCCTTGAGGACGCGACGCGCGAGCGCAGTTTCTTCTTCGAGCGTCAGCAGCGGTGTCTTGCCGATCTGATCGAGGTAATAGCGGATCGGAGACCGCTCTTCCGTCGACAATTCTTCCCAAGGTAGGCCCGGCTCGGTGGGATCGGTGTCCTGATCAGGGGTAGGGGTAGGCCTTGCGGGGGCAGGCTTGGGCGCCATGCGCGCGGTCGGCTTGGCCGGAAGCGGCAGTTTCTTGAGCTCCTTCGATGGCTTAGCCACAGTCGTCGCCTTCTTTTTGGCGCTCTTCTGGGGCTTCGACTTAGGCACGGGCGTGCGGCTCAGGAGCGTAGGCCAGCGGCAAGTCCAAGGGCGCGGAGGACGCTCTTGGACTTATTGATGGTCTCTTCGTATTCGGAAGTCGGGACGGAGTCGGCGACGATACCGGCGCCGGCCTGGATGCTTGCGACGCCGTCACGGAGCGAGGCGGTGCGGATGACGATACACGAGTCGTGCCCGCCATCGAAGCCGAAGTAGCCGACCGCGCCGCCGTAGATACCGCGGCGTTCGCCTTCGAGTTCGGAGATGACCTGCATGGCGCGCACCTTAGGCGCACCGGAAAGGGTGCCGGCGGGGAACGTCGCACGGAAGAGGTCGAACGCGTCCTTCTCCGAGGAGAGCTGGCCTTCGACCTGCGAGACGATGTGCATCACGTGCGAGTAGCGCTCGACGATGGCGTAGTCGGGCACCTTGACGGAGCCGGGGACGCAGACGCGGCCGAGGTCGTTACGGGCGAGGTCGACAAGCATCAGGTGCTCGGAGCGTTCCTTGGGGTCGGCGAGCAGCTCCGCTTCCAGCTGGCGGTCGCCCGCTTCGTCGGCGCCACGGGGGCGCGTGCCGGCGATCGGGCGGATCTCGCAGAGGCGGCCGGTGAGGCGCACATTGACTTCAGGGGAGGCGCCCACGACGTCGAAGCCGCGGCCGGTCTCCATGACGAACATATAGGGCGAAGGGTTTACGTGGCGCAGCACGCGGTAGAGGTCGAGCGGATCGCCCTTGAAGGCGACGTCCGTGCGGCGCGAGAGTACCACCTGCACGCAA
Source organism: Opitutia bacterium (assembly GCA_947465345.1). The sequence continues at coordinate 5,236 of CANHZL010000029.1, read as the reverse complement.
TCGCCAGCGCGGATATACTCCTGCGTCTTAAGGATGGCGGCCTCGAAGTCGGCTTGGTTGACGTTGGCCTTGCCGGTCGCGAACTCGGCGACCGCGGGTAGTTCGGCGGCCACGGCGGCGCGCGGTCCGGTGATGACGGCGCGGAGGGATTCGAGTTCCTTCTTCGCAGCATCCCAGGCAGCATCAGCGTCGGCTGGCGACTTTACGCGGGCATTGACGATGAGGCGCAGGGTCTGGCGGGCGTTGTCGAAGGCGACGACGCGGTCGACCAGCATGAAGTGGAGCAGGGGGGTGCCGGCCGGATCCTTGGCGGGCTTCGGGACGGTGGGCTCGATACGGTGGACGTATTCGTAGCTGACCATGCCGACCATGCCGCCGACGAAGGGCGGGAGACCAGGGACTTTGGCGACGCGTATGCCGGAGAGTTCCTTCTTCACCAGTGTGAGCGGGTCGGCCGGCGTCGGGATGGTTTCCTTAGAGCCGTCGCGTCGGGTGATTTCGGTGCGGTCCTCCCATGAGGTGAGGGTCATCGCCGGGGAGGCGCCGCAGAAACTATAGCGGCCGAGCTTATCGCCGCCGGTGACGGATTCGAAAAGGAAGGGAGAGCCAAGAGCGCGGAGGCGGGCGTAGACCGATACCGGCGTCTCGAGGTCGGCCATCATATCGAGGCACACCGGAATCAAGTCGGACTTCTGGGCCAACTGGCGGAAGGTAGCTTGGTCAGGGACAAGGCTCACGTCGCCATTTAGAAGGCATCGGGCTCAAGTTGGAAACTATTTAAACCGCCTTCAGGCCTAATGCGGCCTAATGCTGTGGCTTATGCCTTACCCGAAGTCCACCGACCCCACAGCGAAAGCGGGAGAAGGCGCCCGGTATCTTCCTGCTTCAGGGCCAGCTCGCCGATGTCGACCTTGCCGCCGAGGCCGCGGGTGACGTCTTCGAGTAGGTTGTGGCAGAGGATAGAAGATGCGTCGATGGTGTAGACCGTGAGCAGGATAAACTGGGCCTGCGGGGAAAGGAGTTCGCGGCAAGCGCGCAGTAATGGTGCCAAGTCGCGTTCGACCTTCCAGAACTCACCGGTCGGTCCGCGGCCGAAGGCAGGAGGGTCGAGCATGATGGCTTCGTATTTGTTGCCGCGCTTCACCTCGCGTTTCACGAACGTCATCGCGTCCTCGATGATCCAACGGATCGGCTCCTCGGCCATACCGGAGAGTTCCTGGTTACGGCGGCCCCAGGCCACCGCGGGCTTGGAAGCGTCGACGTGGGTTACGTGCCAGCCGGCTTGAGCGGCGACGAGCGAGGCGGCGCCGGTGTAGCCGAAGAGATTGAGCAGGCGGGGACGGGGTTCTAACTTTTGCGGGCGCGAAGCGACCCATTTCCAGTGCGGCGACTGTTCGGCGAAGACGCCGAACTGCTTGGAATTATCCATGAACCGGAGCTGGAAACGGAGCTTACCGAGCTTGGTCTCCCATTCCTTGGGGCAGTTGCCCTTGAGCTTCCAGCGGCCTTCGCGGCCGCCTTCCTCATGTTCGGCGACGGCGCGGGCCCACTCGGCGGCGGGCAACGATTTGCTCCACCAGGCCTTGGGCTCGCTGCGGATCATGCGGACGCCGCCAATCTCCTCGAGTTTGAACCCGTCGCCGGAATCGAGGAGGCGGTGTCCCTCCCAGTCGCTGACTAGTACGCTGATTTCCACGGGGGCATCGTGGTGAACCCTCGGCCGGGAGGGAAGCCCGCTTTTGCTCGCCAAAACTTTTTCCGCCCTTCCTCTTGGCATTGATGACGAGAGAGCTGGCCAGCGCGCGCTGGGAGACGAAGGTCTCCGGCCTCGTCATGCTCACGCGTGACTGGACGGCTTCTGGGCTGCCGCCGCTTTCGCTGAATCCGCCCGCCCGGCTGACCTTGCTGGAACCCGCCGATGCGCGCGCTTGGGCTTTGCGTTCGGGTCATTGGCTGGAAGCCGGTCGCATCCACTTCTTTTTCTGGAAGGCCCTTTGCCCTGAGGTCGCCGACGGTACGGTGAGCGTGGCGGGTCCCTTCAATGATTGGGGCAAGGCCATCGACATGGAGCGCTGGGTGCTCAGTCCGGTCTGCGTCGCGGGCGCCGAGGGTTTCGAACTGAGCGTCGCCATCGACGAGGTGCTCGGTTTTTCCGAGGAGGCCGAATTCAAGTTCCTCCGCGATGGTGGCCGCTGGATTGAGCCGCCGCACGACGCCGACAATATTCGGCGCTCCGCTTCCAATCACCGTAACTTAATCGTCTCGCGTGTCCGTACGGACAAGCACGTTTTCCGATTCCATGCGGCGGACGCCGATCCGGCTGCCGCGCCAGTGAGGATGATTTTCGAGACGCCGGACCTGCTCGAGCTCGGTGATATCCTGGCTTCCGACCCGCTCGACGTACTCGAGCCACCTGGCAATTTCGGAGCGCTCGTCGGAGTCCGTTCCACGCAGTTCCGAGTTTTCGCTCCGCGTGCCCGCGCGGTCGAGGTCAGCTGGAGCAACTCCGCCGGCGGTGCGAATCACTTGCTTTCGCTCAAGCCCGAGGGGCAGGGTGCCTGGTCCGCCCTGCATCCGAAAAACCTTTCCGGCTGTCATTATTGGATTTCCGTCACCTCGAGCGAAGCCGGCACACAGGAGCGCTTCGGCGAGACGCAGCTCGTCGACCCTTGGGCACGTGCGGTCGTCGGCCCGCGACAGGCCGCCGGTATCGTCATCGGGCCGGAATCATTGGCTCCTTTTGCAGACGGTTTCGTGCCCCCTCCCATTGAGGATCTCGTCATTTTAGAAGGCCACCTGCGCGACTTGCTGGGCCTAGCCGAAGGCGCTCCCCCCGCCGGCGGCTACCGCGACCTCGCGCGTTATGTGCGTTCGCACGGAAACTACCTGCGGGCCTTGGGTGTGAACGCCTTGGAGCTTCTGCCGTGCGCGGAGTTCGAGCATGTGGACTCCGCGGAATATCATTGGGGCTACATGCCGGTCAGCGCCTTCGGCGTCGCGAACCAATATGCTTCCGCGCCGGGCGTCGTCGCTATCGAGGAGTTCCGCGACCTCGTGCGCGCCTGCCACGAGTCCGGCCTCGCCGTCATCATGGACGTGGTGCTCAATCATTTCGGTTCGCCCAACGGACTTGGTGCGATCGACGCGCCATACTATTATCGTGTCGACCCGCAGGGCGAGCTGACGAACTGGAGCGGTTGCGGTAACGACGTCCGCGCCGAGGCGCCGATGTTCAAGCGCCTCGTGCACGCGGCGCTGCGTCATTGGACCGAGACGCTCGGCGTCGACGGCGTGCGCCTCGACCTTGCCGAATTGCTCGGTACGCCGCTGCTGCGCGAGATTGAGGCCGACTTCCGCGTGCGCGCCCCGCAGAAGATTCTCATCGCCGAGCCGTGGAGCTTCCGCGGGCATGCGGCCCGCGACCTCGATGATTCTACGTGGACCAGCTGGGACGACGCGTTCCGCGAGTTCCTGCCTTCCTATGTCCGCGGCAATGCGAAGGCCTCCGACCTGCTCCATCACGTCGCGGCCTGCGCGATCCGTCCGTCCGCGCGCCTGCGTTACGCGCAGTCGCACGACGACATGGCGTGGTTGGATCGCATCACTGAGCGGGCAGGGGCTGATGCCTTGGATCCTGCTCCGAACGACGTCCTGCGCACACGTATGATGCATGTCATCCTGCTGTGCGCCGCAGGGGTGCCGATGCTCTGCGCCGGTCAGGATTTCCTCATGAGCAAGCGGGGTGTGAGCAATACCTGGCGGCGCGGGGACCTGAATCGCCTGGATCCGGTGCGACTGGAGCGATTCCGGGCGGAGCACGAGTTCGTCTCCCGTCTTATCGGTTTCCGCCTGTCTGCCGCCGGCGCGGTCATGCGTCCGCGTCTGGCCGTTACGCCGGGCTGGATGCAGGTCACCCATCAGGAAGGCGGCGAAGCCTTCGTGGCGGTCCTCAACGCCGATGGGGCGCTCGGGCCGGCCCGGGTGCTCATGGCCTGCAATCCCCATGAACATGAGGTCAGCCTGGCCTTGCCGCGCACCGGCAACTGGTCTCCCGTGGTCGTCTCGCCTTTCCCATCCTGTCTGCATGCTCCCGGTCCGGTACCGCGGATCGAAGCGGGGTGGGTGGTTTTGCCGCCTTTGGCCTCTGCCGTCTGGTCCGCCGGCGCCTGATTCGCATTCTCGCTTGCCAATGCGGGGCGGCAGGGCCTTTTTCATCCCTTTCCCGCTCCCGCGAGAACCCACTCTTCTACACACCATACCATGGCCACCAAAGTAGCTATCAACGGATTCGGCCGCATCGGCCGTCTCGTCTTCCGCGCCCTCGTCGAACAGGGCCACCTCGGTACGACCTTCGACGTCGTCGCCGTCGGCGACATCGTCCCTGCGGACAACCTCGCCTACCTTCTGAAGTACGACTCCACGCAGGGTCGCTTCCATGGTACCGTCTCCTCCAAGAAGTCCTCCCCGGACAAGCTGGAAGACGACGTCCTCGTCGTGAATGGTAAGGAAATCCTCGTGGTTTCCGCCCGCTCCCCCGCTGAACTCCCTTGGAAGGCCCTCGGCGTCCAGGTCGTCATCGAGTCCACCGGTCTCTTCACCGAAGCCGCCAAGGCCAAGGGTCACCTCGAAGCCGGCGCCAAGAAGGTCATCATCTCCGCTCCGGCCAAGGATGAAGACATCACCGTCGTCCTCGGCGTCAACGACGACAAGTACGACGCGGCTAACCACCACATCATCTCCAATGCTTCCTGCACCACGAACTGCCTCGCGCCGCTCGTTCACGTGCTGCTGAAGGAAGGCTTCGGCGTCGCCGAAGGCCTGATGACCACCGTCCACGCCTACACCGCCACCCAGAAGACCGTCGACGGCCCGTCCAAGAAGGATTGGAAGGGTGGCCGTTCCGCCGCGATCAACATCATCCCGTCCGCCACCGGCGCCGCCCGCGCCGTCGCTCTCGTCCTTCCGGAAGTGAAGGGTAAGCTGACTGGTATGGCCTTCCGCGTGCCGACCCCGACCGTCTCGGTCGTCGACCTCACCGTCAAGACCGTCAAGGACACCTCCCTCGCCGAGATCAAGGCCGCCCTCAAGAAGGCTTCTGAGACCTACATGAAGGGCATCCTGGCCTACACCGACGAAGAAGTGGTCTCCTCCGACTTCATCCACGACAAGAGCTCGTCGATCTTCGACGCCGGCTCCTCGATCGAGCTGAACAAGAACTTCTTCAAGCTCATCAGCT
>CANHZL010000028.1 GCA_947465345.1 Opitutia bacterium | reverse complement strand
TCGCTTGCCAGAGGGGGGTGCTACCCTAGGTTCTGTGGTTCCCTAGTCGGGAAACACACCATGCGCGACGATTACCTCCAAGATGCCCGTAAAGTCATCCCTGATGCGAACATTCTCATCAACGTGATCTCCAAGCGCGTGAAGCAGCTCCGTAGCACGGCCGACTACTCCGTCCAGCCGCCCAAGTATAACCACACCCTGGGCGACGTGTTCGAAAAGCTTTCCCCTGAAGACATCGCCCTGCGCGAAGTCATCGAAGGTCGTATCTCCTGGGAGTTCCGTCCTGAGGATCGTCTGCCTGCCTAAGGCAGTCACCCGCCACAGCCGGCTCGCCGGCGAGTAGCCCTTTCGTTATCCGATGGCCGCCCGCCGAGAGCATGTTCTACCCGAGGTTAATAACCCGAAGGCGGGACGCGACTATTTCATCGGCCCGACCTTCGAGGCAGGGATCGTCCTGCGCGGCACCGAGGTGAAGTCCCTTCGCGCCGGCAGGGCGAACATCGCCGACGCGTTCATTAAGATCAGCCCGAAAGGCGTGATGCTCTACCATGCGCACATCGCGGAGTATGACTTCGGCAACCTCAACAACCACGCCTCCTACCGCACGCGCCAGCTGCTGCTGAAGCAGGCGGAGATTGAGAAGATCGCCGCGGAGATCCAGTCCGGCGGCCACGCGATTATTCCCCTGAAAATCTACTTCAAGCACGGCCTGGCGAAGTGCCTCCTCGCCGTGGGCAAGGGCAAGAAGATGCATGACAAGCGTCAGGACATCAAGGAACGCGAAGCCAAGCGCGAGATTTCGCGCGCGATGAGCCGACGGAAGTGAAGCCGCCGCTCCACCTGGTCCTGCTCCGCCCGGAGATTCCGCCGAACACCGGTAACGTGGGCCGCATGTGCGCCGTGACAGGTTGCGTGCTCCATCTCGTCCACCCGCTGGGCTTCAAGATCGACGACGCCAAGCTACGTCGCGCCGGCATGGATTACTGGCACGAGCTCGACGTCCGCCATCATGACAACTGGGAAGCCTTCCTCGCCTCGCCCGGCCGCCCGGAACGCCTCTGGCTCTTTACGACCAAGACGACGCGCGGCCTCTGGGATGCGGAGTTTCAGGAAGGCGACGGACTCGTCTTTGGCAACGAAGGCTCCGGCACGCCCGAAGAAATCCACGCGTGGTTCGGCGCGGATCGCGAAGTAAAGATCCCACACTTCAACGACAAGACCCGCTCGCTCAACCTCTCGACCGCCTGCGGGATCGCGACGTACGAGGCGCTGAGGCAGATCAAAGGTAGATGACGGGGTCGATTACAGAGGACTGAGTCGATGACGGATGGGGCTTAGTCGGGCCTGGATTTGCGGTAGGTGATTAGGCCGCCGATGAGTCGGCCGACGAGCGCCATGCGATTGTTGAGGGAATGTGCGTCTTCGGCTGGAATGATATCTAACCTAAGGCAGACTTCGACCTGTGTCTCAAGTTCGCAGAGCGAGCCGCGGGCGATGTAGAGAAATCTCAATGAGTCTCTGTTCGAACCCCGCCCATTGCCTTCGGCTATGTTCGATGGAATCGAGATGGCCGCCCTGCGTATCTGGTCGGCGAGGCCACGGTCAATCAAACCTGCCCGTCGGGCGCATACCCTATATGTAGCCTCCGCAAGGTCCCTAGCCTCAATCCATGCTTTCAGCTGCCGATAAGGTGGCCCGTCCTGCGTCATTTCCATGTGTCGGGATGTCCGCTTCGACATCTCATCGCAACGAAGGCTGTTACCCAGTTGAAGCCTAGGGGAATCTGCCATCGATTCAGTCCTCTGTCATCGGTCCAGCCATCAACTCCTTCCTCCTGCTTGCCTTTCGTCCGCCTCTCTTACCCTCCACTCCATGTCTCGCCTCGAAACCATCCGCTCCCGCATCGCGCCAGCCCGTGCCCGCCTCCTCGCGCACCCGCTGTATGCCCGGATGGCCTCGCTCGACGACGTCCGCGTGTTCATGCGTTCGCACGTCTTCGCGGTCTGGGATTTCATGTCGCTCTTGAAGCGCCTCCAGCGTGACCTGACATGCGTGACTGTCCCTTGGGTGCCCGTCGGCGATGCCGAGATTCGCTTCCTGATCAATGAAATCGTCTGCGGTGAAGAATCCGACGTCGATCCGCGCGGTGGCCGTATCGCGCACTTCGATCTCTATCTTCGTGCGATGCGCGAGGCCGGTTCCGATACGTCCGCCGTCGATAAGGCGCTCGCCTCCGTCCGGGCAGGTGGCTCGACCGCCGCCGCGCTGGTCTCCGCCGGCGTCCCGGCTGGCGCCGCCGCTTTCTCCGGCTCGACCTTCGCCCTGGCCACCAACGGTAAGTCGCACGAGGTCGCCGCAGCCTTCACCTTCGGCCGAGAAGACCTGATCCCGGATATGTTCACCGAACTGGTCACGCGACTCAGTCGCGAATACCCAGGCAAACTCGATACCTTCCGCTATTACCTCGAGCGACACATCGAGGTCGACGGCGGCCATCATGGCGCCATCTCGCTCCGCATGGTCGAACTGCTTTGCGGTGACGATGACCGCAAGTGGGACGAAGCCGCCGAGGCTTCCGTCGCCGCCATCGAGGCACGTATCTCCCTCTGGGATGCGATCGCTGCGGAGCTCGCCTGAGTCAGCCTTACTTCTGCGACCCTGGGCGGTGGCGCTGCACGATGTCGTGGAAGTCGCCTAGATTGTAGGGACCAACGAGCGGCTTCGAAAGGTCCGCTTCATGGATCACCACCGCGCCGTTTTCCATAGCTTGGGCAACGACTTTGCCGGCGGGATCAATGACCGCCGACATCATCCAGTTATTCTTGGGGTCGGTGAAGGTATTGCTGACGACGTAGACGCGGTTCTCGCAAGCACGGGCGCGGGCGAGTAGGGGATCGCAACCCCAGACCGGCCAGGCGATAATCTCGGCACCATTGGCTGTGAGGGCGCGCGCGACTTCGGGATAGAATCCGTCGTAACAGATCATCAGGCCGACCTTGCCGAACTTCGTGTCGAAGACGGGGTAGTCGGAGCCCGGGGCGACGCCTTTCTCGACTTCGCCGTGCGGTAGGCAGACCTTTCGATATTTACCGAGGAGCTTGCCTTCGGGGCTGAGGAGCACCGCGGTATTATAAATCAAACTGCTATCGCGCTCGTAGAGACTGAGGGCGATATGGATGGAGTGCTTCTTGGCGACTTCGCCGAAGAATTGCGTAGTCGGACCGGGGATTAGTTCGGCAGTTTGGACGGGAGTTAGTCCCGTGCGCGCGTAGGGCACGGTCTCTCCGAGTACAATCAGATCGGCCTTTTGCTGGGCGGCCTCGGCGATCATCGGTACGTACTCTTCGCAATTCTGCCGCGGGGATTTTCCGGTGGGAAGGTATTGCAAGGCCGCGAGCCGGACCTTGCGGGCGGCGGGGGCGGTCGTTCTCTCGAACGTGATTTCACTCCACTCCACCCGACCTTTGGGGGCGTGTTGGAGGTGGAGTTCAATCGTCGCCTGAGTGGCTTTGGGCGGCACTTGGTAGACACCCGAGAGCGTGCTGCGGCCCAGCGCATCGATGGTTCCGTCCATCGGATGCTCTGGCTCAGCGCTGGCACCGGGGGTAGAGGACGGGACGCCTTTGCCCTTGGCGTCCGACCAGACGATGCGGGCGAGTCCGCTATGGCGCGGGTTGTCGACGCCGGTTGTCTTGCGCGCGGCGCTGAACTTCATGAAGTCACCACCTTTGACGGGGAACGTCTGCTGATACCATCCGTCCAGTCCTTCTCGGCCGTCTTGCGTGATGACGAGAGTCTGGGCTTCGTGTGAGAAGCTTGGGCGAATTTCATCGCGTGGGGCTTTCTCGGTCCAGCCCGCGAGATCAACGGCTTGAGCTGCAACCATGCTCAGCAGGATGATAGGCAAGTAAAGGGTAGGGTGCATCGGGGTTGATGCAGATATGTAGCCTGGGCGAGAGACCGCAACCGTCTATGTCCTGTCGTCTCAGTCGAACTGTCCCAGCACCGCTACGCCGACGGCATCGGCCCGCATACGGCCTTCGCCGGTCAGACGGAAGTGCGTGCCGGCGAGCTCCATGAGCCCTTCCTCGACTAGGTTCGCGAAGAGGGTCCGCACGCCTTGCGGCAATGGCGTCACGAAACGCGCAGCGAGCGCGAAGGGGTCGACGCCCGCGTTGAGGCGCAGGCCGAAGACGAGCGCATCGCAGAGCAGATCGGCGGGGCTGAGGTCCTTCACTTGTTCGAGCACGGGCTGGCTGGCTTCGATGCCATTGATCCATTGATCGAGATTCGATGGGTTCGTCCAGCGGCGGGCGCCCCACTGCGATGAAGCGGACGGACCATAGCCGATCCAAGCACCCATCTCCCAGGTGATCAGGTTATGCCGACAAGCATGACCAGTGCGCGCGAAGTTTGAGGTCTCGTATTGCGCGTAGCCATTCACCTCGAGCGTTTCCCAGGTGCCGCGGTATAGGCGGGCCTCGAGTTCACGGTCGATCTTCACCTTGCCTTGGGAGAGCTTCACGAACATCGCGGTGTCTTCTTCAAAGGTCAGGCAATAGGTCGAGAGATGGTCCGGCTTGAGCGACATCGCCCGATGCAGGTCGTCGGTCCACCGCTTCTCGTCCTGGCCAGGAATCGCGAAGATTAGGTCGAGGTTGCGCGAAGCGAAGCCGGCGTCCTCGATGAGTTCCCAGGCCTCCATAATCTGCTTGGGGGAATGACGACGGCCGAGTGCGTCGAGCGTGGCGTCATCGAAGCTCTGTACGCCCATCGAGACACGTGTGACGCCAATCTCCTTGAGCGCGGCAAGCTTGTCGGCCCGCACGGACGAAGGCGCGAGCTCGACGGTCCACTCTCCGGGCCGACCTGCGGCCTTGGTCATCGCATGGCCGAGTCGCAATAGGTCTTCCGCCGGTAGTAGTCCGGGTGTACCGCCGCCCCAGAAGGCGGTCTCCACGTGACCGGGTGGATGAAGCTCCAGCTCGCGTTCGATCGCGGAGAGGTAGCGGTCGATCTCGCCGCGCTTGGGCTGCTCCTGGTAGAACGAGCAGAAGTCGCAGGACGACGCGCAGAACGGGACGTGCAGGTAGAGGGCCGTCGCGGACTGGACGGTCGCAGGCATCACTCGAGACCGAGCTGCTTGCGGCCGGCGTCGGAGATCATGCGCGGATTCCAAACCGGGTCCCAGACGATTTCGACTTCGGCGGACTCGACGCCCGGCAGGGCTTCGAGTTTGGACTTCGCGTCGGCGGCGATGACGGGGCCCATGCCGCAACCTTGCGCGGTGAGCGTCATCTTGGCGGCGACCTTCTGTCCGCCACGTTCGCCAGGCGATAGTTCGAGGTGATAGATCAACCCTAGGTCCACGATGTTCACCGGAATCTCCGGATCAAAGCAGCCCTTGAGTGATTCCCAGAGGGCTTCTTGGTTCACCGGCCCCGTGAGGACGGCTTCATCTTTCTTGGCATACTGGGCGACTGCTTCGGTGCCGAGAGCCTCGATGTCGACAGGGGCAACGCGGAAGAGGCCCATCGGGGTCCGGACAGTGACCGAGCCGCCGAGGGCCTGGGTGACCGTGACTTCCGTGCCCGCCTCCAGTACGACGATGTCCCCGGCGGGGATCAGGGTCGCGGCGCAGTCGCGGAGGAGTTTGTGGCTGGTGGACATGCAGAGAAAACAGGCGGTTAGGCCTTGGGACGCAAGCGTGGCGTGCGACACGATGTGCTTTTGAGGGTAGTCAGGTTGCATGCCGCGGTGACGAGCAGGGTTGAAGGGTGTCCGAGTTCGGCTAACTTCGTCATAACCCCTTCCCCCATGCGTTACCTTCTGACTCTTTTCCTGGCGCTGACCATCCAGGCCGCCCCTGTCTCGCTCTTCGATGGGAAGACGTTGGCTGGCTGGGAGGGTGACGCCGCATGGTGGCGCGTCGAGGCAAGCGAGATTCGCGGCGGTTCCCTCACGACGAAGGTGCCCAAGAACTTCTTCCTCGCGACGGAGAAGTCCTATCAGAATTTCGACCTCCGCATCAAGCTGCGCCTGACCGGCACGGGTTTCGTCAATAGCGGCATCCAGATGCGCAGCGTGCGCGTGCCGAACAGTTCCGAGATGAGCGGCTATCAGGTGGATTACGGTAAGGGTTGGTATGGCAAGCTCTACGACGAGAGCCGCCGCAACAAGGTCATCGCCGAATCGAAGGACGCTGCCGCCGTGCTCGCGGCCGTGAAGGAAGGCGACTGGAACGAATACCGCATCCTCGCGGAAGGGAACCGTATCCGCAGTTGGGTGAACGGCGTGCCGGCGCTCGATTACCTCGAGACTGAACCCAATATCGCTGCCGACGGTAAGATTGGTATCCAAATCCACTCCGGCGGTATGGCTGAGGTCCAGGCCAAGGATATCACCATCGAGGAACTGCCTGCCACCCCTGGCGCGCTCACTTGGGACAAGGTGAAGCCTATGGAAAAGAAGTCCGCGGCCGCTCCGGCGAAACGCGACACGAGCTACAATAACGTGCAGGGCGTCCGGCGTTCGGCCGAGGAGCAGCAGAAGCTCTTCAAGCTTCCGGAAGGATTTGAAATCGAACTTTTCGCCAAGGAGTCTGCCGACTTCGGTAAATTCATCATGCTGATCTTCGACCAGCAGGGTAGGGCGTGGTCCAGCACCGCGCTGGAATACCCGGTAGACGCTAATGAAAACCCCGCCGCCGCGGAGGCACTCTATAAGTCCAAGGCCCGCGATAAGGTGGTCATCTTCGATCAACCCTTCGCTTCCGGTCCTCGTCAGCCGCGTGCTTTCGCCGAAGGGCTCGCCATTCCCGAGGGCGTTCTTCCGTACAAGGATGGCGCCATCGTGCAGCACGGCCACGAAGTCGTCTTCCTTCGCGACGCCGACGGTGACGGCAAAGCCGACAAGCGCGAGGTGCTGCTGTCAGGTTTCGGCGTCCAAGACTCCCATCTCTTTCCGCACCAGTTTACCCGCGCCCCGTGGGGTTGGTTCTGGCTCGCTCAAGGCGCCTTCAACTCTGGTAAGGTCACCTCGTCCAAGGGAGATGTGACCGATTTCCCGAGCACGCGTATGGCTCGCTTCCGCCCGGACGGCAGCTTCTTCGAGCCGACGAGCGTTGGCCCGTGCAATATCTGGGGGCTCGTGCTGACCGGCGAAGGCGAAGCGTTCATCCAGGAGGCTAACGACTACGGCTACCCGGTGATGCCGTTCCATGAGTACGGACTCTATCCCGGTTGTGCCGACCGCTTGGCTAAATCCTATCAGCCGAAGTTCCCCGTCCAGGCTCCCGACTTTAAGATGGGCGGCACGGGCTTGAGCGGCTTGGCGCTGTCCGATGTCGGCGTCTGGCCGAAGGGTTATGACGGCGTGATGTATGTCGCTAACCCGATCACCTCGAAAGTGAACGCCATCCGCCAGCACCGTGATGGTTCGGGCTATCGACTCGAGAAGCTCGACGACTTCGTTACTTGTGATGACCCCTTCTTCCGTCCGATTGCCATGACGATGGGACCGGATGGCTGCCTCTACGTCATCGACTGGTATAACAAGATCATCAGCCACAACGAAGTCGCCCGTAATCACCCTGACCGCGACAAGCAGTCGGGCCGTATCTGGCGCATCAAGCCGAAGGGTTTCGTCCCTCAAGTGGTGCCGGATTACACCAAAATTTCCTCCACTGATCTGGTCGCCCGTCTCGGCTCCAAGGTCGCCGCTGACGCGCATCTGGCCTGGCAGACCTTGGGCGACCGTGCGCCTGACGCCGCCCTCACCGGTGCCCTCGCGGCGATTGTGCGAGATGAGTCCGCCGCCCCTGCCCGTCGGATCCAGGCTCTCTGGGTGCTCGGCGAGCAGAAGCAGGAAGTCGGCGGATTCGTCTCCGTCTTACTCAGCTCCGCGAATCGCAACGTCCGCCGCGAAGCGGTCAACGCCTTGCGCCATGCCGGCGTCGCCGACCTCGCCGTCCTGACCTCGCTCACCGCCGACGCGGACGCGGAAGTCCGTGCCGCCGCCATCAAGACCCTTGGTGAGGCTTCAGCCAAGTCGCCCGCCGCCCTCGGCGCGATGATGCGCTTCGTCGGCCCGTCCCTCGACGCTCCCGTCGCGGCGGATCGCAGCGGTAAGCCGATCAAGGTCGGTGTCGCCTATGAGCGCGAATTTGAACGTTTCCTGGTGCGCATGTATCTCGAGCGCCAGCCGGAGGCGGTTGCCGCCTTCCTTGCCTCGAATGAAGCGAAATCGCTACCCGCCGAAGGCCGGATGTTCGCCGCGCTCGCGCTCGACGCCAAGGTTGGCGCCCCGCTCGTCGCTGAACTGGTCGGGCAGCTGAACCGTGCTCCCGGCCCCGACGAACTGTTCGCCGTCGCCAAGACCCTGGATCAGCCCGCCAGCGTCGCCGTCTTACGTAAGCTCTTGGCAGACGCCGCCGTCCGCAGTCGTGTCGTGGAGCTCCTGCTCGTCACCCGTACTGACCTCGACCCGGCCAAAGTCGGCCCTGTCGTCGCCGAGGCCGCTAAGGCCTTGCTCGCCCAAGGTGTCGCCGAACGCGCCCTGGCTGCTCAGCTGATTGGCGGCTTCCAGCTCCTTGCTCTTGAGGACGATTTACTCGCGTTAGTCGCCCGCGAGGATTCCCGCCGCGATGCGCTGACCGGCCTTCAGCAGCTACGTACGACCAAGCCCGAAGCCATCGCTGCCCTTGTCGGCACGGCGCCAGCAGAGGTCTCGAATCTCGCCCTGCGCGCTTTAGTCGCTTCCCGTTCGCCGCAGGCTTCCGTGCTCGCGATGAAGCTCTACCCGAAGCTTTCCGTGAACGACCGTAAGGTCGTGCTCGACGGCATCAGTGGGACTAAGGCCGGAGCCAAGGCTATCGCCGCCGGCTTGGCCGACAAGTCCATCGCCGTCGCCGACATCGAGATCCCGGTCGCCGAGAAGCTCGCCATTGCCTTGGGCGACAGCCCCGAACTCGCGATTGTGTCCGCCCAACTCGGTGGCGTCTTTCGAAGTGTGCTCGCCCTCGATGGTACCGACGAGGCCGTCGCCAACGCCAATATCTCGCTTAAAGGTCCTTTCACCGTTGAGACCTGGGTAAGGCTCGACGGTAAGGTCGACAATAAAGCCAGTATCCTAGGTGCTCCTGGTAAGCTGGACCTCAACTTCTTCAGCGGAAGTTTCCGTGCCTACTTCGGTGGGATAATTCGAGACGGCGTTACTTCCTCGAAGCCTGTTTCCTCCGGCATCTGGACGCACATCGCCCTCACGCGTGACATTGCCGGCATCCTCCGGATTTATCAGGACGGTGATTTGACTGGGACTTCAAAGGTGGCCGTACCGCATGACCTGACGGGTCTCACCATTGGTTGGTCTGGCCCGAAGGGCGGACCGCTGGGTGCCTTCGCCGAATACCGCATCTGGAACGTCGAGCGTAAGCCTGCCGAGGTCCGCACGAACATGACCCGCACCTTCGCTGGCGAGCAGCTGCCGGCCTCCCTTGTGTTTGCTTCTGCCTCTGACGCCTCGTGGGGCAAACTCGGCAAGGGCGCCAAGATTGTGCGCACCACCGACGCGCCTCCGCTGCTCAATGGCGAGCAGTTTGCGGCGCTCGAGAAGAAGACCGCCCGCTATACCACGCTCGCGTCCAAGGCCGGCGATCCCGCCAAGGGTAAGGCCGTCGTCGCCCTCTGTCAGGCCTGCCACATGATTAACGGTCAGGGTGGTCAGATCGGTCCGAACCTCTCCGGAGCTGGTGCGATGGGTGTGGAGGCAGTTATCCGTAATATTATCGACCCCAACGCCGCGATTGAAGCCGCGTACCGCATCTTCCAGGTCAAGCTAAAGGCTGGCGAGGTCATCGAGGCGTTCTACGTCTCTGAAGACGCGACGGCCTACGTGCTCCGTCAGCCCGGCGGCGCCGATCGTCGTGTGCCTAAGTCTGAAGTGTCGTCCACTAAGTATCTCCGACGCTCGCTGATGCCCGAAGGTTTACTGGATGGCTTCACGGACGAGCAGGTCACGGACCTCTTCGCCTACCTTAAGACGCTGAAGTAGGATTGCAGGGCTTGGGCTAGGGCCAGGGCTAGGGCTAGTGAGTGGCAGAGCAAGGCTGGCAGGGTTCTCCTGTCGCCTCTTCTAGCCCTAGCCCCAGCCCTGTCCCTAGCCCTTGCAGGCCTTCTTCGCTTGCCGAGGGGGCGTAGGGGCTTACGGCTTGAGGCATGTCCGTCTGGTTCAATCCTGCCCGTGAAATCGACGCCCTGCTGCGCAAGGCGGCGGCTTCCGTCCCCGGCCTCGACGCCGACTTCAATCCGGAGCTGAAGCCGTCAGATCCCCGCCATGCGGATTTCCAAGCCAACGGCATCCTCGCCGCGGCCAAGAAGGCCAAGGCCAACCCGCGTGCCCTCGCCACGGCGCTCGTCGATGCTGTCCGCGCCCAAGGCGGGCTCGATGACAAGATCGTCCAGATGGAAGTCGCTGGGCCGGGCTTCATCAATTTCAAGCTCACGCCTGCCGCCCTCGGCGCCTGGCTCCGCGAGTATCGCGACGAATCCAAGTGGCGCGCCGGAGCGGCCCGCTTGATGGGCGGCCGTAAGGTCGTCATCGACTATCCTTCTCCAAACACCGCCAAGCAGATGCACGTCGGGCACCTGCGCCCCATCGTCATCGGCGAGGCCGTCGCCCGCCTCATCGAGTTCTGTGGCGCCGACCTCGTCCGCGACAACCATATCGGCGACTGGGGTACAAACTTCGGCATCCTCATCCTCGCTATCCGTCGCGCTGGGTTCCAGCTGGATGCCAAGAGCCCGAATGCCCTCGAGGACCTCGAGCGCCTTTACAAGGAGGGCAGCGTCGCCACCAAGGCCGACCCTGCGCTCATGGACGCCGCCCGTGCCGAGCTCGCGAAGCTCCAGGCTGGCGACGCCGCGAACACCGCCCTGTGGAAGGAAATCGTCGAGGTCTCCAACACCGCCTGCCAGCGTATCTACGACCAGTTTGGCCTCAAGACCGACGTCATCCTCGGCGAATCCTTCTACCGCGATAAGGTCGACCAGGTTTACGCCGAGCTCGCGAAGTACAAGCTGGCCGAGGAAAGCGAAGGCGCTCTCGTGGTCTGGCATGACGAGGAGCCGCGCTTCTCCCGCGATGCCGAGACGAAGATGCCCTTTATCGTCCGCAAGAAAGACGGCTCATCCAATTACGCCTCCACCGATCTCGCTACGCTGCTTTACCGCACCGAACACTTCAAGGCGGACGAAATCGTCTACGTCACCGACGGCCGTCAGCAAGACCACTTCCACCAGCTCTTCGTAACCGGTGCTAAATGGTTCAGGGCTTCCGAGCGCAAACTCCCGCGCCTCCGTCACGTCTGGTTTGGCACGATTCTCGGGGAGGACGGTAAAGCTATTAAAACCAAGTCTGGCGACCCGGTTCGCCTGCAGGCACTCATCGATGAGGCCACGCAGCGCGCCTTCGACGCGGTCACGAGCAAGAGCCCGGAACTACCGGAAGCGGAACGTCGCGAAATCGGTAAGGCCATCGGCGTTGCCGCCATGCGTTACGCCGACCTGTCGTCGAACCGCACGATGGATTACACCTTCTCTTGGGATAAGCTGCTCGCCTTCGAAGGTAATACCGCGCCGTACCTCATGTACGCCGTGGTCCGCGTTCGCTCGATTTTCCGCAAGAGCGGCCTGGCCGTGGGGCAGGGAGAGGAAGGCGCGACCGATCCGGAAACCCCGGCCGAGATCGCTCTTGCCCGTAAGTTGCTAGCGTTTACCGCCGCACTCGACCAGGCGCTTGAGGAACTCCGCCCGCACCATCTTTGCACCTATTTGCACGAGCTCGCTGCCGCCTATGGCACCTTCTACGCTGCGGACAGCGTCATCGTGGATGACCCTGCCGTGAAGGCTCGTCGTCTCATGCTCTGCTCGCGCACTTGTGCCGTCATGGAAACCGGTCTGCGCCTTCTGGGCATCGAGCCGGTGGAACGGATGTGAGCGCCGCGAAGCGGCGCGCGGTCTCTGCGGTTAGCGGTTGGCGGATAACGGCGACGATGTATCCATTTCTGCTTTCTATGGCCGTGGGCCATTAAGGAGGACTTTCCGAGTAGACCTCCTTCGGTGCAGGGATAGAAAAGCCCTACCCCCATGGAGACTCCTGCCCCTAAGTCCGAACGCCTGCTCTCGCTCGACGCCCTGCGTGGCTTCGACCTTTTCTGGATTATCGGAGGCCACGAAATCATCGTAGCCCTGCTGGCGCTGACGGGCTGGGGTTGGCTGGCGGCCGTAAATACGCAGCTGGGGCATGTGCCTTGGAATGGCTTCCACTTTGAAGACCTCATCTTCCCGCTGTTTCTATTCATGGCCGGCGTCTCGACGCCGTATTCGCTGACTCGCCGGCTGACGGAAGGTGCGCGGGGTGAAGTCTGCCGCAAGATTGTGCTGCGCGGTCTGGTCCTCGTCCTGCTCGGTGTCATCTATAACAACGGCCTCCAGTGGAAGGGGCTCGAGAACATGCGCCTCGGTAGCGTGCTCGGTCGCATCGGTCTAGCGGGCATGTTCGCCCAGCTCATTTTCGCCTTCAACTTCGAGACCCCGAAGCGCCTTTGGTACTGGCTGGCTGGCGTCTTGCTTGGCTATTGGGCGGTGATGTCGTTCGGCCATGCGCCGGGCTTCGCCGCTGGTGACTTGTCGATGGAGGGCAACTTCGCTAGTTATGTCGACCGACTGCTCCTGCCGGGCAAGTTACACAAGGGAATCCACGACCCAGAAGGCCTGCTCGCGATTCTACCTGCCATCGGTAATGCCCTGATGGGCATCCAGGCTGGCCTATGGTTACGTCGATCCTCGACAGAGGTATCCGGCGATCAAAAAGCTGCCGGCCTGATTCTCGTCGGTTTGGCGTTGTTGGCTGGAGGATATATTTCGGATTTGGTGTTCCCGATTAACAAGAACCTTTGGACGAGTTCTTTTGTGCTGTGGACCTGTGGATGGTCCAGCCTTCTGCTGGGCGCGTTTTATTGGTTCATCGATGTGCGCGGTTGGCTGCGCCACTTCGGTGCCTTCTTCGCCGTCGTCGGGATGAACTCGGTCCTGATCTATATGTCAGGCCGTTTCATCAGCTTTGGTTACACTAGCGACGCCTTGTTCGGCGGCATTGCCAAGCAGCTGCCCGCGCTGTGGGGCGCCCTATTGCTCACGGTTGGCGTCTTCATGGTCAAGTGGACGTTTCTCTGGTTCTTGAAGCGGCAGAAGCTTTTCCTCAAGGTCTAGGGTAGGGCGGGTCTTCGCTTGTCTTTCGCCTCATCTGGATGAGGCTATCAGTATGGACGAACCTGAGCTGAAAATCACGCGTGGCGACATCGTCGCCCGAGGCGTCCTCTGCCATTGTCCCAATTGCGGGAAGCGCGGCCTGCTCGCCTCCTGGTTCCGCTTGAACAAAGCCTGTCACGCGTGCGGCATGGATCTCGCCCGCTCGGCCGGCATCTATTCCGGCACGACCTCGATTGGCTACGTTGCCGCCATCATCTTCGTCATCATCCCCGTCTGCTTCCTCGTGGCCTTCAAGGTCCTGTCCGTGACCGCCGGCGTCTTGCTCGGCATCTTCGGTTCCTTCGGTTTCATCGTCCTGGTCTACCCCGTCATGCTGTGCTGGATGGTGATGGCCTATCACGTGGCCATGCCGGGCGAACTGCCCGCCAATGGCGGCCGTGAAGGCCGGGATGAGTGACCGCTAAGAGCCTTGACATACATCTTCATATCTAGATAAGAAGATACTTCAGATGTCCCGCCAGCTGCTCATCGATGCGCTCCGCAGCCCCGTGCGCCCCACGGTGTCGGTGGAGTTCTTCCCGCCCAAGGACGCGGAGGGCGGGGCGCGCATGCTCAAGGTCGCCGCGACGCTGAAGCCTCTGGGCATCGATTTCGCCTCCCTGACCTACGGCGCCGGCGGCACTTCCCGCGACACGACGATCACCTACGGGGCTGAGCTCGTGAAGATGGGCATCCCCTTAATCGGGCACCTAACCTGCGTCGGGCATTCTCGCGCCGAGCTCGCCGGCATCATCAGCCAATATGATCAGGCCGGCTTCTCGGGCATCCTGGCCCTGCGCGGCGATCCGCCCAAAGGGCAGAAGGACTTCATCGCGCATCCGGAAGGTTTTACGCATGCGCAGGGGCTCGTCCGTCAGATTGCCGCGGAGCAGCCTGGCCGTTTCGCCGTCGGGGTCGCGGGCTTCCCGGAACGCCATCCGGACGCCGTCGACGATCTGTCAGATATCCGTTTCCTTGCGGGTAAGGTTGCGGCCGGAGCTGACTTCGTCACCACCCAGCTCTTCCTCGACAACGAGGACTACTTCCGTTTCGTCGCGCGGGCCCGTGCGGCCGGCGTCGCTGTGCCGATCTTGCCGGGCATCATGCCCGTGCTTTCCCTGAAGCAGGCCCGCAACTTCTGCGGCTTCTGCAAGGCGCGCATCCCCGATGCGTTGGTGCGCGAGCTCGAGGCCTGCGGTCCCGATGAGGAGGCCCAGCGTAAGGTCGGCGTCTCTTGGGCGGTCCGGCAGGCGAAGGGGCTCGT
>CANHZL010000027.1 GCA_947465345.1 Opitutia bacterium | reverse complement strand
GACCGGCAAGGCCGTCGCGCTCGTCGACGCCGATGAGAAGATCCAGACCAAGGGCTTCGGTTCCGGCCATGGCTCGAAGCACGTCTTCACCCTGAAGACCCGCGACGCCGCCCACCCGATCATGCAGGGTATCCCGGCTGAATGGCTCCACGCCACGGACGAACTCTACGGCCGCATGCGCGGCAGCGCCGACCACATGCACGTGCTCTCGAGCTCTTACTCCAAGCCCGAAACGGGCGGCACCGACATGCATGAACCGATGGTCTGGTACGCTCCCTTCAACAAGGGCCGCGTGGTCACCACCTCGATGGGTCACCTCTGGACCGGCGACACGACCTTCGACGCCCTGCATTGCGTAGGCTTCCAGACCATCCTCGCCCGTTCCACCGAGTGGGCCGCGACCGGCAAGGTCACGTTGCCGATTCCGGAAGGCTTCCCGTCCCTCGACAAGACGAGCGTCATCGAGCCTTCGAAGGTAGTCTGGAATAAGTAAGCTTCTCGCTCACCTCGGCAAACGAAGGCCCGCCATCGCGCGGGCCTTCTGCTTTTCAGGCGAAGCGACGCATCGCCACGCCGACCGTCGCGCAGATCTGCTCAGGCGCAAGGCTGATGCTGACGTGCAGGCACTTCTCGCAAGCAAGGTTCGGTCGCTCCAACGTGGCGAGCTGGCTGCCCAGCAGGCCGGGGGGCATGAAGTGTCCCTTGCGCGCGTCGAGTCGCGCCTGCAGCAGCTCCTGGCTGCCGTCGAGGAAGACGAAGAACAGCTCCGCATCCCCTTCCCGCAGGCGGTCGCGGTAGGCCTTCTTCAAAGCGGAACAGGTGACGACCATCGCCTCACCCCGGGCCTTGCCCTCGGCGAGTCGCGCGGCCATCGCGGCCAGCCAGCCCGCGCGGTCGGCGTCGGTCAGCGGCGTGCCGGCGCTCATCTTCGCGATGTTCTCCGGGGGATGGAAACCATCCGCCTCGATCAGCGTGGCCCCGGTGCGCTGCGCGTACATCTCCGCGACGGTGCTCTTGCCGCAGCCGGAGACGCCCATGAAGACCAGGTTCGGGTGCGCCATCGCCGTTCAGAGATTAATCGTGCGTCCCTCGCGGAACGACTGGTCGGCAGCAGCGACAATGCGCATCGAATTGACGGCGTCATCCATGTGCGCGGTCAGGTCAAGGTCTTCGCGGATGGCTTTTTCGAAATAGGCCTGTTCGCGCTCGCATAGTCCGTCATGGCCGGGATCGGCGTCGGTCGGCACGATCTCGTCGGGCTTCGTGAACTTGCCGTCGGCGCCGAGCTGCGAGGAATGCACCTTCAAAGCCTGCGCGGCGGAGTGCGAATCGACGTCGGCCGAGTTGCCGGCTTGCGCGGCCTTGCCGGCGACGATGGAGACGCAGCCCTTCGGTCCGATCACGTCCTTCACGAAGAAAGCCTCCTCGGACATCATCGGACCCCAGCCGGCCTCGTACCAACCCACGGACCCGTCGGCGAAGGTCACCTGAAGATGGCCGTAATTGATCTGCCCCGCAGGCATGTCTTCGGTCAGACGGGCGCCGATGCCGGACACGCGGACCGGGCGGCTACCGGTCATCAGGCACATCACGTCGACATAATGCACGCCGCAATCGACGACCGGGCTGCAGGTCTGCAGGAGCGACTTATGCGTCTTCCACATGTCGCCATAGCTCTGCTGGTTGAGATTCATGCGCATGACGAGCGGCTTGCCGAGCGTCTGCACGGTCTTGATGAACTGAGTCCAGGCGGGGTGATGACGGAGGATGTAGCCGATGACGACCTTGCGCTTCACTTCCTTGGCTTTGGCGACGATCTGCTCGGCCTCGGCGACGGTCACGGCGAGGGGCTTCTCGACGAAGACATGGCAGCCGGCTTCGAGCGCAGCGACGGCATATTCGGCATGCGTATCTGGGTAACTCGAAATCGAAACCGCGTCGGGCTTGGTGGCTTTGAGCGCGGCATGGAAATCGCCGTACTCCGCATAGCCGCCGCCGAGTTCGGCGTTCAGCTTGGCGCGCGAGTCGGCCGAGCGAGTGACAAGGCCGACGATCTGGAAACCAGGAAGCTTATGGTAAGCGAGGGCGTGCGAACGGCCCATGTGGCCGGCGCCGACGCAAAGGACTCGGATGGGGGGCTTGCTCATGCGCCGAGCATCACCCTTCCTCCCCCCGCTTCAAGTCGGGAGAAGGCGCAGGCTCGAAATTAAACGAGCGATTAGTTTGGTAAAGGCTGGGCGACGCCCTTGGCGCGTTGGGCTTCCAGCAAGGCCTTTAGGCGAGCGACGATCTCCGGGTGCTCTTTGGCGACGTTGGTGCGTTCGCCTGGGTCGTTCTGCAGGTCGAATAGACGCGGGCCGGACTGGTCGCGACTATCGTTGGCCTGTTCGGATTCGGAACCGAGCAAAGCGACCAGTGGACCCTGAGCTTTCTTGCCCTTGCCGGGAGCTCCGATACCGGAGATGAACTTCCAACGCGCGTCGCGAATGGAAAGCTGGTTGCCCTGCGTGCTCGAGATCAGCGTCTCGCGACCGGCACCTCCCGTGAGGGCCGCGGACGTGTCGACGGAATCCAGGTTCAGGAAATCGGCAGGGTCGCCGCCGGCAACCTTAGTGAACACGGCGGGCAGGTCGACCTGCGACATCAGCGCGTCGGAGACCTTGCCGACAGGAGTATGGCCAGGCCAGCGGGCGATGAAGCCGACGCGCGTACCGCCTTCGAGAATGCTGTATTTACCGCCGCGGAAAGGCCCGGCGGGAGTATGGCCGGCCTGCTTGTTCAATTCGACAGCCTTATCCTTATAGCCATCGTCCAGCACCGGACCGTTGTCGGAAGAATAAATGACGAGCGTGTTCTCGGCGAGGCCGTGCTTATCGAGCTCGACGAGGATGCGGCCGGCCTGGTCGTCGAACGCCACCACGGCGTCCCCACGCGGGCCCAAAGGCGTCTTGCCGGCGTAACGCGGATTATGCACGCGCGGCACGTGGTTCTCATGTGAGGCGTAGTAAAGGAAGAACGGCTTGTTCTTATTGCGCGCGATGAAACCGCAGGCCTTGTCGGCGAAGGTATCGCCCATCGTCTCGTCGTTCCAGAGCGCGGACTTGCCGCCCTTCATCCAGCCGATGCGGCCGACGCCGTTGACGAGCGCCATGTTATGTCCGTGCGACCAATCCATCTTCAGCTTCGCGCGTTCGGCATCGGTGGTAAGGTCAGGGTCGCCCGGGTATGGCTGCTTGTAGCTGACTTCGATCGGATCCTTGGGGTCGAGGCCGACGACCGAGCCATCCTCGACGAAGACCGTGGGCACGCGGTCGCCGGTGGCGGCCATGATGAACGAATAAGTGAAGCCGATCTGATTGGGTGAAGGGTTAATCTTCTGATTCCAGTTCACGTCACCCGAACCCAGGCCGAGGTGCCACTTGCCAACGACACCGGTCGCATAACCCAGCCTGGCGAGACTCGCGGCCATCGTCGGGCGGCCTGGCTTAATGATGAGGCGCGCGTCGCCGGGCAGAACGCCCGTCCCTTGACGACGCCAGGCGTATTCGCCTGTCAGAAGGGAATAGCGCGAAGGCGTGCAGGTGGCGGACGTGCAGTAGCCCGAGGTGAAGCGGGTACCTTGCGATGCGAGTTTATCGAGGTTAGGCGTCGGAATGACCTTAGAGCCATAGCAACCGAGGTCGCCCCATCCGATATCGTCGGAATAGAGCAACACGATGTTGGGCTGGCGCCTATCAGCCGCGGAGACGGAGAGAGTACAAGCCAGGGCAACCAGGGGCAGGAGGCGCATGGACATCTTCTACGGCCAAGGGTGCAGGAAATAAAGCCATGAGATGGGAAGAGGCACCCATTGCTTGCCAAACACGCCTTTACAGCCCAATCAGAAGGCGAACATGCGTTTCGCCAAATACCACGCCCTCGGTAACGACTACCTCGTCCTCGAGCCTAAGGATTGCCCTACCCTGTTTTCGCCCGAAGCCATCCGCAAGGTCTGCCATCGTCACTTCGGCCTCGGCTCCGACGGCATCCTCTTCGGCCCGATTGAGCGCACCGACGGCACCTTCGGCCTGCGTATCCTGAACCCCGACGGCTCCGAGGCTGAGAAGTCCGGCAACGGCATCCGCATCTTCTGCCGCCACCTCCTCGAGACCAAGCGCATTAAGGAAGGCGAGGAGTTCCGCCTTCACACTATCGGAGGCGTCGTCCGCTGTGAGGTTTTCGAAGGCGGCAACCGTATCCGTGTCGAGATGGGCAAGGTCTCCTTCCGCGCGCCGGTCATCCCGCATATCGGCGCGGACCGCGAAGTCCTCGGCGAAGAGATCACCGTCCTCGGCAAGACCTTCAAGTATTGGGCCGCCACCGTCGGCAATCCGCACTGCGTAATCCCGGTCGACGACCTCACGCCCGACCTCGCCAAGCTCTACGGACCGCACCTCGAGACGCATCCGAATTTCCCGAACCGCACCAACGTGCAGTTCATGAAGATCATCGACCGCAAGAACGTGCGGATCGAGATCTGGGAACGCGGCGCTGGCTACACGATGGCCTCCGGTTCCTCCTCTTCGGCTTCGGCCGCTGTGGCCCGTAAAATGGGCCTAGTTGATGCGGATTTGACGGTAAATATGCCAGGAGGTCAGATTATCATTGGCATCGGCGATGATTATTCCATCGTGATGACAGGCCCGACGACCCCCGTAGGCATCTTCGAGATGCACCCAGGAGTCCCGGTCCAAGACGTCGCCGTCTAGGCGAACCGTCTTCCCACTAGGTTTTCCCTCCTTTGGCGCGTCCTTTCGGACGACGCTTTTCACCGCACACCCTCACCATGGCGCCGCGTCAGCCGTTGCCCAACATCACCGAAGACGATCTCGTCGATCTCGCTGGCGGGGCGACCGTGCTCCTCGCCAAGGAGCTGGTGGCCAAGGGTAAGGTGAAGAAGGCCCTCTGGACCCCACCTATCGCGGAGGCGCTGGTCGACGATGGCACTGAATCCCGTGAAGCCCGCTGGAACCTCCGCTCGGTCACCTTCCAGCGCAACGAGTGCGGCTGCGAAGTCTCCGTCGGCCGAAGAAAACTCTGCGTGCACTCGGTCGCGGCCTACCTCGTGCTCGCTGCTAAAGAAGGCTTCATCAAGCCGGAGACAATGGCGCCGCCGAAACCGGCCGCACCGCCAGGCAAACCGACAACAATCGCCACGAAGGAAAAGACGACGGAGACAAAGAAAGGAAAGTCAAAGGAAGCGGAGACGACCCCGGCAGGACCCCGGCTCAAATCCCTCACCCTCTCGGAAAAACGCGGCACGCCCATCGAGGTGCGCTTCATCGTTCCGCCCAACATCGTCACCGCCGCCGCGCGCGACGAGATCATCTGCCGCCTCGAACTTCGCGTCGACGGTGCCCAGGTCGCCCCCGAGAATCTCGACCGCAGCAAAGCTTGGACCATCGAACCCGATACGGTCTTCTTCCTAGCGATTCTCGAGAACCTCTGCCACGGCAAGTTGCAAGGCATCCTCCCCCTCACCCGCCGTCACCTCCGCCAGCTCCTCGCCATCGGTAAAGGCCTGAAGATTTTCCGGATGGCCAACGCGCCCGAGACCGCCCTGGTGTGGGACGGAGACCAGCTCGACAAGGTCCATGAGCACCTCGACGAACCCGCCGCTACGCCGCAGACCAACGCCACGGGCGAAGCCCCTGACGACGGCCCCGAGGAACAGGAAGTTCGCTCGCAGGAACGCGGACGCGACGACCGTCCTTGGGTCGACGGTTCAATGAAGTGGCTGCGTATTCGCCTGCCCCAGCAGTCTTCCGGCCCGGTCGCCGAACTCCGCGACGTCCTCCAGCGCAGCGGCTTCACCCTCGAGACCACCACCCGCGAATGGTACCTCGCCGGCACAATCCAGGTTCTCAACTTCCTCGCCCGTCATCACAAGCTACTGATGACGGACAACGGCGCGTTCTTCACGCACAACCTCTCGCACTCACTGCGCAACGTCGATCTCGCCAAGGCGAAGTGCGACGCTTCCGAGGAGAACGACGGTTTCCGCTTCGCCATCGGCATCGACCCCGAAGGAAAATCCCCGAAGGTCATCCAAGAGGCCCTCTCGAGCGGACGCATGTTCTTCTACACCGACCAAGGCCCGCGCCTCATCACGCCGGAGCTAATGGAGTCGATCCGCAACGCCCAACGGCGCATCACGGGCGAATCCAAGCGCGACGTCGACTTGGACCTCAACCTGAAGATCGGGTACGCCGACCTCGCCAGCGCTGACGCCATCGCCGAGGAACTGCAGGCCGCCTTCGCGCCGCCCGAGACCTGGAGTAAGCGCTCCTCGGCGATCCGCAACCTCTCGAAGCTTCAGCCTGCGCCCATCCGCGAGGAGCTCAGCAAGATGCTCCGCATCTACCAGCAGGTCGGCGTAGCCTGGCTCTGGCACATCCATAACAATTCCCTCGGCGGACTTCTGGCCGACGAAATGGGCCTCGGCAAGACCGTGCAAGCCTTGGCTTTCATGGAGGCCCTGCGCCAGCACCGCCCGGAAGACGGCCCCTGCCTTGTCGTCTGTCCGGCCTCGCTCGTCGAGAACTGGCGCCGCGAAGCCCGCCGTTTCACGCCGTCGCTCAAGGTCCTCGCCCACCACGGCCAGAACCGCTTCACCGCACAGGAATACCTGCAGCGCTTCGACCTCGTCATCACCTCCTACGGCACGCTTTCGCGCGATATCGCCGCGTTCTCCCTCATCACCTGGGGCGCCGCAATCTGCGACGAAGGTCAAAACATCAAAAACTCCCGCGCCCAGGCCGCCAAAGCGGTCAAGCAACTCGTCGCCAAGGGCCGCTACATCCTCACTGGCACGCCGGTCGAGAATTCCCTGGAAGACCTCCGCTCACTCTTCGGATTCCTCATGCCAGGCTACCTCCCTAAGCCGGAAGAACGCATCCAAGCCGACGAACGCAAATGGCACGACGACCGCCTCTTGCAGATGGCCGCGCCTTACATCCTCCGCCGCTCCAAGGTCGCCGTCGCACCTGAACTACCCGCCAAGATTGAGCAAATCGTCTACTGTGATTTCGAGGACAACCAGAAGAAAATCTACGACGAAATCCTCGAGTCCACCCGCCAGGAGATTTTCGAGATGGAGATGGGCGGCGCCACGCAGGCCCGCATCCAGATGGCGGCCTTCAACCAACTGCTCCGCCTTCGTCAAATCTGCGCGGACCCGCGCATCCTCGATCCGAAAATGGAAGAGGCCGACTCCGCGAAGCTGCAGGCGTTCCTCGAGCTCGTCGAAGAATCCAAGGATGCCGGCCACCGCATGCTGGTCTTCTCCACGTTCGTCACCGCACTCCAACTCCTCAAGACAGCCCTCGAGGACCGCGACATCCCTTACTGCTACCTCGACGGCTCGACCAAGGACCGCCAAGGCGTCTGCGATAAGTTTAATTCGACCCCGACCATCCCGGTCATGCTCATGTCCCTCAAGGCAGGTGGCACAGGCCTCAACTTGACGGGCGCCGACACCGTCATTCACTTCGACCCATGGTGGAACCCCGCCGCCGAAGCCCAGGCCACCGACCGTGCCCACCGCATTGGCCAGACCCGGACAGTCACCAGCATCAAGCTGATCGCCGCCGGAACCATCGAAGAACGCGTTATGGAGCTACAAAAGTCCAAGTCTGAGATGTTGCGTAAGCTCCTGACCGAATCAGACTCCGTCTCGTCTGGCCTGAGCCTCGACGTGATTAAGGACCTTCTCCGCAAGGACTAACCCCATGCTTTCCACCCTCATTCGCCGCAATCGGCCCCGCAGCGAGATGTCGTTCCTCGAGCACATCGAGGATCTCCGCATCTCCCTCATGCGCGTGCTCGGCGTCTTCGCCGTTGGCGTCGCCATCGCCCTCGTCTTCTACAAGGAGATCCCCGTCCTGCTTCAGCTCCCACTCGAGTGGGCCCGCCAGATTGACCCCGAGGGCATGTCCCAACCCTCGGTGCAGGGAGACCTGCTATTCCTCGGAGTACTTTCGATTCCCTCCTGGCTGGTCAGCGTACCAGCGATCTCCACCCAGCTACAGGAAACCCAGTTCATGGGCGTCTGGTCCGTGCTGATGTATGCTGCAATCGCGGCCGGCATCGCCATCTCCTCTCCAGTCTTCCTCTACGAGGTCGTCCGCTTCGTCGGCCCGGCCCTCAACACCAAGGAACGTCGCGGCCTCATCCCCTTCTGCGCCGCCGGCCTCGTACTCTTCCTGATTGGTGCGGCGCTGGCGTTCTTCTGGCTGACGCCGATGTCGATCGTGGTGGTCCACCATGTGGCCCACGGCATGGACATCCGCATCAACTGGCAGGCCTCCGACTACTATTCGCTCGTGGTGATGATGTCGCTCCTCACCGGCCTTTGCTTCCAGTTCCCTTTGGCGCTCATCATCATCATGTGGCTGGAGCTCGTCCGCCCAGTGACGCTCCTAAAGTCCTGGCGCGGCATGCTTGCGGGCATCACAATCGGCGCGATCCTCATCACGCCCATCGGCGACCTCGTCTCGCTCGCCATCCTGGTGGCGGCGCTCTTCGGACTCTACCTCATCGCAGTCTTCGTCGGCTCGGTCATCGTCCGCCGCAAGCGTATCGCCCGCGGAGACAAGCCCAACCCTGAGGATGACGACCTACCCGATGACGATGATGACGAAGAGGAGGATGATTCCGACGACGATTCCCGTCCGAAGCGTCAGAAACCAGTGACCCCTGCCGACGTCAGCCCCGCCAAAGCCAAACCGAAGTCCACCCCGCCACCAGCCGAAGGCGACCTCTCCTCACTCGACTGAGACCATGATCACGCGACTGCTCCTCGTCCTCCTGACCACTGCCCTATCGACCTCGGCCCAAACGACCGCGTTCGGGGCCAAAGCATCCCCTTCCGCCACTAAAGGAGGCGCAAAAGTCATTGAAGAGGAGGTCGATAATTCGGTGGTGATCACGACATTCCGTGCCATCCCCGCACCTTCAGCCAAGAGCAGCCGCACATTCCAGCTCTCGAAGATCAATAAGGTCGGCTTCACCGAAACGACCAAAGAACTTCAGCGGCTCTTTGCGGCTTTCTCCGCCCAACGCATCGTCGATGGCTCTCCGACTGGCTCAAGCAAGGCGCTCGGACACATCACGACGGTCAACTATGCCTTACTTCAGGATCTCGGCGACAACCGCTTCCTCGCCAAGGCTGCTTGGCCCGCCACTGACCCCAGCGAGATCCTCGCCGCCGGAGTTGATACCATGGCGATCCTACTTCTCGATAAGCCTGCCAAGGTCGGTGATACGGGTAAGCTCACCGGCATGCACGTCGGTACGGTCTCCCTGCTCTTCACGGCCAACTATGCACCGCTCGTCGGTAAGCGTCTGACGCTGCGCCGGGAAGCCTTCGTCGAATGCGCCACGCTCGAAGACACACCGACCGCCCTCCAGAAATTCGTTGAAGCAATCAATGCCGGAGCGGACGTCAGCGTGGTGACGTACGAGCAGGCTGCCTGCAAGAAGTGCGGTGGAGTGGGGTTCACCCGCGAACCGCAGAAGGGCCAACTGGATAAGCGTATCGACTGCGTCGATTGCGCCAAGACCGGCAAGGTTAGCGTCGCGAGCGAAACGAAGTTCGTCCCGTAAGGCCGACTTAGGCGGTCTTCCCTCATCCTGCGCTTGCGCAAGGGCTTTTTCGGTAGCAGATTGCGGCGTGTCCTCTCCGCTGCACATCGGCCTTGAAGCCCATTTCGTAGCACTCGAGAAATTCCTCGCAGCGCAGGAACTCGCGTTCGAACCGGAAGTCCGTCCGATGGTGCGCGACGTGCTCGCCCACCCAGGCAAGCGACTCCGTCCGCTCCTCGCCTTCGCCTCGGGAGCCGGCGGCCCGCCCCCTGAAGCCCTCGTCCGCGGTGCCGGCATCATCGAACTGGTCCACCTGGCGACCCTCGTGCACGACGACGTCCTCGACGGCGCCGACACCCGCCACGGCAGCGACACCCCCAACCGGACCCACGGCGCCCATGCCGCCGTGCTCTTCGGCGACGCCCTCTTCGCCCACGCACTCGTGCTCGCCGCCGACCATCCCACGCCTGAACTCTGCCGCATCGTGGCCCGCGCCTCCCGCGAAGTCTGCTCCGGCGAAGTCTGCCAGACTTTCTCCCGCGGACACGACGACCTCTCTCTGGAGGATTATTACCGCCATATCCGCCTGAAGACTGCGGAGCTCTTCGAAGGTGCCTGCCAGGCTGGCGCGCTTCTCGCCGACCGCCCAGCGGAACACATCGCCGCCTGCTCCCTGTTCGGCCGCCACCTCGGTATCGCCTACCAAATCTACGACGACCTCGTCGACCTGCTCCAAGACGACACCAAGGCCGGCAAGACCCTCGGCACTGACGCCGCCAGCGGTAAGCTGACCTTGCCGATGCTGCTCGAACGCGATCGCTCCGGCAAAGGCTTCCTCACCGCCCTCCGTGCGGGTGGCGACGCCCGTCAGCTGATCTCCGCTTCAGCGTGGCGCGAAAGCTTCCGCCGGCTCGACGCCGAGATCGCCGCGGCGGAACAGGCCCTCGAACCGATCGCCGGCTCCCCTTCGCCCTTCTTCCTCCTGCGACTCACGGCCTTCCTCCGCGAAGCCGCTGCGCGGCTCGTCCCGAAGGCATGAGGATCTTCCGGACGACCGCCGCGGAACGCCTGGCCCTCGCTTTCGTGCTCGGCTGCCTTTCCGTCGCTACGGGCCTCCTCCTGCTCTGGCGTTCGCTCTGATCAGGGCAAGAACCGCTTCGGGTCGAAGCCACGCGCCTGCAGGGCGCTACGGATGTCCTCGAGGTTGACCTTGTCGCCCGGCTTGACGCCGAAATGCCCGAACCAACCGGCCCGCATCTCAATCGCGAAGCGGACCTGATCTGACGAAGAAGCCGTGGTCTCAGTATCTCCGGCAGTCATGGTCTTGACCTCGAGCACGGTGCCATCCCTAGCGATGAACGCGATGTCGAGGTTCAGCGGAGTATCCTTCATCCAGAAACGCATCTGGGTCTCGGATTCATACATGAAGGCCATCCCTTCCTCATCGGTGAGCTTGGTCGTGCCCATAAGTCCGCGGGCCTTCTCCAGATCGGTGGCGGCGATCCGTAACCGGCCGAGCACTTGACCCATGCGGATGGGGAAAAGGGTCTCGATGCCCAGTTCAACGGTCGGAGCGGTGGACGGCTGGCGGTTGTCGCAAGCGACAAGCGCCAGCACCAAGGACAAGAACAGAGGCCGAATCATGCGACTGAGTGTTCCTGCGATTGCCTCTCTGGCAAGATTCCCTTGCTTCATCCCATGGAACGCGACCCGCAAGCCCACTGGCTCGAGACCGAGACGGCCTTGTACTACGCCCGCGCCGCCGTTCGCGTCGGGGTCTGGGCTTCGGAAAAGGTCCTCTTTGAACGCTACTTCGCCAAGAACCAAAGCATCCTTGAGCTCGGCTGCGGAGGCGGGCGGGTTGCCCTCGGACTTCTGCAGTCAGACTACGCCGACGTGGTCGCGACGGATTTCTCACCGATCATGGTCAGCCTCGCCCGCGCGGTGCTGGCCGACCACAACGAGAGTTGGGAGCGTTGCGTCCACCAACAGGACGCCACCGCCCTCACCTACCCCGACGCGTCCTTCGATCGCGCGATCTTCGCCTTCAACGGGCTGATGTGCCTGCCAAGCCGGACCCACCGCCTCGCCGCACTTCGCTCGATCCACCGCGTCCTAAAGTCCGAAGGAATCTTACTCTTCACGGCCTCTGATCGCGAGAAGGGCGCCAATGCGGCCTACTGGGCCAAGGAAGGTGACACGGACGAGCTCGTCCCCGGCGATCGCTGGCATGAGAGCGACACCACGCCCGTCTTCATCCACAGCAGCACCGAACAAGAAACCCGCGAAGAGCTGTCAGAAACAGGCTTCACGCTCCTCGAGTGCCCGCTAAGCACTGAAATCGCGGCCGACGGACCGCTCGTACGCGAGTTCGCCGGCGAGACGCGGTTCTTCGTCGCCAGAAAGTCTTGAGGGAACAGAGCCGGAGGGCTCTTGTCGGGATAACCATGCCTTTCCGTCGAGCCTACCTGCTGGCCCTCCTCTCGCCCTTCACCGCCCAGGCGCTGGACCTACACGTCTCCCCGCAGGGTAATGACGACTGGTCCGGACGAATCCTTACGCCCAACACCGACCACAGCGACGGCCCCCTCGCCACGCTCAACGGCGCCCGTCTGGCTATCCGCAAACTCCCCCGGCCGCTCAAGGAACCAGTCCACGTCATTTTCGCCGAGGGCACTTACCGCCAGTCCGCCGCCATTGCCTTCGAGGCGAAAGATTCCGGCGAAGAAGGAAAAGTCATCTCATACGAGGCCGCATCAGGAGCCAAGGTAGTACTGTCTGGCGGCAAGGAGCTACCGCTCTTCACGTTGGGCAAGAATGGCCGCTGGTTACTTCAGACTCCCGCGGGGACCGAGACCTTCGAACAACTTTGGGTCGCTGATCGTCGCGCCACCCGGGCCCGCACCAATAATCCCGGAAGCCACTATGTCCGCAGCGTTGAGAGCGAAGCTCCCATCCCCGGCGGCACCCCCACCACGGGCTTCACCGAACAGACGATTCGCGTCGACCCAAAGGAGCTGATGGCTTTCAGCGAGATCAGTCCAGCCGACGCCCAGGACGCCGTCGTTACTTTCTATCACAAGTGGGACTCGACCCGCAGTCGCGTCGAAACCGCCCAACCAGCCACCGGCACCTTGAAGGTCCGCGGCCCGGCCCAGAAGGCTAACACGGCCTTCGATCACCTCACTGGCATGGTCATCGAGAACCTGCTGTCATTGCTGGATGAACCCGGTGAATGGTTCCTCAGTCGCTCCGGTCAACTGACCTACCTGCCCCGCCAAGGCGAATCTATCGCGACATCCGGAGCTACCTATCCCGTGGCCGAGAAACTGCTCACCTTCGTCGGAAAACCTCAGACACCGGTTACGCATCTCGCTTTCCGCGGACTCCGCTTCAGCCACGCCAAAGGCGTTCCTTCACTCGCGACGGCGGTCCCGAATCAATCCGCTGTTCGTACTGTCGACGGCGTCATCACGCTCGAACATGCCCGGCAAGTCTCGTTTACTGGCTGCGAACTCTCCCACGTCGGCAGCTATGGTTTCTCACTCCGCCAGGGGTGCCGCGAGGTCTCCATCGAGAAATGCCTGATCACCGACCTGGGCGCCGGCGGCATCAAGGTCGGCACGCTCAACGACGAGGCGAAGCCCGAGAATCACGCCAGCCATAATCGTGTACACAATAATATCATCCGCGATGGCGGCCTGATCTTCCCGTGCGCCGTCGGCGTCTGGGTTGGCTCCTCTTCCGACAACGAGGTGACGCACAACGAGATCTCGGATTTCTTCTACTCCGCGGTCTCGGTCGGCTGGCGCTGGGGCTACGCCCCCAGCAACGCCAAGCGGAACAAGATCGACTGGAACCATCTCCACCACCTCGGCAAAGGCCTGCTGAGCGATATGGGCGGCGTCTACACGCTCGGGCCATCCGAAGGCACCACGGTGAGCCACAACCTCATCCATGACGTGATGTGCCTCCAATACGGCGGCTGGGGCCTCTACACCGACGAAGGTAGCACGGGCATTACCATGGAAGGCAACGTGACGTACGACACGACCGACGGCGGTTTCCATCAGCACTACGGCAAGGACAACATCATCCGGAACAACGTCTTCGCCTTTTCCGAGGAGCACCAAGTGAAACGCTCGCGGGCCGAGGAACACCTCTCCTTCACGTTCGAGAAGAACATCGTGATCTTCGACCGTGGCGAACTGCTCGGCAGCAACTGGACCGGCACGACCGCTCATTTCCTCAATAAAGATAACGTCTACTGGGATGTCTCGGCCCGCCCTGTGACCTTAACGGACAAGAAGCTCTCTTTCGCCGACTGGCAGAAAAAAGGCCAAGACGTCGGCTCACTCGTCGCCGACCCGCTCTTCGTCAATCCCGCTAAGCGGGACTTCCGCCTCAAGCCCGACTCACCCGCGCTCGCCCTTGGAATTAAATCCATCGATGTCGCCACGATGGGCGTCCTGCAGGACGACCCCGCTTGGCGCAAACTGGCCGAGACCTTTGTGCGCGGCCCAGAGGTCTCCCGCCCTGCCCGTCCAGAAGCCCCGCCCCTGAATATCCGCCAAGGCTTCGAGGGACGCATCATCGACCAGCAGCGCCCCTTCCCGCACGGCATCCCCTCGCTGACCATCAACCAAGCTCCGCCAGGCAAGCCGCGCGTCAGCCTAGGCGATGCCTTACGCATGACTACGGCCGTGCACGCCGAAGGTAAACAGTCCCTACTCTTTCAGGATGCGCCAGGACTGCCGGCCACCTACTACCCGATGCTGTCATTCAATCCACACCATCGGACCGGCACCTCCAGCATCAGTTTCTCGCTCTACCTCGAGCCGAAGGCGATTTTCTTCCACGAATGGCGGACGAAAGGAAACCCTTACCGCACCGGCCCAGTGCTACACATCCAGAACGGTCGCCTCACCGGTGTCAAAGGGCTCGATGTTGCCATACCGCTGCAGAAGTGGATCCGCTTTGAGCTCTCCGCCGTCATCGGCGAGGCCGTGACGGGCCACTGGAACCTGAAAGTCACGCCGGAGGGCGAAGCGACCAAGGAATTCAAGGACCTCCCCTGCCGCCATCCGGACATGAAGACGCTCGATTGGGTCGGGTTCGTCAGTAACGCGAACGAGAAGACGGAGTTCTACCTCGACGACCTCGCGATCCTGACCGACGACCCCGCCCACTAATCACTTCGCCGGCTTGGGGTTCTCCTTAAAGAAGCGGACAATCAGCTCGGTGGAGCCCTTAGCGTATTCGTGCCCTCCTCCGTGGATGGCGGTCACGAGCGGCGCG
>CANHZL010000026.1 GCA_947465345.1 Opitutia bacterium | reverse complement strand
CTTGCCGGCGGCCTTGAGGGCCTTCGCCTTGGCATCGACGGCGAGGGTCGGTGAAGGGGCGACGTTACGGGCCCAGGAGGAGAGAGCGGGATTCGACATGGCGTGGAGCCCCCACGCAAAGGACTCCCAGCGGATTGGCAAGACTGAGTGAAAGGGCCAGAGACAGGGTCGGGGCTAGGGCTAGGCGGATTACACCCGAACCAGCGATGAGACGACTAAAGCAAACAGATGACCGGGGACACCTGCCCCTAGCCCAGTCCCAGGCCCTAGCCCTCATCTGATTCGCCGCAGCGAATCAGATGTCGATGGCGTCTTCCTTGGCCTTCTGGGCGTTGGCCTTGGCTTCGTTGGCCCGGCGCAGCGGCTTGAGCTGGTCGATGCCGACGGAAGAGGAGATCATCCAGGAAGTAATTGAGATGGTCAGGGTAGCCATGGCCCAGTTGCTCAGGTGCAGGTCCTTCACGAGTTCCTTGGTCAAATAGAGGATGGCGCCGTTGGTCAGGAACAGCACCACATAGGCGCCGAGCCCGAGGGTGATGATAAGGAGGGGAATCGAGACGATCATGAAGACCGCCAGGAGGAAGGGGCGTAGGAAAGAATTAAACAGCCCGAGCACGACAGCCACGACGGCCAGGGTTGCGGGATCGTCGTAACGGAGGAAACCGAAATACTTTGCCAAGAAGACCCCCAGGGCGAGGGACGCCCATTCAAGGACCAAGACTCCGAGACGACGCGCGACTTCCATCCCCGCATCATACCACAGGAAAGCCCCCCGACAAGGGGGACTTTCCGGCGGCAGGCTTAGCGGGCGTGACGGACGTCCTCGCCGGAGAGTAGGAAGATGACCTGTTCGGCGATGTTCTTGGAATGATCGCCGATGCGCTCCAGGGCCTTGGAGATGAAGATCAGCTCGACGTGGGAAGCGGACACCTTGGTGGCGTCGCCGGACTTACCGAACAGCTCTTCGTAGTTCTTGCGGTTGAGGGCGTCGATCTCGGCGTCGCGCTCCAGCACCAGGCGGGCCTTGGCGATGTCGCCTTCGATGAAGCTGTCGAGCGCTAGGCGCAGGACCTCGCAGGCGATGATGCCTTCGGCTGGCACATGGAGGAGGCTCTTAAGCGGACCGCGCTCGGAGATGACCATCGCACGCTTGGCGATAACCGAAGCTTCGTCAGCGATGCGCTCGATGTCATGACCGATATCGCGGGCGGCAAGGAGCAGGCGGACGTCGCTACCCATCGGACCAAAGAGCGTCAGGTAGCGCATGATTTCGCGGTCGACGCGCTTCTCGAGCTCGTCGACACGATCATCCATGCCGCGCACCTGCAGAGCCAGAGAATCGTCGCCGGTCTCGACGGCACGGAGCACAAGGCGAGTCATGTCGAGCGAACGCTCGCCCATCAAAATCAGGTCGTCTCGGAGCTGGCGGAGTTCGTCGTGGAAGAAACGTTGCATGGTGGTGTTTGTTAAAGGATCAACCGAAGCGGCCTGAGATGTAAGCCTCAGTCTGAGCCTGCGACGGGTTCATGAAGATCTTCTCGGTGGTATCGTATTCGATCTGCTTGCCGAGATAGAAGAAGGCGGTGCGGTCCGACACGCGGGCGGCCTGCTGCATCGAGTGCGTGACGATGACGATTGTGAACTGGTCCTTGAGCTCGTGGATGAGCTCTTCGATCTTGCCAGTGGCGATTGGGTCAAGGGCCGAGCAGGGTTCGTCCATCAGCAGAATCTCTGGGCGATTGGCAATGGCGCGGGCGATGCACAGACGCTGCATCTGGCCGCCGGAAAGTCCGAGAGCGCTGTCATTGAGACGGTCCTTCACTTCGTCCCAGAGGGCCGCCTTACGGAGTGAGGTCTCGCAGGCCTCTTCGAGGATGGCGCGGTCACGGACGCCGACCACGCGCAGGGCGTAGACGACATTCTCGAAGATGGACTTCGGGAAGGGGTTAGACTTCTGGAAGACCATGCCGACACGGCGTCGGAGAGAGATGACCTCGAGGCCGGCGTCATAGATGGAACGGCCGTTGATGGTGATATCGCCCTCGTGACGAACACCGTCAACGAGGTCATTCATGCGGTTGAGATTACGGAGCAGCGTGGACTTACCGCAACCGGAGGGGCCGATGAAGGCGACCACCTGGCGCTCGGGGATGTCGAGCGAGATGGCGTCGAGGGCCTTCTTCTCACCATACCAAAAGCCGTAGTCGCGGATACTGATGTAGTCCTTACGCCCTTCGCGTTCGGCGGCGGGACGGACCTTGATGCGAGAGGAAGAAGGAGGATTCATGATTTGGGGCATGAGGTGGTTTGTTTTTAGAAGGAGGCGCCCTTGAAGCGAGCGCGGAGGCGGTTGCGGATCCAGATCGCGCCGATATTTAGGCAAACGACGAGGACGATCAGCAGCAGCGTGGTGGCGAAGACCATCGGACGGGCGGCGTCGGAGTCCGGCGACTGGAAGCCGAGGTCATACACGTGGAAGCCCAGATGCATGAACTTGCGATCCATATGCAGGAACGGGGCGGAACCGTCGAAGGGTAGCGTCGGGGCAAGCTTCACGACGCCCACCAGCATGAGCGGAGCAACCTCCCCAGCCCCACGGGCCATGGCGAGGATGACACCGGTCAGGATACCCGGAGCGGAGGCCGGCAGAAGGATTTCGCGGATGGTCTGCCACTTCGAAGCGCCCGTGGCCAAGGAGGCCTCGCGCATACCACGAGGAACGGCGGCGAGGGCTTCTTCCGTCGCGACGATGACGACCGGCAGCGTCATCAGGGCCAGCGTCAGCGAGCACCAGAGCAGACCGCCCGTGCCAAACACAGGCGTGTTGTTGTTATACTTCAGCTGGTCGGCGAAGAAGAGCTGGTCGATCGAGCCGCCGAGGACGTACACGAAGAAGCCGAGGCCGAAGACGCCGAAGACGATAGAGGGTACGCCAGCGAGATTGTTGACGCTAATGCGGACGATACGCAGGACCGCTCCCTGCTGAGCGTATTCGCGGAGGTAGATGGCGGTGATGACGCCGAAGGGCGTGACCAGGAGGCTCATGAAGACCGTCATGACCAGCGTCCCGAAGATCGCGGGCATCAGGCCACCTTCGGTGTTGGCCTCACGGGGTTCGTCGAAGACGAACTCGCCGAGACGGGAGAAGAAGAGTTTTACGCGACCCCATGTGTCGAGGCGATTAGGGAACCAGCCGCGGATGACTTGGGTCAGCGGGACGACGACCTCGCGGTTCGAAGCGTCCTTGGAGACGAGTGAGGCCACGGCCCCTCCCTCGACGACCTTCTTCGCTTCGGCCTGCAAAGCGGCGAAGCGTTCTTCGAGTCCGGCAATCTGGCGGCGAAGGGAGGCAACCTCATCGGCGAGTTTCAGATCTTCGGCGCGGCGCAGGGCCACACGGGCCTTGTCCATCTCTCCGTTCACGTCGCCGATCCGATGGCGGGTGATCTCAATCAGCTTCTCGCGAACCACCGCGGCGGCAGCGACTTCCGCCTGGAAGGCGGCCTCGAAGGCGGGGTCCGTAGCAGGGATGAGCTTACCGTCCGACTTGCGCAAGGACTGCGGGCGGACGAAGGCAGGGCCGTTCTCGACGCGCTCTAGACCAAGAACATCGGCGGGATAACTCTCGGACTTAATCTTGGCTTCGTCGACCCAGAGGTAGGAGTTCCCGTTCAGTTCGCGAAGGCCGACCTGATACTGGAGTTCATAACGGGGCTGATCCGCCGGAGACCCGGCGCGGACGCGACGTTGTGCCAGCTGACCGATAAGGGTACGACCGTCATCAACTTGGGCGACGGGCACCTGAGGCGCCCAGAATACCGTGATGCCGTTGACGATGACCAGCGAAAGCAGGCCGATGACCATGCCCAGGCCGATGATGAGGCCTAGGCCCGTGAACCAGACCCAAGCTTCGCCGCGAGGCGTGGTGCTATCGGAAGAGGTGGCCATGGTCAGACGACTTTATAGCGCTCACGCAGGCGCTGGCGGAGGACTTCCGCGAGGGTGTTGATCACGAAGGTGAGCAGGAAGAGACAACAGGCGCCAAGGAACAGCGCACGGTAGTGAGTGTGGCCCGCGGCGGCTTCAGGGAGCTCGACGGCAATGTTAGCCGAGAGCGTGCGCATACCACTGAAGGGATTAGACTCCATTACCGCGGTATTACCTGTGGCCATCACGACGATCATCGTCTCTCCGATTGCTCGGCCGAAGCCGATCATGATACCCGAAACGATTCCCGAGATGGCGGTCGGGACCACCACGCTCCAGACCGTCTGCCAGCGGCTGGCGCCGAGGGCAAGGGAGCCGGAGACCAAGGAGTTGGGGACGTTCGAAAGCGCGTCTTCGGCGATCGTGAAGACGATCGGGATGACCGCGAAGCCCATGACGAAACCGACGACGAGCGAGTTGCGCGAATCGTAGGTTGCGCCGGTCGTCTGCCGCCACCACTCGCGGAAGTCGGCGATCGGCAGGCCGCTCGCAGTGTCCTTAACGGTGAAGAAGGCGGCTTCGACAGCGGGTCCGGCCTTCCAAGCGGCGAACGCGCACAGAGCGAGGAAAGGCAGTAACCAGAGGAACTCCATGCCCGGCTTGACCTGGCGGCGGACCGGCTGCGGGAGCGCGGACCAGAGGAAGCCGGCGAACAGGGCCGCGGGGGCAAGGATGCCGACGGCACAGAAGAGCGAGATGAGGCGCGGATCGACGAGCGGAGCGAGCCAGAGGCCGGCAAGGAAGCCCAGGACGACGGAGGGTAGCGAGGCCATGATCTCCATGACCGGCTTCACGACCTGGCGGTATTCTGGGCGGAGGAACTGCGAAACGTAAATCGCCGCGGTGAGGGCGATTGGGAGCGCGAAGAGCAGCGCATAGAAAGTTCCCTTCACCGTACCGTAGAAGAGCGGCACCAGAGAATACTTCGCCTCGAACTCGTCGGAGCCGGCGCTCGACTGCCAAGTATAGTCCGGACCGGTGGCGCCTTCGTACCAAATCTTGCCGAAGAAGGCACCCCAGGAGGATTCTGGGTGGTGATCGACGATGCTCCAGCGGTGCAGCTTGCCGTCCGCAGAGAGCGCGGTGAAGCGGTCGTAGTTGCCCGCGAAGGCCAGCTGACGGATCGAGCCGGAGGGTGCATCGCCCTCCCAGCGGAGCGAACCAGTGGTCATGTTGCGAATCTGCAGCTTACCGCCCGCGACCGCCAAGTAGCACTTATTGCCTTCGGCGGAGTAAACCCC
Source organism: Opitutia bacterium (assembly GCA_947465345.1). The sequence continues at coordinate 9,742 of CANHZL010000026.1, read as the reverse complement.
TTCGCCGGCGCCCGCGAGGGGCTCGCCATCATGAATCTTCCCCCAGCGACGCAGACTCTTGCCGTCGGGCTGAAGCTGCGGGTACATCGACCAAACCTGCTGTTCACCAGTGCGACCGACGAAGACCACCGAGACGTTACCAAAGATGAGCCCAGCGGAGGACACGGACGAATCTTTGGCGTCCTTGAACGGGACGAACGACTGCAGGAAGGAGAAAGTCGCGCCGTCGTCGGCGTACGTGCGCACTTCGCCGGACTTACCCACGACAATGAGCGATTCGGCCGTGGATGGCAGCAGGACCTTGTCGACCGAAGTGGCGTCGGCCGCGACCACGAAGGGAGCGCTGACGGTGACCTTAGCCTTGCCGCCGAGACCTTTGCGTTCGGTGAGACGGACCGCCGTGAGCAGCGGCTTGCCGGCGACTTCCTGGCGGACAAGTATCAGGCGCGACTGCGAGCCCTTGGCATTCCAGACATCGAGGCAGGGCACACCCGGCTTGCCGATCGGGAGGGACTCCAGAGCAGTGACGACCGGCTCGACCGCGCGTTTGCCAGCGGCATCGAAGGTCGAGCGATACACGACGCGCAACTCCTGGACGGAACCATCAGAGAGGCCAAGGAAGACGAGTCCGGCACGCGGATAGCTACGGACCGCGGTCACGCGACGCGCGCCCAGCGCGGGAGACCACTCAAGAGTCTTCACGCCATCCTTGGCGCGCTGGAAAATGACCCTGCCGTCTGCCTGGACGATATAAGGTAAGTCTCCGTATTCATCTTCGCCGTAAGCCACAGCGGCGGCGGGGACGTCGAGCGCGCCCACCTGAGCGACTTTGGCGCCAGTAAAGAGCGGGAAGACTTGGAAGATCAGGAAGGCCAGCATCCCAAAGACCGCCAGCACCACGCCGACCCCGCCGAAGCGGATGAGACGCCCCATCCACCGGTCGGCGGCGAGCGTCATGGGACTCACGGTAAAACGCGATTCCGGAGCAGCGGCCGGAGCGGGTTTTTTGTCGGAAGTTTCCATCAGGTTACGGTCTGGTGTCTTGAGGTCTAATAAAGGGTAAGGCGGGGAGACCCCGCCTTGGGAGGACCCGAGACCGTATCGCCGCGCTTTTCAGACCGACCCCGAAGGGCGTGGTGGCGACGATACGATTTCGAGACCAAACTTATTCGGCGCTGTAGTACTTGAGGGCGGCGCGACCTTCGGAGGAGACGTCAGCCGGCAGCGGGTAGTAACCATCCTTGATCGTGATTTCCTGGCCCTGCTTGGAGAGCACGAAGGTGATGAACTCGCTGGTCAGCTTGTCCATGTCCTTGGAAGGAGCCTTGTTCACGTAGACGTACAGGTAACGGGCGAGCGGGTAGCTGCCATTGAGGCAGTTGGCGTAGTTCGCTTCGACGAAGGGCGAGCCGTCTTCGACCGCAAGGGCCAGGGCCTTGACGCCGGAGGTCTTGTAACCGATGCCGGAGTAGCCGATCGCGCCGAGGTCGGCGGCGACACCCTGGACGACGGAGGAAGAGCCGGGCTGCTCCTTGATGGAGGACTTGTAGTCACCGTTCTTCAGGGCGTTGTCCTTGAAGAAACCGTAGGTGCCGGAAGCCGAGTTACGACCAAAGGCGGAGATGGTCTTACCGGCGAAGGCGCCGGTCAGCTTGGCGTCACCCCAAGTGGAGACGTCCTGGCCACCACGCTTACGGGTCGAGGAAAAGATGCCGTCAACCTGGGAGAGGGAGAGACCCTTGACCGGGTTGTCCTTATGGACGAAGACGGCGAGCGCGTCGATGGCGACGGCGATCTTGGTCGGCTTGTGGCCGAACTTGCCGGCGAAGCCAGCGACTTCAGAGGACTTCATCTCGCGGCTCATCGGGCCGACCTGGGCGGCGCCGGAGGTGAGGGCGACCGGAGCGGTGCCCGACCCCTTGCCTTCGACCTGGATATTCACGTTGGGGTACTTCGCCTTGAAGCCTTCGCTCCAGAAAGTCATCAGGTTGTTGAGCGTGTCGGAGCCGACGGAGTTCAGGTTACCAGAGACGCCAGAGGTGACAGCGTAGTCAGGAAGCTTGGCGTCGACGGTGACGACCTCGGCGGCGGCCGGAGCGGCAGACTGGGCGGAGACGACGGTCGCCGTGAAGGCGAGTAGCGCGAGAGACTTGAGTGAGGTGTGCATGTGGTTGGAAAGGACAGGCATCATCCCACACGATTGTTACAGTTTCGTGTCGGCAGGGTGTTTCTTGGGCAATAGCCCCACCCCACCCTACCCCCTTAAAAGGCCTCTAATTGAACTAAAACCCTACTTTTTGAGGTATTCGCCGATTAAGTCCGCCGAACGGGCCTCCGCCGCGGCCATCGGGAGGCCACCCTTCACCCCAGGGCGCTTGTGGCCGGCCTCGGTGAGCCAAGCATCCCGCATTACAGCCGAGCTATCCCGGAGTAGCTTAAGCTTAGCACCATCAGCGAACGCCACATCGGACTTCCAATTCATCATTGGAGCCAGTGATTGCCACACGGCCTTCGCCATGAAGAGATGACCTTGCTCGCCGGGATGGAGATTATCTTTGGCGTAGATGAAAGTCGGATCGGCCTTCTTCGCCGCATCGACCGCCTGGTGCAGGAGCGGATGGATATCGATGACCTGCCAGCCAGCTGAACGCTGCGCGACGAGCCAGGCGCCGTAGGCTTCCATCACGCCGTCGTAGTTGATAGCATCCTTCGCGCGATTATCCGGCGCGTAAAGCGGTGGCGTGACGATGACAATCTGCGCACCGGCGCGAATGCAAGCGAGACGCAACCGGATGATGCCATCCTGAAAGGCGAGCTGACGTACTGGATCGAGCGGCTGATAGATGCCGTCATTAATCCCGTAGCAAGCGACGACGAGCGTCGGCTTGAACTGTGCGAGCACGCGACCGAGACGCTCGTGTAAGTCAGGGCGAGGGAAGCTACCGCCAGCATGGCCGGGCTCAGAAAGACCGGAGGTCGTCTCGCTCGAGAGACCCATGTTGACGATGGTCGCACGAGAGAGTCCCTTCTGGGCGCGGATGGCGGATTCGACATAGACCGTCCAGTTGCCACCATAGGTGATGCTATCGCCGAGAAAGAGGACGCGGGGCTCGAGCTTATCGGCGGAAGCGCGCGCGGTGAAGACCATCAGGAAAGCGAGAAAGAGGCGTGGCATCCCTGCACCTTGACAGTTCGCCGAAAGAGGTAAAAGCGGATTAAGCCATGAGTTATTAACGGTCGACGCGCCACTTCCGCCTTCTCCTAGGGGGCCGAGGGGCTATCGTCAGCCGTCCTGAACCCGCCCATCCACATCAAGGGAGCCCGCACCCACAACCTCAAGGATGTGGAACTGACCATTCCGCGCTATCAGCTTACCGTCATCACCGGGGTCAGCGGATCAGGCAAATCATCCCTTGCCTTCGACACCCTGCATGCGGAGGGCAGTCGCCAATACCTCGAATCCCTATCCGCCAAAGCCCGGGGCATGCTGGATTCGGCCCCACGCCCGGATGTGGACTTCATCCGGGGCCTCTCCCCGGTCATCGCCATCGCCCAACGTACCGGCGGGAATACCAACCCTCGCTCCACGGTCGCCACCCTGACTGAGATCGCCGACCATGCCCGCCCCCTCTGGATCATCGCCGGAGAGCGCTCCTGTCTGAAGGACGGGCAACCCGTCCGCCGTCGTTCGCTTGACGACAATCTCAAGACCCTCGAGTCCATCCCCGCCGGCACCCGCCTGATGGTGGCGGCCCCCGTCGCCAAGGACCGCCCTTCCATCCTCCTCGAAGCCTCCGCCGATCTCGGCCGACGCGGCTTCTCGCGGGTCCGCGTCGACGGCACGGTCGCAACCCTCGAAGAAGCCGCGGGCCTACTCACCGGACGCGAAGCCAAGCAGCTCGACGTCGTGGTCGACCGTATCGTCGCCGGCCCCGACCAACGTAGCCGACTCGCCGACTCGCTCGAACTGGCCTTCCGCGAAGGACGCCATCGCGCAATGGTCTTGGCAGAGAAAGACGGACAGTGGGAGGAGCACATCCTCTCGCTCCACCTCGCCTGCGAGCATTGCGGCGAGAGCTACGAACCCATCAGCCCGCGCGCCCTCTCGCATAACCACCCCGAAGGCGCCTGTCCTGATTGCGGCGGCCTCGGCCGACAGATGCGTTTCCAGGAAAGCCTCTCCATCCGCGACGAAGCGCTGTCGATCCATGACGGTGTCGTGAAACCTTGGAAGTGCGCGACCCGCAAGACCCTCATCCGCCGTAACGCGATTACCCGTGCGCTGGCCGAGCAGGTTCCATTCGACCTCAAGACCCCATGGCGCGACCTCCCCAAGGCCGTCCGCGATCTCCTGCTCCACGGCGACCCGAAGCGTAAGTTCCTCCTCCCGCCGCCTAAGGGCCGTAAACTCGTCGAGACTGTCTGGACCGGCATGTTTACCGAACTCGAACACGCCTACCGTACCACCACCGGGGAATCCCTCCGCCAGCGCCTGCTCCAGTTCCAAGCGGGATCTGTCTGCGCCGGCTGCCAAGGTCGTCGCCTCTCCCCCACCGCCCTATCCTTGCGCCTCAACGGCAAGACGATGGCCGAGTTCCTTGCGATGACCATCCCGGCCGCGCTGGAATTCACCAAGCAGCTCGCCACGCACTCTGGCGTGATGCCCGCCGAGGAAGCGCGCCGAGGCCTCGAACAACGCCTCGCTTTCCTCAATGACGCCGGCCTCAACTACCTCACGCTCGACCGCGAATGCAGTTCGCTCTCCGGCGGCGAGGCCCAGCGCGTCCGTCTCGCCACGCAGCTCGGCCTCGGGCTCGTCGGCGTGACCTACGTCCTCGACGAACCCAGCATCGGCCTGCACCCGAGCGATCACCAGCGGCTCATCGGCTCGATCCGCGGCCTGCGGGATCTCGGCAACACCGTCCTCGTCGTCGAACATGACCGCGATATGATGCTCGCCGCGGATCACCTCATCGAGATGGGACCTGGCGCCGGCATCGACGGAGGACGCATCGTCTTCGAAGGCACACCCAAGGCCTGCGGCGCGCACGCAACTTCGCGTACCGGTGCTTATCTTTCCGGTCGCGCCACGCTGGAGGGCATCGTCAAGCGCAAGGCGTCCGGCAAAGCCCAGCTCACCGTCAAGGGCGCCACCGAGAACAACCTCAAGGACGTCACCGCCTCGTTCCCCGTCGGCAGCCTCACTGTCGTCTGCGGCGTCTCCGGCTCGGGAAAGAGCACGCTCGCCATCGACATCCTTTCCGCCGCGGCCGCGCGCAAGATCAACGGCGCCAAGGTCGTCCCAGGACGCCACGCCGGCATCGACGGACTGGAGCAAATCACCGCTTTCACCGCCGTGGACCAGGAGCCTATCGGTCGCACCCCGCGTTCGAATCCCGCGACCTTCACCGGCATCATGGACCTCATGCGCGAACTCTGGGCCGCGCTGCCGCTCGCCAAGGCCCGCGGCTACGGCCCTGGACGCTTCAGCTTCAACGTACGCGGCGGACGCTGCGAAACCTGTTCTGGCGAGGGGTCAGTGGCACTCGACATGCAGTTCCTCGGCGAAACGTTCGTCGACTGCCCTAGCTGCGCCGGACGACGTTTCAATCGCGAGACGCTCGAGGTACGCTTCAAGGGACTCAGCATCGCGGACGCGCTCGGCCTATCCGTCAACGAAGCCGCCGAAGTCTTCCGCGCGCAGCCTAAGCTCGCCGAGAAACTCCGCACCCTCGCGGAGGTCGGACTCGGCTACATCAAGCTCGGCCAGGCGGCCAATACCCTTTCCGGCGGCGAAGCCCAGCGCCTCAAACTCGCCGCCGAGCTCGCGCGCCGCGACCACTCCGGCCGCCTCTACGTCCTCGACGAACCCACGACCGGCCTGCACTGGGACGATATCGCCAAGCTCCTTGCGTTGCTCGGACGTCTCCGCGACGCGGGCGCCACGCTCATCGTGATCGAACACCACGCCGACGTCATCCTCGCAGCGGACTGGGTGATGGAACTCGGCCCCGAAGGCGGCGAAAAAGGCGGCAAGCTCGTCTACGCCGGCCTGCCCGAAGGCCTCCTCAAGCAAAAGGGTTCGCCGACGGGGAGAGCGTTAGCGAAAGAGTAGATGATAGAGGACAGATGACGGAGGACAGAAACTTCAGGCTAATCACTTAGTCGATCACATCGGATAACGGTTCTATTTCCGCATCTTCTGTCATCTGTCATCGGTCATCTGCCATCCGCATTTTGCCATCCGCCATCTGTCATCTACTCCGTTTACATCTTCTTCGCAATCAGCCCCGCCACCGCGTTCAGGTCCGCGATCTCGTGGACGTTGAAATCATAGGTCTGCATCTTGCCGATGCCGAGCACGCCAACCACCTTGCCGTCGGCGCCAACAATCGGAACGGCGAGCGCGCCTTGCACGTTCGTCTTGCGCGCGTCAGGCTTGGCGACGCCACCGAGGTCTTCCTGGAGATTGCACAGCTGGACGGCCTCCTTGCGCTGCGCAGCGCAACCGGCGATGCCCTTACCGAAGGGGATATTGTCGATCTTCGGTAGCAGCATCGGCAGCACCTGCGGCGGGATGCCGTGCTGGGTGACCAGCTTGAGCAGGCCTGTAGTCGGATCCGTGCGATGGATCGTGCCCGTGACGCAGGCGAAGTTCTCGAGCACCTTGACGAGCACGGCGGGCCAGTCGGGCTGACCGACGAGAAGTTCCGGGACACCGGCGGTAGGTTGCGACATGGTAAGAGTATTAGACAACGCCCTTGGCCATGCGTTCCTTCAGCCAAGCCAAACCACCGGCTTCATCGCCGAAGACGCCGTCCAACTGGGCTTCGAAAGCCTCATCGAGGACCTGGGAGAACCAACCGGCCGGCTTATGGCCTTGGGCGATGAGATGACGGCCGAGGACGATCTTCTTCGGCGCGGTCGAGGCGACCTGCAAGGCGGCCGCGCGTTCGGCGAGCCATTCGCCATGCGGGGACGGGCCGTGCATGCTCGCGGTGCCGCGACCACGGCGATCGGCGAGGTCCACGCGGCAGAGACGGTCGATGCGGATGACTTTGTTCGCCAGGCGGCGGACGGCGGCGTCGCCGGCACCGGCCTTGTGGAGATAATAGGGCTGACCGTGCCAGCGCACGAGCGGCAGGACGGAATCGATCAGCTTCGCCTCGCGGGTGATCTGCGCAAGGAAGTGCGGGGCGAGTTCGAAACTCGCCTCCTCGTGACCGTAGGCGTGCCAGCGATTATCCTTTTCCTCCTTCTTCGTCGTGGTCGCCTTGCCGATATCGTGCAGCAACACGGAGAGTCCAATGATCAAATCCTCGTCGCGATCGCCGGCGCGGATCTCCGCGAAGGCGTCAAGGCAGGCGCAGGTGTGATTCCAGACGTCACCTTCGGGATGCCATTCCGGATCCTGCGGCACGCCGATCATCGCGTGGAGTTCCGGATAGAACTTCGTCCAGCCACAGTCCTTTAGGAAAGCCAGGCCCACGGAAGGCTTGCGACCTCGGAGCAGAAGCTTCGTCCATTCTTCCATCAGGCGCTCCGGCGGGAGGTCGGCCTGCGAGAGCGTGGCGCAGAGCGCGACCGTCTCCGGAGCGACCGAGAATTCGAAACGCGCGGCGAACTGCATCGCACGAAGGACGCGGAGCGGATCTTCGGCGAACTTGTCCGAAACATGGCGGAGACGCTTGGCGCTAAGGTCGGCCACGCCTCCCCACGGATCGACCAGCTCGCCCGTAAACGGGTCCCACATGATCGCATTGAGCGTGAAGTCCCTGCGTTCCGCGGCGTCTTTCGGCGTCATCGAAGGGTCGGCCTGCACGTCGAAATCCGTGTGCTTGGCGCCCGTGCGGTTCTCGCGGCGGGGCACCGAGACATCAATCGGGAAGTCCTTGAGCTTCGTCACGCCAAACGCGGCGCCGACCGTGATGATCCCGAATTCCTTGCGCAGAGCCCCTTCGACCTGACGCGTGCCGAGGCCGTAGACTTCGATGTCGAAGTCGAGCACAGGCACCTGCATCAGCGCATCGCGCACGCAACCGCCGACGAGAAACGGGCGGCCGCCCGCATCGCGGAGCAACTCGACGACGCGGCGCACGGGCGCGAAGTCGCCGTCGAGGCGGATGAGACTGGGCTGCAGGTCAGGCACGCTCCCACCCTACCGACGCGCGAGCCGGAGGCGAGTGGTTTTGCGAATCAGAGGTTGGTCGTGAAACCTTCCTTGAGCAGCCAGGCCTTCGCCGTATCACGGCGGTCGCCTTGCAGCACGATCTCGCGGGCCTCTAGGGCGCCGCCGGTGCCGAGGGCGCGCTTGAGCTCTTTGAGCAATGCCTCGCGCATTCGCATCTCCTGGGACTCGATCCAGAGGCCCTTCAGAATCGTCACTTCCTTACCGCCGCGGCCAGCGCGTTCGTATTGCAGGATTACCTTGCCGAGTTTCGGCTTCGCCTTGGCGGCGGGCACGACCGGCTTCGGAGGCGGGCCGGGCGGCAGGGCCTGCCCGTCCAGTTTATCGAAAGGATTGCCGCTCATGCGCCGCGTCCGCAGGTCCCCGCACCCGGCGTGCCGCCTTGAAGAAACACCAGCGCCTTCTCGTAGGAACGGCGGCGGAGGTAGTGATCGAGGTCACCCGGCAGGCCTGATTCCGGGGCAGCCACTTCCGCATCGAGCACCTGCATACAGGCCAAAAGTCCGTCCTTGGGAAGGCCAGGCTGGCTGAGGGCTTGGAGCGTTTCCAGGATGCGTTGGTGGCGGACAGGGTCCATTTGCCCGCAGATTGCGGGCCGAACGGGTCTGGAGCAAGCCCGCGGGGTGGTTTTCATAGTGGACAAAAGGCGGGGGGCTTCCCTATACCAACCCTTCCTTTGGATGGATAGCTCAGTTGGTTAGAGCGTCTGCTTTACACGCAGAATGTCGTGGGTTCGAGTCCCTCTCCGTCCACCCCTTCCAACAAACTCTCAAGCCGCCATGACGCCCCCTAAGAAGAAGCACACGCTCTCCGCCCTCGTCGAAAATAAGTTCGGCGTCCTGGCTCGCGTCGCCGGCATGCTCTCCGGTCGCGGTTTCAACATTGAGACCCTTAACGTCGGACCAACCCACGACCCGGCCTACTCGCGCATCACCGCGACCGTCGTCGCCGACGACGCCGCCCTCGACCGCTGCGTCAAGGCCCTCGATAAGCTGATTAATGTCATCACCGTGAACGACTTCTCCCGCGAGGAAGTCGACCACGTCGCACGCGAGCTCATCCTCGTCAAGGTGAAGTCCGACAAGAAGACCCGCACCGAGATCCTTGAGATCGCTGGGCTCTTCCGCGCTAAGGTCGTCGACGTCGCCCACGACTCCCTGCTCATCGAGTTCACCGGCAACGTGACCAAGATTTCTGCCTTCCTCGATCTCATCGAACCTTTCGGTATCATCGAAACCGCCCGCACCGGCGCCGTCGCCCTTACCCGCGGCCTCAAGAAGGCCTCTAAGTAACCCCTTTTCCACCAAAACACCATGCCTGCCAAAGTGTACACCGACAAGGATGCCGATCTCGGCTTCCTGAAGAACAAGACCCTCGCCGTCCTCGGCTTCGGTTCCCAGGGACATTCCCACGCGATGAACCTCCGCGACAGCGGACTCAACGTCATCGTGGGCCTGTACAAGGGTTCCAAGTCCGCCGCCGCCGCGAAGAAGAAGGGCTTCAAGGTCTATGAGACCGCCGAAGCCGTCCGTCGCGCCGACGTCATGCTCGTGG
>CANHZL010000025.1 GCA_947465345.1 Opitutia bacterium | reverse complement strand
GCGACCTGCAGGACTTCCGGGTCGGCGAGCGAGCGATCTTCCGTGTCCACGAAGATGCGCAACGCACTTGGACTTGGCTGACCTATATCCAAGACGAGATGAACATGATGAACGGCCACAAGGAGTTCTTTTACGTCGATGCCCTTGACGCCGCCTCGGGCAAGATCACCTGCAACCAGGCGAATTTTGACCGGAGCTTCGTGCGCGAGAAAGGCATCGTCCTCGAGACGGAGTCCTCGACCCGCTATTGGAAGGACGGCCAGCCGGCGAAGTTCGGCGACATCAAGGTCGGCGATAAACTGCGGACCAAGACCCATGGCCTCGGCAAGGGCAAGGTACGCATGTGCTGGGAAGTGTTCCTCGATGAGGCCAGCCTCGTGAAATTTCAAACCGAGCAGCGCGCCGTCCATGCGCAGCGCATGATCGCGGAAGGCGCGCCTGGCTACGTCGACGTGGTGGCCGCCAAGCAGATCGAGCTGACCCTCTTCCAGGAAGCCGGTGAAGTCGGCCGGACGCTTAAGCCTGGCGCAGCCGTACGCCTCGTCGGCGCTGGCGCCGATCGCCAAGCTGCCGGCCCGGAGACCCTCGCGACGATCAAGGCCGCTAAATTCCAAGGCAACCTCTGCAAGGTGTCGCTCGAGCTCGTCTCCTTGTCGACCCCTCTACAGCCCCGCCAAGTCGTCCGCCTCTGGGTGAAGTAGGGCCTTAGGTAGGGCGGTGATTGCCATCGCCGCCGTTCGAGACCGCAGGTGAAAAGTCGTCGGGTCTTAGTTAAGTTCGGCGAAGGCATATGTCCGTCCGCGAACGGACGGCTCGGAGAGCCGTCCCTACCTCGAGGCAGTCTTGATGGCCGGCGTTTCGGTAATTGGCCCGACGTGGGTCTGCATGCGGACCTCGACCTTTGTGTTCTTCGGCAAGCGCTCGCGACAGTGGGCGACGATCTGGTCGATGTTGAGAGATGCCTCGCGGAAGAAGCCGGCGATATCCCGCGCGATGGCTTCGTCCTTGTGCGCGAGTGAGGCCAAGGCTTCCAAATGATGCCGTAAGCCGAGGGCATGCTGCTTCACCGCTTCCACGTGCGTCAGGGGCTTGCCGAAGCTGAAGGTGATCCGCTGTCGGCTCGTCGAGGCGTAGGCGCTGATGATGGCAAGGGTCAGCGTCTCATCGCGGCCTGATTCAATTTTGGAGACCGCGGCCTGGGTAACGCCTAATCGCTTAGCGACCTCCGCCTGCGTCAGTTTCGCCCGGCGGCGCAGACGCGTCAGGCCGTCGGTGACGCAGGTATCTTGGACAAGTTGGGCATAGGTCTTTTGCACCGCATCGCCCAGGCCTTCGCCCTTCATGAGGGCTTCGACGGAAGCATAGGTCCGCTGGGCAGACTTGGCTGGTCGAAAGGGGCGCGGAGAGCTCATGGCTGGCGAGGAGGTTCGAGGGATTGGACGTAAGCGAGGGCACACTGTAAATCGGCGCCTTGGGAATTTTTATTCCCCACAGTTATAATGTGCAAGGCCTCAGTTTCCTCCTCCGGAAACACGTAGAGCCGGGTCTCTTGGAGCTTCGTCCGACTGGGCCCTTTCTGGTCGAGTGCCCAGATTCCCTCGGGCTCGTGATGGAGAAAGCCCGCTTGAGCCGCGCGACAGTGGGGGATCCCGTTGAGCTGTTCACGTAGTCGATCGAGATTGCGAAACACGGCCGCCAGTTCGGCCGGCCGCTTCTTGTCGTAGCGCTTCTTAGAGCGTTCGAACTGCGGGGTGATCAGGTATTGCCACATGCACGGCGCCGAGGTTGCGGCGACGGATCGAACATCAGCAAGCCGACAGCGGAGGCCTGAGGTGAAGTCGTGAGCCTGGCTATGGGGTAATCCCTACTTAGAGGCAGATAGAACTCAAAGGAGACTGGATGATTAGACGGGGTTTATGTCCGCAGCATTTGTTCCGATTTCTGGTCTCCCATTGTGACGGATTGGTCCGCCCGCCGACCTCAATTGACATACCCGGGGAATCAGGATGATACGGGACATGTTCTACCGCCTCCTTCCGCTTCTGTTCGCCGCCGCCGTCTTCGCTGAAGCGCCTCGGCCGCGGGCGGGCTTCGAAGGCGTGGGCGTTCGATTCACTTCCGCTTCGGCTTCCGGCGAGGGCAAGGCCGAGGATCGCGCGACGGGTTTCGAAGTGACGGGTAATTTCCCGCTGTTGAAGACCGGCTCCTGGCAATACGACTGGGGCTTCCGGTATGCGCAGACCCGTCACGATTGGACCGCGGCGCCGGTTACCTTTGATCTGGTCCGTGGTGCGTCGCTTAATCTCAGCGGCTACGCCTCCACCGAAGCTGGTCGTTCCCGTTACGCGGTCTTGCAGGTCAACGGCGATGCCGCGGAAGGCGTCTCGCTCGGCGATGCCCTCACCGTCCAGGCCCTCTATGGCGCCGACTGGCGTCGCTCGGAGACTTTCACGCTCGGTTATCTATTCCTCGCCGAGACCCGCGCGGTGCGGTCGCCGATGGTCTTGGTCGTCCCGACGTTCCGCTGGCAGTTCGCTCCGGATTGGTCGCTCGGCACCGGTCGCAAGTCCCTCGTGCTCGAGCGTAAGCTCGACGAAGCCTGGCGCGCCTCGCTGACCCTCGCCTTCCAGCAGGAAGAAGCGCGCCTCGCCGATCTCGCTGGCCAGCGTCAGGATTATGAGAGTGAACGCGTCGCGGCGCTCTTCGGCTTGCGTCGCACCGCCGATGGCCGCACCGACGAAATCTCCCTTGGCTGGGCCTTCCGTGCGCAGGCCCGTCGCGAAGTCGGTGGCGTCGAAAGCGAATACGATCTCGCCCCGGGCCTCCTGATCAGCCTCGGTTCGCGCTGGAGGTTTTGAGCGCGGCGTAGCCGCGAGGGGATATGTGGGCATGGGGACATGCTGCGAAGCAGGCGCGGCCGGAGGCCGCGAGGGGACATGCTGGCACGCTGGCATGCTGCGAAGCAGAGACATCGTTTCAGGTGGCGGGTGGGGCCTTGGGTAGGGCGGTGATTGCTATCGCCGCCGTTCGAGACCGCAGGCGGGAAGTCGTCGGGTCTTAGCTTGGCCCGATGATGTCCGCTATCCGTCCGCGAACGGACGTGATGGCAATCACGTCCCTACCCGAGGCAGTTAGGATAGTGGGGTTGCGGGGTGGCCGGCAATGGGCAGGGTGGGGGCATGGAACCGACTGAAGATCGTTCGCATGAGCCGCCGGGTAGCATCGTCTATGCGGTGCTCTTGGTCGGGCTCGATAGCTTCAAGCCGGGTGACCGTAAATCGGTGCAGGAAAAGAATCCGCAGGCGGTCACCAAGTTGAAGGTCTATTACGTCGGACAGACCTCGCGACCATTCGAGACGCGCTATCAGCAGCACCTCAGCGGCATTAAGGCCGGCCGGGGGTGGATTCGGAAATATAAACAGCGCCCCGTCCCGCTTGACGAAGGTGAAGCCGATTTCGGCCGAGGCGTGTCCCCGGAAGTGCGTAAGCAAATCGCCCGCTTAGCCAAACGACAGATGAGTGATCCGCGGGTGCGTGAGGCCAAGGTCGCCGCTTTACTGCGCGCAGAAGGCTTCGCTGTCATCTCATCCTGAGGGTTGCAGGGCGTCGCTGGGGACGGCATAAAGTCGGCATGAGAGTCCCCCTCCTCGTATGGTTTGCGCTGGCTGTGGCCGTGGCTGAAGCGAAGCCGCTACAGGTTTATATTCTCGTGGGGCAGTCGAACATGGAAGGTCATGCACGGGTCGAGACCATCGATTATATCGGCGAAGACCCAGCGACCGCGCCGTTGCTGAAGCGCATGCTCGGTCCGGACGGTAAACCAGCGACCGCGAAGAACGTGTGGATCTCGTATTACACCGGCATCGGTGACAAGAACGGCGAAGGCTTCGGTCCGCTGACGACCGGTTACGGCTCACGCCAGGATCCGGCCAAGGATGGCGGGAAGATCGGGCCCGAGTATACTTTCGGTCTAGCGATGGAGCGTGCGGGCAAAGGCCCCGTCTTACTCATCAAGGCCGCCTGGGGCGGTAAGTCGTTGAGCTACGATTTCCGTTCGCCCGGCGCGGGCCCGTATCAGCGGACAGCCCGCGACCTCGAGACCGACAAAAACTCGCTCGCCAATGCCGGTCATTATTACCGGCTCATGCTCGCGCATGCGAAACAGGTCTTGGCCAATCCGGGACGCGTCTGCCCCGCCTATGACTCCAAGGAAGGTAACGAGCTGGCCGGGTTCATCTGGCTGCAGGGCTTTAATGATATGGTGGATGGCAATTTATATCCACGTCGGCCCAAGGGCGAAGCCGGCCAACGCTTCGCGCCATATTCGAATTATCTCAGCGCCTTCATCCGCGACGTCCGGAAGGACCTCGGCGCACCCAAGCTCCCGTTCGTCATCGGCGTCATGGGCGTCGGCGGCAAGGATCCCGGCAGCGAGGACAATCTTGCCTTCCGCGAAGCCATGGCCGCGCCGGCCGCGCTGCCTGAGTTCAAGGGTAACGTCATCGCTGTGCGGACCGCGCCGTTCTGGGACGAGAAACTGGGCGCCATCCAGGATAAGAAAGAGAAGGTCCGCCAGATGGGTTATGAGCTACGCACCAAGGGGAAGCGGTCGGCCAACGCCGACGGCAAGATGACCGAAGCGCAGCAGCGGGAGTACCTCAAGGACTACGAGGCCAAGCTGATCTCGCCCGAGGAGGCCGCCATGCAGAAGCGAGGCGCGTCCAACGCCGGCTATCATTATCTCGGTTGCGCCAAGACTTTCGCGCTCATGGGCGAGGCGTTCGCCGAGGCGAATCTGCAGATACGCGCGGCGCAGAAGTAAGGCGAAGGCTTCGCCTTCGTGGGGAACTGCTGGCATGGTGAACGGCTGCGAAGCAGGCGCGGCCGGAGGCCGCGAGGGGACATGCTGGCACGCTGGCATGCTGCGAAGCAGAGACATCGTTTCAGGTGGCGGGTGGGGCCTTGGGTAGGGCGGTGATTGCTATCGCCGCCGTTCTAGACCGCAGGAGGGAAGTCGACGGGTCTTAGCTTGGTGCGATGACGTCGGCCGTGCGTCCGCGAACGGACGTGATGGCAATCACGTCCCTACCCGAGGCAGGCTATGTCGTGACGCGGTCCCGACCCTACCCAAGGCAGATGCAGCTAGGGCAGCACGCGGTGCTGGCCCTTACCTGGGGATTGCAGGCACTTAGCAGGTGGGCATGGTGAGGGTATGCTGTTTCCGACTGAAGAGCTGAAACTCCTCTATATCCGCGCAATCCGCGAGGTGGCTTGGGAGGACGTGAGTGTGGTCACACAGACGAGCGACTACCAGGTGGCACTTCGTTTCAAGGCGCTCAACGGCCGCCGCGAGTTCATCCTGTCCTTCGACTCGGTTAATTCGCCCGAGATCATGGCATTGCAGGCGCAGCTTCCGTTTGCCCGCGGCATGCACGGGATGGAGCCTGCCCGCCGCTTGGCGGTCCGCCTCAACGCTGAAACGCCTGGCGTGAAGTTCTTCTTGGTCGAAGCTCCGACCCCACTCTTAGTCTGCTCGATCGAGGCCATCCTCGCGGCGCATCATCGCATCCCGAACAGCGAGGTCGTCGACGCCGTGTTGCGTAATGCGCTGCAGCGGCTCGAAGATGCGATCGAGCGAGCTAAAAATGAGCTGAGCACCATCTCAAGACATTGAACCCTCAGCTCGCGAACGATGAAATTGTCCTGGCGGAGGGGAAGGGATTCGAACCCCCGGAACCTTGCGGTTCATCTGATTTCGAATCAGACGCAATCGACCACTCTGCCACCCCTCCTATCCAGGACAGTTGAGGAAGTCCCTGGATGGCGGGCGGGCAAGAATTAAACGCCGCTGGGTGGGCAAGGCCCATCGGAACAGGGGTATTTATGCCCTCTGCTGTGCCTTGGGTAGGGCGGTGATTGCTATCGCCGCCGTTCGACTCCGCAGGAGCAGAGTCGTCGGGGCTTAGCGAAGAACGGTGAAGTTATGGCGTGCGCTGGCGAACGGACGTGATGGCAATCACGTCCCTACCCAGCGCGGCGGAGCCGCGAGGGGATACGCTGGCACGGGGACATGGGGGTGAAGCAAAATCCAGCGGGCATAAAAAAGGGCGGCCGAAGCCGCCCTGATCTTTGGTTTCGCAGCAGTTCACCCTGCCAGCAGAACCCCACGAAGTGATCGCTCAGCGCTCACTTCGTGAACATCGGGTCCTTGGGGTTCGCGCCGGAGATGAGGTAGGCGAGGAGGTCAGCGACTTCCTGGGCGTTGAGCGAGTTGAGCAGGCCGACGGGCATCGGGCTTTCCGGCGAGCGATCGATGCTCAGGATATCCGAGCGGTTGACCGCGAGCTGGACCGAGAAGTCGAACGGGTTGACCGCGAGCTGTAGCTTGTCGCCTGCTTCGTTGAGGATACGGCCGATGGTCTTACCGCCGTCGACGCGACCGATGATCGAGTTCGAGTATTGGTCGGAGACGATGGCGCTGGGCTGGATGACGCTCATCAGGACGTCGGCCGGCGCGGTACGGGCACCGAGGCCGGAGAGATCCGGACCCTGCGCACCGCCGTTGTCGCCGAGGCGGTGGCACTGCGAGCAGAGCGCAGCAGCAAACATCTTCTGGCCGTTGGCGAAATCGAAGGACTTCTCGGCCTTGGCGGTTTCCCAGACCTTGAGGGCTTCGGCGTGCGTCCAGAGACGACCGGGACCGGAAGCGGTCGGGATCGGCGCGGCGGCCTTGCGTGGCGTGGCGGGCGCGATCTCTTCGAGGGCGGCGCGTTCGGCTTCCGGAGCGGCGGCGAGGGATTCCTTGCGGATGTTGCGGACGAAGCCCTTGAGCGAGTGTCCGCCTTCGGCCTGCGAGAGACCGTCGAGGAAACCGAAGAACTCTTTGCGCAGTTCTGGCGTCCAACCGACGGTGGCGCGGCAGAGATAGACCGCGAGGCCGATGCGCGTGGAGGAAGGCGTGACGGCCATTGCGGCGGCGGCGGCCTTGGCGTAACCTGGGTGGCGGGCGAGCACTTCTGGATCGGCGACGACGGCGGGTCCGGGCTGGGCGAACTTCATCGCCTTCAGCACGCGGGCCGGAGCGGTGGGTTCTTCGAAGAAGATCGCGATCGTCGCGAGCTGGCGGTCGAGGGCGTTATCGCCGGAAGGAAGACGGTCGGCGGCTTCCTTGCCGAGGCGCTTGGCCGTGGCGGCGTCGGGCTTGCCGCGGCGCGAGAAGGCGATCTGGAAGACGCGCAGGCGATCCTGTTGCAGGCGGAGGTCCTTAGACTTCAGGGCGCTATCCGCCGCGGCGACGATGGCCGCGAGGTCGGAAGCTTCGCCACAACGAGCGAGGGCAGTAGCGGCGTTGAGCGCGAGGTCGACGTTGGCGTCGGCCTGCACGCGGGCGCGCCAGCTGGCGACCGGCTGGTGTTCGACGGCGATGCGGGCGGCGAAGCGGACCCAGCGATCAGGGTGGCCCATGAGCGGCCAGGCTTTGTCGAGGGCGGCGGCGGACGGAGCGACGTCGCGCAAGGCTTCGAGTTCGCGGCGGAGCTTCTGTTCAGGCGTGGCCGTAAACCAGGCGGCCGGCGCGGTGGATTCCTTGCCCTGGTAGGTGATGCGATAAAGCGCGGACTGACCGCCGCGACCGCCGATGGTCACATACATGTGTCCGTCTTGCGGGCGGATGACCGCGTCAGTGACGGAGAACGGCTTGCCAGCGGCGAAGACTTCGCGGCGGGCTTTCCAAGCGCCACCTTCGGGTTCTAGGACGATGGCGTAGAGCGTGGCGTAGGTCCAATCGCAGGCGAAGAACGCGCGCTGATAGGCGGCGGGGAATTTCGCGCCGGTGCCCATCGTGCAACCTGTCGGGCTGCCGGGGCCGATGTCGACGAGTGCAGGCTGGGAGTCGACGAGGGCCTGCGCGTTATTGCCGGCACCGGAGCGCCAACCGAGTTCGCCGCCGGGCGTGCAGAGATTGATACGGGTCGGGCGATACCAAGGAGCGCCCATGTCCCACTCCATGTCGGAGTCGTAGGAGAAGATGTCACCGTCCGGAGCGACCGCGCCGTCATACGGATTGCGGAAGCAGGTCGTCACGCGGATCCAGTCCTTGCCGTCCTTATCCATGCGGGCGATCCAGCCGCCGACGGCCTTGATGCCGGAGGCGTGGCCGTTGGCGTCCTCGAACTTCTTCAGCAGGTCGTCTTCGTCGTAATGCTTGGCGGCCGCGCCGGCCTTCTCGTCGTCGGGCAGCTTCGTGTGGTTACCACCGAAGACGAGGATCGAGCCGTCGCGGTCGAGGACGAGCTGGTGTGGGCCGTGTTCACCGGAGCCTTTGAGGGCGCGGATCAGCGTCTGTTCGGCGTAGGAGCCGTCGCCCTTCGTGTCGCGCAGGCGCCAGATATCGCCCTTACCCTTTTCGCTCGCGCACGCGTAGAGGGCGCCGTGGGCGAAGAGTAGGCCGTGGCAGCCGAAGGCCTTCGTGTCGATCTTGGTCACGACGGGCTTCGTCGGATCCTTGAGGGAGATGCGCCAGAGCACGCCGCCTTGGTCGCCGGCGACGAGGTCGCCTTCGGGCGAGACCGCGAGGGAGACCCAGGTGCCCTGTTCCGCCTTCGGGACGAGGTGCAGCAGCTCGGCTTTGAAGCCCGGGAGGAGGATGAGTTCATCGGCCGGAGCGACCGAAGAGGCCGGGGTGCGCTTACCGCCTTTGGCGAGAGGCTTGTTGCCGCTAAAGGAGTTACCCCAGGGCTGTTCGCCCATTTTCTTCACGATCGTCGCGGCGGTCCACTTCGCGTCGTCGAAGCCGGCGGCTTCCCAGCCTTTGCCGGGATCAGCGAGGGACGTCTTCCAGTTGTCGCCGGATTCGGCGAGCACCTTCTTACCGATGGAAAGACGGAAGGCCATCGCAGCGATGCCGCCGTCGTTACGGCCGAGGATGGCGATCGTGTTCACGCCCGCCTTAAGGTCGGCGCTGACTTCGGCGGCGAAGGGCTCTTGCCATTCATCGGAGCCGCCGAGTTGCTTACCGTTGAGCCAGACCGTGCAGTGGTTGTCGGCGACAGCCTGAAGCTGGGCCTTGGTCGGGACTTCCTTCAGCTCGAAGGAGGAGCGGAACCAGACCTGTTGGTTGGTCACGTTGTTCTTTGCGCCCCAGACCCAGAAGGTTTCGGCGCGGAGCGGGGACGAGGCGAGAAGCGCAGCCAGGTAGGCTGCCGCGAGCAGGGGTAGTCGGAGCATGGCTGATATGACCATAGGGGGCGGGGGGAGTTCCATCTTAAAGAAGGGCGTCAAAAGCCGTCGATACGGGTGGAGGGCGGGGATTAACTCAAAGGGAAACCGGAGACCGGAGGATTGGCTGGGTTCTTGGGTAGGGCGGCGATTGCCATCGCCGCCGTTCGAAGCCGTGAAAGGGGAGGCGTCGGGGCTTAGCTAGGCTCGAAGACGTCGTATCTCCCTCCTCGCACGGACGCGACGCAGTCGCGCCCCTACCCATTGAAGGTGATAGCGGTTAGCGGATGGGAGCTGCGGGAACTGGAGGCTCCTATGTCGTGACGCGGTCCCGACCCTACCAAGGGCTGAGATGACAAGGACAGCAAGTGGTGCTGTCCCTACCTCAGGATGCTGCGTAGGGCGTCGAGACGGGAGGTGTCGGGCTGGCCGGAGGGAGTCCAGGTGGGGCAGAGCCAACCGCCTTCGTCGTGTTCGTTCCAGGCGTAGACGATGACCGTGTTCGCCGGACAGACGTCGGGATGGGCCTGCACGAAGGCGAGCGCGCGGCTAAGGTGTCCGGTGAGTTCGCCGTTCGTGGGCGCGGCGGGGAAAGTCTTTTGGTCGGCATAGGCTGCGTTCTTCTCCCATGACACCGGATGATCCTGACGCGGACGCTTATCCCAGCCCGTCGTCACCAGCGGGATGTAGGGCGTCTTCGTGGCGAGCGCGTTGGCCCAGGCGTGCTGTTCGAACGCATCGACGTATTTCGCGAAGACGGGTTCCTTGCCCGGATGGGCGTAGGCCGAGACCGCCGCGAACCCTTCGGTGGCGTGCGCCTGGTAGTCGCGAGCCGGACTCCAGCCCATGTAGACGAAATAGGGATCGAGTCCCGCAGTCTTTGCCGCTGACTTCAGTTCGTCGAAGCGCTGCTTGATCGTCGGGTGCTCCGTCTTGAGGTCGAAGGCGAAGACCAGCGGTCGAGTGCCTACTCTCTGATAGCCCGGCTCTTGGAGAAGTTTGATGACACGGCCACGTTCTGCGGGCCAGCGGGTGGCCGGCACGGAAAGCGTCTGATGCAGGATCAGGCAGAAGCCGAGGTCGGCGCGCTTCGGGCTACGCAGGTAGCGAGTGAGCGCCGAACTCATCGCATCGCCTTCCGGGTAGGTAAGGAACGCCCAGTAGTTCAGCCCCGAGTCTTTCGCGTACGCGATTTCCTGCTCCATGATCCCATCAGCGGACGCATCGATGCGCGCGTTGCCGGAGGTGTCGAGTTTCGCGAACCACGGCAGACGGGCGCGATGCTTCTCCGGGCTGAGCGTCTGTTCGACCTGTTCCGTCACCCCGCCACCGCTCCACGCGTCCCAGCGAATCGCGCCGACCGACGGGCGATCTGCCGCAAGCAGCGAGAGAGGAAGAAGCAAGAGGGTGGAGAGGAGGCGAGCCACGGGGGGAAGATGCGGCGGAGCCGCAAGGGGGCAAGTTGACACGGTGACACGTGGGCAAGAGGGAAATGATGAGGGCGGCCGAGGGTAGGGGCGTGGCTACGCCGCGCCCTCCTGCTGCGGAGTGCACGATGAATCGTGCCCCTACCTGGGTTCGCCCTGCGGCGAACGGGGAGACCGGATGATTGGCCGTGCTCTTGGGTAGGGCGGCGATTGCCATCGCCGCCGTTCGAAGCCGTGAAAGGGGAGTCGGCGGGTCTTAGCTAGGCGCGATGAATACGGACATACGGAGGCGAACGGACGTGATGGCAATCACGTCCCTACCTCAGGTAGGCTATGTCGTGACGCGGTCCCGACCCTACCCAAGGCAGCATGCAGTTAGCTCAAAGGGGAAGCCGGAGACCGGATGATTGGCTGGGGCATATGACCGAAGCAAACATTCCGGTCTCCGGTCTCCCTTTGGAGTGAGGCATCTTTTCTGGGCGCAAAAAAGGACAGCACGTTGTGCTGTCCCTCCCTACTGCTTCGCAGCAGTTCACCCTGCCAGCGGATCCCCACGCTGAGCAGCGCTCAGCCGGGCAAGGTAAACGCGGGGAGTTTGCGGAGCTCGCCGCCGGCCATCGCGGATTCGTGGGCGAGGATGCCGGTGCACGTCCAGTTGGCGGATTGGCGCGCGTTCGGGAACGGCTCGCGCTTGGCGAGCAGCGCCTGGATGAATTCGTTGGCGAGGTGCGGGTGGGAACCACCGTGGCCGCCTCCCTGCGTGAAGGACAGGTGGTCTTCGCCTTCGCCATAGACGCCCTTGGTCGTGAAGTGCTGGATCTCCTTCGGGAGGCGATGGGCGAAGTCGGGCACCTTGACCTTCTGCGGGATCTCCGGCTCGGCCTTCTTCGCCGTGTGGAGGACCGGCTCTTCGCCTTCGATGAGCGGCCACTCGAAAGATTTCTTCGAGCCGTAGACATCGATCGACTCGCGATACTGGCGGGCCGTGTCGAAGAGCGAGCGGATGATGCGCGCGGAGACGTCGGACTTATGGAACTTGATGTGGGCCGTCTCGACCGCGAAGGGCGAGTTGTAGATTGGGACCATGTCCTCGGCGATGCGGCCGGAGCCGAAGCACGAGACGTATTCCGCGTCGGCGCGGGTGAGGGCGAGCATCGGGCCCACGCAGTGCGTGGCGTAATACATCGGCGGGAGGCCGGGCCAGTAGCCGGGCCAACCTTCCATGTCCTGTTGGTGCGAAGCCTGGAGGAACTGCAGGCGGCCGAGCTCGCCGTTGTCGTAGAGCTCCTTCACGTAGAGGAACTCGCGGGCGTAGACCACCGTCTCCATCATCATGTAGCTCAGGCCTGTCGCCTTCACCAGCTTCACGATCTCTTCGCATTCGGCGATCGAGGTCGCCATCGGGACTGTGCAGGCCACGTGCTTGCCGGCCTTGAGGGCGGCGATGGACTGGCGCCCGTGGTCGGGGATCGGCGTGTTGATATGAATCGCGTCGACCTCCGGGTCCTTGAGGAGTGCGTCGAAATCCGTGTAACGCTTCGCGATCTTATAGCGGTCGCCGATCGCCTTGAGCTTCTCCGGGTTACGCTGGCAGATCGCGACGATCTCCGCGTTCGGGTGGGCCTGGTAGATTGGGATGAATTCGGCGCCGAAGCCGAGGCCGGCCAGCGCGATGCGAATCTTCGGGGTGCTCATGGGGTGTGGCTTCATTCAGTCCAAACTCGTCCGCGGACGGAAGCCGATTTGCTAGGACGGAACCGACGGGGTTCGTTCGCAAACCTACCAAACAAGAAGGCCGCCCGGGTGGGCGGCCTTCAGCTTCATAGCGAGGGCAGGAACTTAGACCTGCTCTTCGATCTTCAGGGCGCGGTAGCCGCCGATGCTCTTGAAGTAGAAGAGCAGTAGCAGGTAAATCGCGGCCATGGTCAGAGGCAGGAAGGAGTCGGCCTTCAGCGTGGCGCGGTCACCGGCCTGGTTGGAGGCGACGATGGCCTTCTGGTCGGCCGTACCCTTTTCGCCGGCCTTCTTGGCGGCTTCGAGCTTGTCGCCCGCGACGGCGGTCACCGGAGCGAGAAAGAGGAAGTTAGATTCCGAGGAAGCCTTGGCCGAAGCGTAGGCGGCTGGGGCGTCTTTCTGCAGGGCTTCGGCGGTGAAGCGGTCCTTGGCGTAACCGAGGCCGGGGCCGCCGATCAGGCCAGCGGAGAGCATGCCGATACCACCCATGATGGACATCGCGACGGCGCCGGAGCGCGGGAAGCGGTCGCCGACGACGGCGAGCATCGTGGGCCAGAAGAACGTCTTGCCGAGGGCGTAGATGCCGAGGGCGACGAGGGCCACGCCGAAGCTGTTCATGCCCGAGGCGAGCTGCAGGCCGGCGAAGGCGAGGAGGGCCGAGGTCACCAGGATGCCAATCGGGGAGAAACCGAGCTTGGATTCGATGAAGTGGGCGCAGAAGCGCAGGCCGAACATGATGGCTGAGGTCCAGATGAAGAGCATCTTGCCCTGCTCGGCGGTGAAGAGATTGCCGGTGATGGCTTCGATCCAGGAGTCCGTGCCGAGTTCGACCGCGCCGACGATGGCGTGGGTGATGAAGAGCACGAAGAGCAGAAGGGAACCCAGCGAGAAGCGCGTGATGACGCCGACGGCAATCAGGAGGATGCCGGCGAGATAGAGGCCAAGGTTATTGATGTGGAGCACTGGGCCGAGGACGTTACCGAGGAAGATCGAGAGCAGGTAGCAGGCAACGAGCGAGCCCAGGATGCCGACGTCCTTGAACATCTCGGAGAAGGAGGCGCCCTTTTCGGCAGCTTCCGACTTCGGGAAGGACTGGCCCATGAACATCACCGCGTAGGCGATGGTCGGGACGAGGTAGAAGGCGAGCTGACCCTTCCAGCCGAGGTGGAGGACGGAACCAAGGAGGTAGGAGGCGGCGGCGCCGACAACCATGCCGAGGGGCCAGGAGGCGTGCAGGATGTTGAGGTAGTGCGTGCGCTGCTTGGGGAAGATCGTGGCGACGAGCGGGTTGGCCACGGCTTCGAGGGTGCCGTTCGCAAAGGCGAAGATGAACATACCCCAATAGAGGAAGTCATAGGCGTTCTGCGGGGTGGAGGCACCGAAAGTCACGAACGCTGAGAGGATGTGTCCGACGAGGGCGACCGCGACGAGCTTGCCGTAGCCGATCTTGTCGACGATCACGCCGCCGATGATGATACCGAAGCAGAAGCCCGAGAAGCCGGCGCCGCCGATGGCACCGAGCTGGGAGCCGGTGAAGCCGTATTCGGACGCCCAAGCGCCGAAGATGCCGCCACGGAGGGCGAAGCCGACGCCGGCCGCGAGGATAGCCATGAAGCCGGCCCAGAGTAGGCGCTTCGCATTAGGAACCGTAGTTTCGGTGCTCATAGTATGTTTGTAGGGAAGGGGGGTACGGGTGTGAATAAAACCAATAAGCCCCCCTCTGTCGAGTAGGCAAGTAGGGGTCAGACCCCTCCCGGCTCCCCGGGGTCAGGCCTGCAAATGACGACGGAATTCGGTCGGGCTGACCTTCATCGCCCGGCGGAACTGGCGGGAGAAATCGCTGGCGTCGTAGAACCCCGTCTGGTGGGCGATTTCGGAGGGGCGGAGGTCCGTGGTGCGAAGGAGGTCCGTGGCCGCGGCCACGCGCATGCGGACTAGGTAGCCACGGGGGCTGACCTGGTAGGCCTTATGGAATTTACGTTCAAACTGGCGGACCGACATCCCCGTAAGCTTGGCCAGCTTGGCTATATTAAGAGAGGTGGTGAGGTTGTCCCTAATGAACTCCGCGGCGGCTTCGACCTGGAGGAAGGGTTCGAGGAGGGCCTTCGTGCCTTCATAACTGCGCACCGTGCCGCACACCCCGCAGGCGCGGCCGGCCTCGTCAAAGAGCGGGACCTTGGTGGTCTCGTACCAGACGTGTTCGCCGTCGGCGTTCGGGAAGAGCTCGATGATGCGGGGCAGGGGCTGGCCCGTCTGGCAGATCTGGAGGTCCTTCTTCTTAAAGGCCGCGGCCAGTTCCGGCGGAAAGATGTCGGCGTCGGTCTTGCCGAGCAGGCTGGCCTCATCGGGAACGCCGCAGCGTTGGGCGAAGGCCAGGTTGGCCATCGTGAAACGCCCCGCCAGATCCTTGGCGAAGAACATCACCCCTGGGAGGTGGTCGAAGACGCTCCGCAGGCTTTCTGGGCGCACGTGGCGCATCCAGTCTGGGTGGGCGTCTGGCGTTTTCATACCAAGTAGGCTAGGGGGCTTTTGGCAGGTTTCCACCCGATTTTAATAGGGTGCAAGGCCTATGAGCTCGCCGACCTGCGCGACGGCTATTTGTCGCATTAAACCTTAGCACGGGGGCCTAATACCTAGGCTCCCCTGGGCTAATTACCTCCCCCTTCCTGAAGGGAACTGCTTTTTGATTTTGAGGTCTTCCCTATTACCCGCACCTCTACCTTCCAACGAACACCCATGACCTCCCTCAAGTCCTTCGCTCTTTGTTTCCTCGCCGCCGCTGCCGTGGCCGCGCCTGACGCCGCCTCCATGGAGCGTGGTAAGGCCGTCTACTCCCGCACCTGCATCGCCTGCCACCAGCCGACCGGTATGGGCCTGCCGCCGGTCTTCCCGCCCCTTGCCGGCTCCGAGTGGATTGCCAAGAGCGCTTCGATTGCTGTCCGCAACATCGTGAACGGCATGATGGGTCCCGTCACCGTTAAGGGCGTCACCTATAATAGCATGATGCCCCCGGTCGCCGGCCTTTCGGACAAGGATATCGCCGACGTCGTGACCTACGTTAACAATAGCTGGGGCAACACCGGCGCCTCCGTCACCGAGGATGAAGTGAAGGCCATCAAGAAGAAGTACGCCGACCGTAAGACCATGTGGACTGCGGCCGAGTACGAGAAGGAGCCCAAGGAAGAGCCGGCCAAGAAGTAAGCCGGTACCCGCCTCCAGGGCGGGGTGGCTTGACCAGCGGGGACCTCTGCCGCACTTTGGTGTCTCATCCAAGTACGCGCAGGCGTGCCTTCCCCATGTCGACCCCCCAACCCCATCCTGGCGCCCCCGCTCGCACCCGCGAGCAGGTGGCCGACCTGCATTTCATGGACGCGCGGTATAAGCTGCTCGACCTGGCGGCCTTCCTCGACCGCCTCGACCGCGCCGCCGGCGGCGACGACCACCGCGTCCGTGGCCTCCGCGCCGCCCTCCCGCTCCTCCTCGAAAAGGACGAAGGTCGCGTCGCCCGCATCCTGACCCTCTGGAGCGACCCTTCCGTCGCCCCGATCGAAAAGGCCGACACCAAGGCCGCCTCGGGCGTCTGGCCCGGCCTCAAGTAAGCCACGACCATGCGCTACATCGAACCGCACGGCCACATGGTGAGCCGCACCACCGACGCCTATCAGGCCATGGCCCTCGCGGGCTGCGCCGCGATCTGCGAGCCCGCCTTCTGGGCCGGCTTCGACCGCAAGTCCGCCGACGGCTTCTACGACTACTTCTGCCAGCTGACGCAGCATGAACCCAAGCGTGCCGCCAAAT
>CANHZL010000024.1 GCA_947465345.1 Opitutia bacterium | reverse complement strand
GTACGAGAGGATGTTCTTCTCCGGTTCGCCGTCCCAGGCGCCGAGCAGGTCGTAGGCGAACTCCGTCTGGTCGGAGCCGCGGCGGAGGACCACGCTGGAGCCGACGCTGATGGTGTCCGTGTTGGCTTCCTTGAAGTCGGTGACCTTGGCCTTCTTCAGCAGCGCGTCGAGCTCGGCGCGACGGGCGGCAAGGGTATCATGGTCCTGGCGGGCCATCTTGTATTCGGAATTTTCCTTCAAGTCGCCGTGCTCCTTGGCGATCTGGATGGCTTCCTTGACCGCGGGGAGGCGCACCTTGACGATGTCCTCGAGCTCGCGCTCCTTTTCTTCCTTCGAGTGCTTGGAGACGAGGAGTTCCTTTTCCTCGGCTTCGGAGCCGGAATGCTTGGACTTGGCGAGGCGCTGGACGTGCGGCTCGATCTTGGCGAGGCGCGAGAGCAAAGCCTTCTTGGTCATCTCATCGAAGCCCTGGCTGCTCATCATCGTCCGGGTGAGGTCGAAGATGGTCTCGCTGTCGGCTTTCTTGCCGGCGGCGGGGGCCAAGATACTAGCGATCAGTTCCTTGTCCTTGATCAGTTCGTTGGCCAGCGGGATGCGGGCCGTGGAATTGGATTCCAGCGACTCGGTGTCGATGGACGAGAGGATGGCGCCAAGCAGCGAAGGGTTGATGAGCTGGGAGACGATGTCGGCGTACTTCTTGGAGTCGCGGTTCTTGATGATCCAGATGATGACCGGGGCGCGGAGTTCGCGGGTTTCGAGCCACTGAGCGAAGCGGCTGGCGACGGCGGCGGCCAGTTCTTGGTCGCACAAGTAAGCAATGGATTCGGAGACGAGCTTGGCGGAGCCGCTCTTGGTGCCGCCGATATCGCGGTTGCGGAGCAGGTCGAACGCACGTTCGGCCCAGTTGTCGCCGTGGTGGGCGCGCACGAGGTCGAGCAGGCTGCGGATCTTCTCGGTGGTGTGAGGGATGTTCAGCGCAACGAAGGCGAGATCGCTTTCGGTGCAGAGGGCGATGATTTCGGAGGCGGTGGGGCTAGCGGTCTCGACGTTTTCGACGGCGGAGCGGAAGAACTTATCGCGGTTCCAAATACCGCCGAGGATGGCCGGAAGATTGTCGCGCTTGCGGGCGGTCTCGAGCTTCTTGATTTCCTTGGCCAGGTCGGCGGAGACCTTCTCGAGGTTGGCGGCGGTGGCGGCGGAACGCGTCTCGGCGGCGGTGGCGTCGGCGAGTTCTTCGAGAAGGATGAGCTTACGTTCGAAGTTCGGGGCACTTTCGTACTGGGCGAAAAGGTCTTCACCAAGGTCCTTGGGGGCCTCGAGGAGGGCGTAGAGGCCGCCCTTACGTTCAGGGACGAGGATGGCGCGGTCCTTGCGGAGGGCGGCACGGGCCTTGGTCCACCAAGACTTGAAAGAGGTGGCACGGTCCTTGCCGGCGGGCAGCGAGGCAAAGTAGATGCGGTCCAGGTTGGCTTCGAGGGCGTAGGAAGTGCACTCACCGGTCGGGTATTCCGCGAGGAGGGCCTTCACGACGCCGGCGGGATCGTTGGCGACCAGGTTGGCGATCTCAGCCTTGGTGGCGTCGGCGTAAGCCTTGGCTACCACGCCGTTAGGGTTGATGACCTCGATTTTACCGAGGAAGAAAGCCGCATCCATGGTATGGGCTTTCTTGTTCTGTTCCGGGAAGTCGACGGTCAGGCGCTTGGTGGCCTCGTCATAGGTTCGGATGACGCCGATACCCCAGGCTTGGTGAAGGCAGAAGGCCGGCTGACCCGTGGCGACCAAGTCGATGGCGGCCTGCAGGGAGTTGATTTTACCACCTTGTGGGTTGTGGGCCTTGTTGCTCATTGCAAAAATGGGTTTTGGGGATAACAATTCTCACTTGCAAGCAGGAAGGCGGGGGGCTTTGGGGTCTATGCCCCGACAGCTCTCCCGACCTGCGTCACCTATGGCCTTTAAGCCCGAAAAACCCTCAATCCACGGCGAAACCCCCGAGACTCTTGGAGAGCGGCTGGTTGCGGATGGCCACCCTCGCTACCGGGCGGGTCAGATTTTCGAATGGCTCTATCCTCGCCGGGCTGAAACCCCGGAGGCGATGACCAACCTTCCGGCCAACCTGCGGGCCTGGTTGGCGGCTAATTACGACTCCGAGGCGACCAGCCTGGTCCAGCGCAAGGCCTCTTCCGACGTCACCCAGAAGATCCTCCAGCGCCTCCGGGACGGCTCCCTGATTGAGACCGTCATCATCCGGGCCCCAATGGAGGGGGTCGGCCAGGAGAAGTCACGGCGGACCATCTGCATCTCGACCCAGGTGGGCTGCGCCTATGGGTGCAAGTTCTGCGCCTCCGGCCTCGAAGGGTGGAAACGCGACCTTTCGGTCGGCGAAATCGTCTCCCAGCTCGTCCAGGTCTGCCGCATCGAGGACAAGGCCGACCCGGCCCGCGCCGCCGAGGGCCTCGCTTCCTTCGATAACATCGTGGTCATGGGTATGGGCGAACCGCTGGCCAATTACGAGAATCTGATGTCCGCCCTGCGCATCGTTAACGCACCCTGGGGCTTTGGCTTCGGCGCTCGTCGCGTGACGATCTCCACTTCGGGCGTCGTGCCGAAGATTCTCAAGCTCGCCGAGGAGCCGCTCGGCTTCCGTCTCGCCATCAGCTTGCACGGCGCGACCAACGAGGTCCGCAACCAGATCATGCCGGTGAACAAGAAATTCCCGTTGGAGGAACTCATCCCAGCGGCGAAGGCTTTCGCCCGTAAGCACGGCCGCATGCTGACTTTGGAGTTTATCCTCATCGAGGACATCAACGACTCGCTCGACCAAGCCAAGAGGCTCGCGGTGATCGCCCGTGAGCTGCACGCACACGTCAATCTCATCCCCTATAACAAGGTCGAAGGCCTGCCCTGGGTGCGCCCTTCTCTGACGCGTCAGGATCGTTTCGTGAAGGAACTCCGCGGCCTCGGCGTGACCGCGACGCTGCGTCGCGAGAAGGGTCACGATATCGATGCCGCCTGCGGGCAATTACGACTGCAGACCGAGAAGGCCGAGGCCAACGGCGCTTCGCCGCCGCCCGCGGTCGCTTAGGCCGTCAGCGCGGCCGCGAAGGCTTTGCGGTCTGGCGCCTTGAAGAAGGCCGTGCCCGCGACGAACGTATCCGCGCCCGCCTCGCGGCAGCGCAGACCGGTCTCGACGTTGATGCCGCCGTCGACCTCGAGGCGGAAGTTCGCACCGCGCTTCGCGCGTTCGGCGGCGATGAAACGGATGCTCTCGAGGACGGAAGGGATGAACGACTGCCCGCCGAAGCCCGGAAACACCGTCATGCAGAGTACGAGATCGACGTCGTCGAGAAAAGGTAACACGCGGCGCGGGTCAGCGTCTGGATTCATCGCGATACCCGCGGAAAGTCCGGCGGCCTTGATCATAGCGATGGTCTTGGAGACATCGTGATCGGCCTCGACGTGTACGGTGATTCGCTCGGCGCCTGCCTTGGCGAAGGCCGCGACGAAGCGGTCCGGGTGGCTGAGCATCAGGTGCACGTCAAAATGCAGCTTGGTCAGCGGACGTAGGTCAGCGACGACCTGCGGGCCGAAGCTAATGTTGGGCACGAAATGCCCGTCCATGATGTCGACATGCAGCCAGGTCAGGCCAGCTGCTTCCACCGCGCGGACGCCCTGGGCAAACGCTCCGTGGTCAGCAGCGAGCAGGGAAGGGGCGACGACAGCGGTGTTCATGCTTACCAGGCGGTGGTGGCCGCTTCGCGGATCTGGGCGGCGATGTCGCCGAACAAAGGCGCTCCGAGGCTGAGCTCCTCTGCTGCGGGATCGCCTGAGACCTGCAGGGTGGCGGTCGACTTGAAGACGCGGTCCTTAAAGAGGTTACGCTTGCCGCCATTTACCGTCAGGGTGCAACGCACTTCGAAGGTCACGCGATAGCTCGAAAAGGCATAGGCATCGCCGGTCTTAGTGGTGAAGCCGTCGCGCTGGTAGTGGGTAACTTCGGCTTCGAGCACCGCGTCGCCGGGGCCGATCTTAATGCGGGGGTCCGCGGCCAAGGCTTCGACAATCTTTCCGTGGAGCACGGCGTGCGTGCCGGTCCGCGAGGTGGAGTTACGAATCGGAGCGACCTCGATATGATGGAAGGCAGCCTTCGGTCCACCGAGGTGATAAGCGGCGCAGCCGCTTAGCAGGGCGACGGAGAGGATGAGCAGTCGCTTCATCGGCGTTCGGTGTCGGTCGCGGACTTCGGGGCTTCCTTCTTGAAGCCGAGCGCATCGAGGTCTTCGCCAACAACCTGCGGCTTGGTCTCGCCGATCGTCCGCGGGCGGGGGTAGGTCCCGAGTAGGCGGTCCGCGATAGTCTTAGGCGGATTAGGGTCTTTCAGGATGCGGGCGAGGAGTGCTTCTGCTTCCTTGGCGGCCGCGGATTCAGGGGCGATATTACGGCAGGCGTTAGCCATCAGTTTGGCGCCTTCCGGGTTGTTGCGGTCGAAGAAGTAGAACTTGGCGAGACCCAGACGGGCGCGGGCGGCGCGGTCGCGGAGGACAGCGATCTGTTCTACCGCCTGCTTCGCGCGCGGGTCATTGGGGAACTGGTCGGCCAGCGTGCGCCAATGGTCGGCGGCTTCGATCGTCGAGGCCTGATCCCAGGCCGGTCCAAGCGACTCCTTAGCGCGGAGCGTGGCGAGCATCTCGAGGGCTTCCGGCGCGAATTTGGAGGTCGGGTAGTCGCTGACAAGACGTTCCAAGGCTTCGGTCGTCTTTTCGGTCAGTCCGCGCTCCTTACCGAGTCGCGCGGTGCGGATCAGGCACTCGTCGGCGAGGGGTCCGTTCGGGGCGAGGCGGAGGGCCTTCTGCCACAGCGCGACGGCACTATCCGGGTCGCGGAACCAAGGGAACCAGCCACCCAGTCGGCGGCGCTCTCCATCGGCGAGGCGGTTGGCGATTTCGAACTGCAGCTGCACGGCGCCGGCGAAACCAGCGAAGCTTGAATGGCGGGCGAAGAGTTCGTCGATGAGTTCGGTGGCCTTCTCGAATTCATGGCGCCCGGTGTGGAGGCGGGCACGTTCGAGGATGGAGACGGCTTCGGCTTCAGTGCTGGCGTTGGCTTCGGCGATGGTGGCCCACTCGCTAATGGCGGAGCCGATGTTGCCATTGGCCTCTTCCTGCGAGGCGTGATTCATCGCGAGCAGCACGACGGGGAGGCGTTCGGGCGGGGTGACGTCATGGGCCGTACCGGCCTTTACGCGCCAGGACCCTTCGAAACGAAGGTATTCGGCACGGGCGAGAGGGCCGAGCAGGAGCGCTGCGGCGAGAAGGGATTTAGCGAGTAGGTTCATGCCAGCGGAGAAGGGTTGCGCCCCAGGTAAGGCCGGCGCCGAAGGCGACGATTAGGACGAGGTCACCGTGCTTGATTTTGCCGTCTTTCCAGGCTTCTTCAAGCGCGAGAGGGATGGAGGCTGCGGAGGTGTTACCGTAGCGATCCAGGTTCGAAGGGAAGCGGTCCATGCCAACGTTCAGCTGGCTGGCCACGGCTTCTAGGATGCGGCTATTGGCTTGGTGGGGGATGAACCACGCGACCTGTTCCGACTTCACGTCGCACTTAGCGAGTACCCGTTCGCAGGATTCGGCCATGACGCGGACCGCATGGCGGAAGACTTCCTTACCGTTCATCCGCAGGAAGTGTTTTCCGTCGCGGAGCGAGTCGGCGGTCGCGGGGGCGGCGGAGCCGCCGCCGGCGCAATGGAGGAGCTCGGCGTTATTACCATCGGCCCCGAGAATGTTGCCCAGCAGACCAACACCTTTTTCGGTGGTGGTTTCGAGTAGGGCGGCACCGGCGCCGTCACCGAAGAGGACGCAGGTCGTGCGGTCTGACCAATCCACCACGCTGGAGAGTTTTTCGGAGCCGACGACGAGGGCGCGGCGGTAGGACCCGGAGCGCATCATGTCCTTGGCGACCTGAAGGGCGTAGACGAATCCTGAGCAGGCTGCGGAGACGTCGAAGCAAGGGATGTCACGGCGTAGGCCGAGCTTGGCCTGAAGGAGGCAAGCGGTGGAAGGGAAAGGGACGTCCGGCGTCATCGTCGCGACGATCAGCAGGTCGACGTCCGACGGAGTGAGGCCGGAGCGCTCCAGCGCTTGGGCGGCCGCCTTAGCGCCCATGTCCGAGGGGTTCTCGCCTGGTCCGGCGATACGCCGTTCTGCGATGCCCGAGCGGGTCTTGATCCACTCGTCGGAGGTATCCACCATCTTGGACAGTTCGGCATTGGTGAGCTTGCGTTCCGGGGTGTGGACCCCGATGGCCCGAATGAAGACTGATAGCTCAGCGCTGCTCATCGATGCGTGAGAAAAGACCCCTTGGGCGGGGAAGGGAACACTAAAACCTCAAGCTTCCTCCGGGGTGGAGGAAATCACGGTATTCGCCTCGGCCAACGAGGTGAGCATGCGCTGCCCGGCGCCGTGTCCAAGGGCTTCTAGTCCCAGTCGGATGGCGCTGGCGATACCTTGGCGATTGCTCGAGCCGTGGGCCTTCATGACGAGCCCGGTGAGTCCAAGGAGCGGGGCTCCGCCGTAACGTTCTGGCTTCAGCTTTCCTTTGAGGTCGCGCAGCAGCGGAAACATCGCGATGCCGCCAGCCAGATAGACCGGATTGCTCTTCACTTTGCTGCCGACCATGTCGCGGACCATGTAGACCAGGCCTTCAAGGGTCTTGAGAATCACGTTGCCGGTGAAGCCGTCCGTCACAACGACGTCACAAGCGTCGCCGAAGACGTCGAAGCCTTCGACGGGGCCGACGTAATTAATGCGGTCACCTAAGGCCTTCAGGAGGCTATGGGTGCGATTGATGCGCGGGCCGCCTTTGCCTTCTTCGGTGCCGACGGAAAGGAGGCCGACGCGCGGGCTCGCGATGCCGAGGGCGCTTTGGGCGTAGATGGATCCAAGGACGGCGTTGTGCACCATTTGGGCGGGCGTGGCCTCTGGGTTGGCGCCCACGTCGAGCATGACAAAGTGGCCTTCACGGCGGGGCATGATGGCCGCGAGGGCGGGGCGCTCGGCGCCTTCCATGGGCCTCACCTTGATGGTACCGGCGGCCACCAGGGCCTTGGTGTTGCCAGTCGAGACGACAACGTCGACTTCCCCGGCTTTCAGCATTTCGAGCGCGATTACCATCGAGGAGTCGCGCTTGGATTTCAGGACAGCCATCGGGGCATCATCCGGCGACACGATGCTGGCGGCGTTGCGGAAGCTGACGCGTTCGTTCTTCAGGGCGCGATGCTCTCTGGCGAGCATGCGGAGATTGTCTTCATGGCCGACGAGCACGAGCCGATCGTCCGGCCCGATGTAGTCTTCCTTGAAGGCGAGAGCAGCCGCGGCGACGGCTTCCGAAGGGCCCATGTCGCCACCCATGCAATCGAGGGCGATACGGTGGCCTTTCTTCGAAGTGGCTTCGCTCATGAGGTCGGGCTGAGCCCGGGGTGGAGCTTAGGCTCCGGTGTCCAACACCTGACGACCGCGGTACTTGCCCGTGGTGGGGTCGACGCGGTGGGAGCGGCGAAGAGCGCCTGATTCGGCGTCTTTGACGAGTTTCAGGGCGCGGAACTGGTTGGCGCCACGACGGAGTCGGCTGCGGCGTTTGGACTGTTTACGTTTCGGATTGGCCATGGTTCTACGCTTGGATGAGGGTCGGTTCTACCCCTCCAGCCCCCTCGGTCAAGCCCCCTTTCCATTCCCTTGCGAATGTTGGTGGGTTTGTTTGTCTGGCCCAATGCCCGGCCACCCCGCCCTTTTCCTTGATCGCGACGGAAATCTGATCCGCGACCATCACCATACCTGCCGGGAGGACCAGATTGAGCTGATTCCTGGGGTCAAGCCCGCCTTGGAGGCCTGCTTGCGGGACGGCTATCGGCTGTTCGTGCTGACGAACCAGAGCGGCATCAATCGCGGAATCTTCACCTGGGCTCAGTACGAAGCCTGTAACCGAAGGATGCTCGAACTGCTGGCGTTGCCGGCACCAGGCATCTTGGAAATTAAGGCGGCTCCAGAACGGCCGGATCAGCCGTCGTTGTATCGCAAGCCGAGTCCACGCTTCATTCTAGAGAAAATCGCCGAGCATGACCTCGATCCGACCCGCTGCTGGATGACGGGCGATCGTGTCTCGGATTGGGAGGCGGGACTCAATGCGGGCATCCGCTCCTGCGCGATGCGCAGTGGTGCGGCGAAGCCGGAAGAGCTTTTAGAGGCCGCCAATAGGGGGTTCGCAGTGCACGATGATTTCCCTGCTTTCGTCCGCGCCGAACTGAAGCTGGCTTTCTAGAACAACAAAAAGGACGAACCGGGTGGTTCGTCCTTTGATCGCCTGAAGCGAGGAGATTAGGCCTTAGGCTTTTCTTTTTCGCAGGGGCACTTGCCGTCCTTCTTCTCTTCGTCACCAGCGACGATGGCCTTAGGCTTTTCCTTCTCGCAGGGGCACTTGCCGTCGTCCTTCTTCTTTTCTTCGGAGACGATAGCCTTAGGCTTTTCCTTTTCGCAAGGGCAGTTGGGGCACTTGCCGTCACCCTTCTTCTCTTCGGCGCTGACGAAAGCGGCGGAGAGGGCGAGGATGCCGACGGTGAGAGTGAGGAGCTTGAGGAACTTGGAGTTCATGGTAGGCCAATATGGTCTCCGTTATCTGGGCCAAGTCAACCGGTCGAAGGCCATTTCGGGGAGTGAGTTACCCCACTACTCTAGCTCAGTCCGAATATGAGTAAGGTCGCCCTGTATTTTTGTTAAACCACTGCCAGGCAACCAGTTACTACCGCTATTTGTCTGATAGATACGTTTATTTTTAAGGCAAACTAGGTCTCTGACTCCTGGAATCCGTCCCATTTCGGCGGCTTTCTCTGGCCCTGGCGTAACGGTGCCATCCGTCCGGGAGTCCTGAATCCAGAGCACGGCATCGGGCTTCGTCGTGGCGATGATTTCCCAGTCGAACTTGATCCACGAGCCTCGTGTCAGCGCGGATTTAAATCCTGCGGCCGCCAAGGGGTCGGCAAGATAGCTGTCTGGCCCGGCAATGACGCCATCCCAGATGACGATGATGGTGCGGACTGTTTTGGCCGGACGCATCGATAGTTCGCCGGCGAGTCGCTTTGCTTGGTCGATACGGCCGGTGGCAGCCCCAAGAAGAAGGATGTCTTTGCCGACGGCGGTGCCCGATTCCGGATTTAGCACGAGGGTTTGGAGGCCGGCTTTCGCGCACTTCTCCGCCCAGAGAGGATTGGCCATCCGTGGGATGATCACTAGATCGGGCTTGGTTCGGAGCAGCCGTTCGAGGTCAGGCAGGAAGATGTCGGCGTCGCGTGCGGCGGGGTGATTCTTAGGCAGCGGACACCAGCGCGTGGCCATGACGATCTCCTCGGCGCAGCCGAGATCGAGCAGGGTCTGGGTCGCACCCGGACTGTAACTGGCGATTCGATGTTCGCCGGCGTTCAGCGTCAGGCAGGTTGCGAGCCAGAGGAACAGTGCACGCATCAGGCTGAAAGCAGGTGCGCGAGTCGTATCGCCGAATCAAAACTGCCGCGGTCTGCCTTGCCCTGGCCGGCGATCTCGTAGGCCGTGCCATGGTCCGGGCTCGTGCGCACGTGCTTGAGTCCGAGGCTCAGGTTGGCCGAGGTCGAGAAGTCGACGGCCTTCAGCGGCGCGAGGCCTTGGTCGTGATAGATCGCCGCGACGGCGTCGAAGTCACCCTGCAGATGGCGATGAAAGACGGTATCGCCTGGCAGCGGACCGCTGACGTCATGGCCTTCGGCGCGCAGGGCTTCGACGGCGGGCCTGATGACCGCATCATCCTCTTTGCCTAGCAAGCCGGCTTCGCCGGCATGTGGGTTAAGACCGCACACCGCGATGCGTGGTCGGAGGTCGCCGAGCTTCTTGCGCAGCGAGATGAGCGCGAGGACGGTGCGACGAATATCCGCTGCGCCCATGGCGCGGGGCACCTCGGCGAGAGGGATATGCCAGGTGACGAGTCCGACGGTCATCTTGCCGCCGGCGAAGGCCATCACGGGCTCACCGCTCCAACGCGAGGCAAAGAATTCTGTCTGACCGGGGAAGACGTAGCCGACGCTGGCGAGGCCTTTCTTGTTCACCGGCCCGGTTACGACCGCAGAGAAACGCCCGCCAGTGGTGCCTCGTGCGGCTATCTCCATTGCTTCGATCGCAATCCGCTGGCCGGCTTCATCGGGCTTACCCGGATGAGTGACGAAATCTTTCGGACCGACGGCGATACCCTGACCGAGCTTCTCAATCCAATCAGCCGGGCCGATGGGCACGACCGAGGCAACTTGCGTCGGATTGTCCTTTAGCCAACTGGCAAGGAGTTCGGGGCCGACGCCGGCCGGATCCCCACAGGTGACGGCGATGGGCAGGCGGCTCATTCGGGAGAGACGAAGCGGCCGCGTTTGCCGCCGAGGAAGAAGCCGAGGAAGTCGCGTGCCTCTTCGGTCTGATAGTCACCGTCATCGAGGGCCTTCTGGGCCAGCGTCGCACAGGCGCCCTGCGTCGCGTAGACCGCGTGGTAGGCGCGCTTGATCTCGGCGACGGCGGGCGCCGGTACGGCACGGCGGCGAAGGCCGATCAGGTTTAGGCCAGCGATCAGGTTGCGTCCGTGGGCCAGTGCATTCGGGGGGACATCCTCGGTAATGACGGCGTTGCCGGAGACGAGGGCGCCGCCGCCGATCCGGCAGAATTGGTGCACGGCTACTCCGCCGCTGACGAAGGCCTTATCGCCGACATGGACGTGTCCTCCGAGCATGCAGCCATTGGCGAGGATGACGTTCGCTCCGACTACGCAGTCATGGGCGATGTGGCTTCCCGCCATCAGGAGACACTCGGCGCCGATGAGGGTGTTTTCTCCGGCTTTGGTTGCTCGATGAATCGTCACGTGCTCACGGATGACCGTTCGGTCGCCGATGAGCGTTCCGGAAGCAGTGTTTACGTCGAAGGAAAGGTCCTGCGGATTGCCGCCGACGACTGCGAAGTGGTCGACTTGGACACCAACTCCGAGTTGGGCGCGGGCCTTGACGATGGCATGGGCCGCGACGCGGCAGCCTGGCCCGAGCATCGCGCCGGCTTCGATGATCGCGAAAGGTCCTACCTCGACGTCGGGGGCGAGTCGGGCGGAAGGATGGACTTGGGCGGAAGGATGAATCACTTCGGAGAGTTGGCGCCGCCGAAGAGCTCGAGCTGAGCGGCTTTCACCATATCGTAGACGCGGAGCAGGCGGAGCAACTGCAACGTGTCGGATTTCGCGTAGCTCTGGTTCGATTCGACCGCTTGGACGAGGTTCTCGAGAATCGTCCGGAAGGTGAGCACATGGTCGACCCCGCTTTCGCGCAGTAAAGTGATGCTTTCGGAGCGCTGTGGTTCGGTTGTCGGGATGCCTGGTAGCACCAGGATCTTCGCAAGAGGTTGCCCCTCGACTGGCTGAAGTTCGGCGAAGGCCTCCTTGGCGGCTTCGACGGCTTCTTTGCGGACGAACTCCAGAAGGTCGCCTTTCTTGATCATCGTCGGCGTGATGGCCTTGGTCGTGTGCCAGGCTTTCACTGCGACGACGGCGGTGGTCAGTCCTGGGAGGTCTGAACTGAAGAGTTGGAATGGGGTCTCGCCGCCGCGGCGCGGCGATGGATTGATGACCAGCAGGTCGCCTTCTTCGTCGGCGCGTTTCCTGCGGGATTGGACGGCGTACTTGCGCGATTGTCGCACGAAGAAACCGTTCATCTCGAAATACTCGCGGACCAGACTGTCGTCGAAACCCGCCATTGGCCGCTAGGATGCGGGCGAGGGGGCGGTTTGGTCAACCCGCGATAAAAGGCCTCAGAGGACGAAGCCGGCCGGCGCAATCGCCACGGTGAACTCGCCCTTGAGTGAGCCAGCCTTCAATGCTGGGACCAGTTCGGCCAAGGGCGCCGTGCGAATCGTCTCGTGCAGCTTGGTGAGCTCGCGACCGACGCAGACGACTCTTTCGGGGCCGAGGATCTCGAGCATCTCGTCCAAAAAATCGCTGATGCGATGGCAGGACTCGTGCAAGACGAGGGTTTCATCGGCCTCTTTGAGGCCTTCTAGGAAACGGCGCCGAGCGGCTGATTTCGGGGGAAGGAAACCCACGAAGCGGAAGGCATTAGTCGGGAGCCCGGAGGCGGAGAGCAGGGCGACGATGGCGCAGGGGCCCGGTAAGGGCGTGACGATGAGCCCGCGTCGCCGGCATTCGCGCGTGACGCGGAAGCCCGGATCGCTGATGCCGGGGGTGCCGGCGTCGGTAATCAGGGCGATCTTGGCTCCGCCGGCCACTTTGTCGGCGATGAGTACGGCGGCGTCCTTCTCGTTGTGCTCGTGGTAGGCGAGCATCGGCTTGGAGATCGCGAGGTGGCGGAGTAGGCCGCCGGTGACGCGCGTGTCTTCGCAGGCGACCAGATCACACTCCGCGATAGCTTCGCGCGCGCGCGCAGTGATGTCGCCGAGGTTGCCCAGCGGGGTGGCCACGACCCAGAGCCTTCCGGCCAGTCCTTGCGGACGGCCAGAGGCACCTGCGTCAGGGGCCGACATCAGCGGCGGTAGCCGGAACCCGGCGTCGAGACGCCCGGGAGTCCGCCCTGCCAGCCAGCGGGCTGGGACTGGGGCAACATCGAGTCAGCCGGCTTTTCCACGGTCTCGCAGCCAGCCAGGCCGAAGAGGCAGGCGAGCAGCGTGAGAGCAAAGAGCGAACGGCGGGACATCAGTTGATAGCGAGCTTGGTGGACGGCGAGAGAGACACCGCGCCAGCCTTGGAGATGGCGGCGAGATCCAGTTCCTTGTCAGGCTGGATCAGTCCGTAGGAAAGGGCACCCTTCACAGAAGAAATCTGGACCTTGCCGACCTTCTTGCCGGCGATTTTCACGTCGAAGATGGCCTTTTCCTTGATGCCATTGGCTTCGCCCACGGAGAAGGCGACGATACCAGATTTCGCGTCGAGCGCGACGATGTTGGTGAGGATGGTGTCCGTGGCGGCTTCGACGGCGGCTACGACATTGGCGGCGGGAGCATCGCCAGGCTTGGCTGCTTCACCGAGGGGGTCGCGAGGGAAGCCAAACGGGGCGGGATTGTTATCCATGGCCAGCGAGACTTTGCCGAAAAGAGCCGCATACTTGGCGCGGATCAACTCGGACTTTTCCTCGGCTTTGGTGGCCTTGGTTTCGCTTTCGGCGACCTGTTCCTTGGTGAACATGGCGGCGACCTTTTCGGTGGCCTTGACGAGTTCTTCCTTGGCGGTGGCGAGTTCGGCGACGGCGCCGTCCTTCTTGCTGTTGGCGTCGGTCAGTTGGGCGGCGAGTTCGTCGCGCTTGCGGGTAAGTTCAGCGCGTTCGCCTTCGAGCGTGGTGTTCGCGGCGGTGAGGCCTTCGATCTTCATCTTCTTGTCGGCGACATCGGCCTGCAGGTCCTTCTTGGAGGCTTCGAGTTCGAGGACGGACTTGCGCTTGGCGTCGAGGAGGGCGGTCACCTTCACCGGGAGCTCCTTCATGCGCAGGTCATACTCTTTCGTGGCGTTGATTTCCTTATCGATCACGGCGAAGTTAGTCGCAGTGACGGCGGCCTCCATTTTTCCTTTCAGCAGGATAGCAAACACCACCGCAGCGATAGCGACGGCGATGGTCAGGATGCGAAGGAAGGCGTTAAGCTTCTTGTTCATGGGGTAGGGGAAGTGGGGTTAGGAATGGCTAAAAAGAGTCGTGCCGGGGTCAGGGGATTCCTGACGCGATATCGTGCCGGGGTTGGACGAAACGTGCAGGAGTACTTTAAACACCAGTTCCTCCTTCCCCTCAAGTGCAATTTCCTCGCAAACCTGTGAGACGGAGAGCCATTTGCCCTTTGCTTTGGACAAGGCTGCGATGGCGGTGGAGCGTACCTTGAGGGTCTCCGAGGCGGCCTTCTTGCCGGCTTCGACGCCGGGCTGATGGTAGGCGTTGATACCGAGCAGGTTGGCGTACAGGCCGACAGCCCGTTCGAAAAGTGCGATCAGCATACCCACGGAACGGGCGTCCACTTGGTTGATGGTAATCGTGATATTGGCGCGGCCGCTACCGGAGAGGGCCTCGCGGGTGCCTAGGAGGAAGGCTTGGAGGTAATCGCCCGAGGTCACTCCTGGCTCCACATCCAAGGACGAGCCTTCGCGATCTTTAAGTACCTCGATGAATACGGCGAAAAAGTTATTCACACCATCGCGCAGCTGCTGCACGTAGGCGTGTTGGTCGGTCGAGCCTTTGTTACCATAGACGGTCAGGCCTTGGAGGACCTTCCGCCCCTGGAGGTCTAGCTCCTTGCCGAGTGACTCCATGACAAGCTGCTGCAGGTAGCGCGAGAATAGGAGGAGACGGTCTTTGTAGGGTAGTACGACCATCGCCTTACTGCCACGGCCTTCGGTGAGGTGATGCCAGGCCAGCGCGAGCGCCGCGGCCGGATTCTTCGCAGCGTCGGGCACGCGGGTCAGCGCGTCCATTGCCCGTGCCCCTTCGAGGAGCCCGCGGATATCGATGCCTTGGAGTGCGGCCGGCAGAAGGCCGACTGGTCCGATCTCGCTGGTGCGGCCACCGACCCAATCCCACATCGGGAAACGGGCGAGCCACTTCTCCGTGACGGCGACCTTGTCGAGTTGACTGCCTTCGCCGGTGACGGCGACGGCGTGGGCGGCGAAGGCAAGTCCAGCCTGCTTCCAGCGGAGGGCGGCTTCGAGCTGGCCGTTGCGTGGTTCCGGCGTGCTGCCGGATTTCGAGGTCACGATCGCGAGCGTCGTACCGAGGCGTGGGCCAAGCGTGTCAAAGACACGGTCGATGCCGTCCGGGTCAGTGTTGTCGATGAAATGGACGCGAAGCTTGTCCGCTTTGCCGCCGAGCGCGTCGGCGACAAACTGCGGACCAAGAGCCGAGCCGCCGATGCCGATGCAGAGGAGGTCGGTGAACTTACCGGCAGAGCCTTTAATCTGACCGGCGTGGATTTGCGCTGCGAAGCCGGCGATGGCATCGATAGCCGCTTTCACTTCCGCCGCAATCTTTGCATCGGGCGCGAGCTCGGGTGCGCGGAGCCAGTAGTGCCCGACCATGCGCTTCTCGTCGGGATTGGCGACGGCACCTTTTTCGAGTGCGGCCATGTCGGCGAAGGCTTGGGCGAGGGCCGGCGCCATCTTCTCGGCGAAGCCCGTGGGGGCGGGCGCGCGACTGAAGTCGAGCGCGATGCCGAGTTCGGGGAAATTCTGGAGCTGCTTCCGGAAGAGGTCGAAGGAGTTGGCCACGGTAGGTCAGTTTTCCCCGCCGCGGGCCGACTTGGCAACAAAAAGGGCGGTCCGCCGTAGCGTCCGCCCTTTCAATTCCGCTCAGTTAAGGACCTCAGTCGCCGTCGGTGATGGCGCCTTCGGAAGCCGAGGATACAAGCTTAGCGTATTTGGCCAAGGTGCCGCGCTTCTCCTTGCAGGGAGAAGCCTTCCAGGACTTGAGGCGGTCCGCGATCTCCGCGGCCGGGACGTCCAGGTTGATCTCGTTCTTCTGCGAATCGATGGTGATGGTGTCGCCGTTCTTCACGACCGCGAGTACGCCGCCGACGGCGGCCTCGGGCGTGATGTGGCCGACCACGAAGCCGTGGGAGCCGCCGGAGAAACGTCCGTCGGTGATGAGGGCGACGGTCTTACCGAGGCCCTTGCCCATGACGGCGCTGGTGGGTCCGAGCATCTCGCGCATACCGGGGCCGCCCTTGGGGCCTTCGTTGCGGATGACGATGACGTGGCCATCCTTGACCTCGCCGTCGAGGATGCCGCGGAGTGAGGCTTCTTCGGATTCGTAGACGATGGCCTTGCCGGTAAACGCATTACCTTCCTTGCCGGAAATCTTGGCGACGGAGCCTTCGGGGGCGAGGTTGCCACGCAGGATGCGCAGGTGGCTGTCAGCCTTGATCGGATTAGAGAAGGGTCGGACGACGTCTTGGTCGGCGGCGTAGCTGCCGACGTTGGCGAGGTTCTCGGCGACGGTCTTGCCGGTGACGGTCATGCAGTGGCCGTGCAGGAGGCCCTTATCGAGGAGCATCTTGAGCAGCGGCTGGAGGCCGCCGATACGGACGAAGTGGGCCATGTTGTACTTGCCGCTCGGCTTGAGGTCGGCGAGCACCGGCACGCGTCGGCCGACGCGCTCGAAATCCTCGAGGGT
>CANHZL010000023.1 GCA_947465345.1 Opitutia bacterium | reverse complement strand
TTACGCCGAGGTCACGGACGGCGCCGGACTTCTCGATGACGCGCAGGGTGTGCACCTTCTCGTCGCCGAGGATCTCGGTCGGAGAGACATTGAGGACGAGCTCGATCTTCTCGTGGTTCTTCACGCGCTGCACCATGATTTCGGAAGCGCGGAAGCTGTCGCGACGATGCACGAGATAGACCTTGGAGGCGAAGCGGGTGAGGAAGAGGGCTTCTTCGCAGGCGGAGTCACCGCCACCGACGACGGCGACCGGGACATTGCGATAGAACGCGCCGTCGCAGGTCGCGCAGGTGGTCACGCCGTTGCCGCCGTAATATTTCTTTTCGCCGGGGATGCCGAGGAGGCGGGGCGAGGCGCCGGTGGCGATGATCACAGCCTTGGCTTCGTAAGTGGCTTCGCTGCCCTTGAGTTTCTTGATCGGGCCGGAGAAGTCGACGGAGTCGATGCGGTCCCAGGCGAACTTCGCGCCGAAGCGCTCGGCTTGGCCCTTCATGTTCGTGATGAGCTCGTTGCCGTCGACGCCGTGGACGAAGCCCGGGAAGTTCTCGACCTCGGAGGTCGTGGTCAGCTGGCCGCCAGGCTGGCCGCCTTCGAGCACCAACGGAGTGAGGCCGGCGCGGGCGGCGTAGATCGCGGCGGTCAGGCCGGCGCAGCCGGTGCCGAGGATAAGGACGTTTTCAGCCATGGGTATGTCCCATCTTGAGGGCGGGAGCACAGCCGCAAGGCGGAAAACCCGATGTGAACAACCCGAGTCAAGGCTTGCCCCGGGGGGTGGGGTCGGGGTTTGCTACCTCTCGCTCCCGGACCCATGTTTCTCAGCATCCTCAAGCTCTTCGCGGGCAGCCACCACCGGAGGTTCCTCCGTAAGTGCGCACCCCTGGTTAAGCGGATCAATATCCTCGAGACCGAGTACCAGAAACTCTCGGACGAGCAGCTCCGCGCCAAGACCGAGGAGTTCAAGAATCGCCACGCCAAGGGCGAATCCCTCGACGCCCTCCTCCCCGAGGCCTTCGCGGTGGTCAAGAACGCCGCCCGCCGCCTCTGCGGCACCAAGGCCATCGTGTGCGAACACGAGCAGGTCTGGGAGATGGTGCATTTCGACGTCCAGCTCGTCGGTGGCATCGCCCTCCATCAGAACAAAATCGCCGAAATGGCGACCGGCGAAGGCAAGACCCTCGTCGCCACCCTGCCCCTCTACCTCAACGCCCTGACCGGCAAGAACTGCCAGCTAGTCACGGTCAATGACTACCTCGCCCGTCGCGACTCGGAATGGATGGGTCACCTCTTCCGCTGGCTCGGCCTGACGGTCGGTTGCATCCAGAACCAGATGCCCGGCGACGAACGTAAGGCCGCCTACGGCTGCGACATCACCTACGGCACCGCTTCTGAATTCGGCTTCGACTACCTACGCGACAACGGCATGGCCCTCTCGCCCGACGAGCAGGTCCAGCGCGAACACTACTTCTGCATCGTCGACGAAATCGATTCCATCCTGATCGACGAAGCCCGCACGCCGTTGATCATTTCCGGACCGGCCGCCGAAGAACGCGAACCGGCCTTCCCCCGCCTTCGCCAGCCGGTTGCCGGCCTAGTCGAACTGCAGATCCGCCTCGTCACCCGCCTCATCAACGAGGCCCGCGAGGAACTCGAAAAGGTCGGCGAAGATAAGGAGCCTTCCGCCGACAGCCTTGATAAACTCTGGCTCGCCGCCCACGGCATGCCGCGCAACCGCATCTTCCTCCGCCTCATGGAGAACGGCCGCTGGCGTAAGCTGCTCGAGAAACACGAAGGCGTACTCGCCTCCGAAATCGAGAAGGACCGCCGCTTCCACCTGAAGGAACGCCTCTACTTCGCCGTCAGCGAACGCAACCACGAGTCCGACCTTTCCCAGCTCGGACGCGACACGCTCCGCCCCGGCGAACCCGATGCGTTCGTGCTGCCTGACCTGCCGACCCGCTACGTTGAACTCGACCGCGACGAGTCCCTCACCCCGGAACGCCGCGCCGAACTCCGCACGGAAGCCGAGAGCGCCTACGCCCTCGTCTCCGAGGACATCCACGCCATCGGGCAGCTGCTCAAGGCCTACACGCTTTACGAAAAGGATAAGCAATACGTCGTCCACGAGGGTAAGGTGAAAATCGTCGACGAAAATACCGGACGCATCATGGAAGGACGCCGCTGGTCCGATGGCCTTCACCAGGCCGTCGAAGCCAAGGAAGGCGTCGCTCTCGAAAAGGAGAACAAGACCTACGCGACGATCACGATCCAGAACTATTTCCGCATGTACCAGAAGCTCGCGGGCATGACCGGCACTGCCGAGACCGAAGCTTCCGAGTTCCACGATATCTACCGCCTAACGGTCGTCGCCATCCCGACGCACCGTCCGTGCATCCGCTCCGACGACAACGACATCGTCTTCAAGACCCGTAAGGAGAAGTACCAGTTCGCCATCAAGGAAATCGCCGAAGCCCACAAGCGCGGCCAGCCCGTCCTCGTCGGCACCGCCTCCGTCGAAGCCTCCGAGACCCTGGGCCGCATGCTCGCGATGGCCAAGGTCCCGCACAAGATCCTCAACGCCAAGCACCACGAAGCCGAAGCCGACATCATCTCGATGGCCGGCCAGTCTGGCGCGGTGACGATCGCCACCAACATGGCAGGCCGCGGTACCGATATCAAACTGGGCGAAGGCATCCGCGAATTGGGCGGCCTCTATGTCCTCGCCACCGAGCGCCATGAAGTCCGCCGCGTCGACCGCCAGCTCCGCGGCCGCTGTTCCCGCCAAGGCGACCCTGGTCGTTCCCGCTTCCTGGTCTCCCTCGAGGACGACCTGATGCGCCTGTTCTCGAACGCGGGCATCATCT
Source organism: Opitutia bacterium (assembly GCA_947465345.1). Next base: position 13,814 of record CANHZL010000023.1, on the reverse strand, counting down.
CCTCGCTGCTCGAGAAGTCCTTCAAGGAAGGCGAACCCCTCGAGCACCCGCTCCTCAACCGCTCCATCGGCACCGCCCAGAAGCGCGTCGAAGGCCAGAACTACTCGATGCGCAAGCGTCTGCTGCAGTACGACGACGTACTCAATCAGCAGCGCCAGATTGTCTACGGCCTGCGTAACCGTGCCCTCAAGGCCATCGATAGCCGCCAGACCATCCTGAATATCGTCGAAGAAGAGATCGAAGAACGCCTCGACGTCGTATTCCCCGACCCCGAAGGCGAAGCCGATCGTCGCGCCGCCGAGGCCTTCATCTATTGGTACATCACCGCCTTCCACATGCGGATCGACCTCGAGGATATCCTCGCCCGCACCAAGGCCCAGGTGACGCTCCTCGCCACGGATCGCGTCCGCGCCCTGCAAATCGGCCGCGAAGAACACGAGTCGCCTGACATCCTGCAGTACCTCGAACGCAACGTGCTCCTGCGCGCCATCGACCGCAACTGGCAGAACCACCTCACCGAGATGGAAGACCTCCGTCGCGGCGTCAGCCTACGCTCCTACGCGCAGAAGGATCCCCTCAACGAGTACAAGGCCGAGGCCTTCAAGGCCTTCGAACGCCTCATGCAGCAGCTGCGCACCGACACGTGCTCCGGCCTCTTCCGTACGGCGACCTCGATGGAAGCCCTCGAAGGCCTGATGCGTCGCGCCCAAGGTCTGGCCAAGGCCACCGGCCCCGCCGAACCTGGTACCGACGTTGAAACGCAGACGAGCCCGGCCAACGCGCCGAAGCCCGAACCTTTCCGCCGGTTGGCTCCGAAAATCGGCCGCAACGCCGTCGTCCGCATCCGCAAGGGCCCTGAGACTCAGGACCTGAAGTGGAAGAAGGCCGAGGCGCTTGTCCGCGACGAAGGCTGGGAAGTCATCGAGACGCTCTCGGAATGACCGAACCGGCGACGAGCAGCCCCGCCGCCGCCAAGCTTGCTTGGATTGGCGCCGCGCTGACCGCCCTGCTGTCCTTCTTCTCGTTCGCGCCCGTCGGCTACCCTTTCCTGGCGTTCGTCGCCTTGGTGCCGGCCGCGCTCGCCACGTCACTCCAGCCCGACTGGCGCACTTGGCGCCGAGCCAGCTTCGTGACGAGCTGGGTGCTCTGGATCGCTTTGCTGATCTGGCTCCGCCACGTCTACCCGCCGCTCGGCTGGATTGGCCTCGTGATTCTCACGGCCTACTGCGCGTTGTATCCCTTCGTCTGGCTCCTGCTTTTGCGCTGGATCTTCCCGGCCTGCGCCGGCGCCGGGTTGCCGGGGCGTCTGCTCGCGGTCGCCGGCCTCGCCGGTGCTTGGGGCCTGCTCGAGTGGACACGCAGCACCATCCTCTCCGGCTTCGGCTGGCTCCCGCTCGCAGCCTCACAGACCGGTAACCCGGTCATGCTCAGCCTCTGCGCCTGGGTCGGGCCAATCGGCCTCTCGATCGCACTGGTGCTCTTCAACCTCGGGCTTGCGCGCTGGATTGTCCGGCTGATCGAATTCACTCGCGAAGAAGCCCAACTGAAACCCGTGGGCACGATGGGCTGGCTTCGCCGGATCACGCCCGAACTCTATCTTGGCCTACTGCCTATCGCACTCGGCTTCCTCGCCCTACTCACAGCCAACGCTGCTAAGCTGTCGGCGGATAAGATCAGCTTCACCGCCGGCGTGGTGCAGACCGACTTCGACCCGAATGCGAAATGGGACCCACTTCGCCTGCAGGAACACCTGGTACTGACGGAAGCGATGACCGCGTCCGTCGCGGCGAATAAGGCTGCCGATTTTGTTCTCTGGCCCGAAGCGGCGCTTCCCTTATCGCTGGAGAGCGACGCCTACGTCACCCGCCTCACCGGCCTGGCGAAAGCCACCGAGACGCCGCTCGTGATCGGATCCCTGGATCGCCGCGGCGCCGGCTACGGCAACGCGGTCGCGGTGGTCACCGCCGAAGGCGTCCAGAAACCGGTCTACGCCAAGCGTCATCTCGTCCCCTTCGGCGAGTACGTGCCCTTCGCCGACTTCCTTCCTTTGCGCAAGGTCGTCCCGATCTCGAGCGATTGCATCGCCGGCACTGGACCCTCGCTGCTGCCTCTCACCACGCGCCGCGGCCACACCTTCATGGCCGGGGCACTCATCTGCTACGAAGACGTCTTCCCCGAGCTCGCCCGCGAACACGCCCTCGCCGGGGCAGATGTCCTGATTGTGGTCACCAACGACGCTTGGTATGGCCGCGAAGCTGGGGCGTATCAGCATGTCGCCCACTCGGTCCTGCTGGCGGCCGCGACCGGCCTGCCGGTGCTGCGTTGCGGTAACGCTGGCTGGAGCGGCACGATCGATTCCCTCGGCCGGGCCTTCCCGGTCATGGAACAAGGCAGTATCTATTTCCGTGGCTCGCGCCTGGCCGCCCCTGTCAGCCTCCCGCGAACCCGCCAACCCGACACTTTCTGGGTCCGACACGGGGATTGGGCGGTCGGCCTCGGCGGCGTGCTCTTCGCCCTAGCCTACGTCTGGCGGCGGCGCCGTTCGGCCTGACCGAAAAATCCGCAGGTCCTTGTCGACCTCCCCTGGAAACCGTCCAAGGTGAAGTCACCCCGGTGCGATTGAATCCGCGCCTCTCCGACGCTCCCAGATGACGACCATGCGCCTCCTCCTCGCCGGCCTCGGACTCTGTCTCGCCCTAACCCTGCCTGCGCAGGACATCAAGAAGCCCAAGGATGAGTTTCCAGAAAGCGGCATGGCGACCTTCCGGCTGCGCATCAAATCCATCCCGACCCTGCGTGTGCAAATCAACGGCGTCTCGGTCCTGATGGGCGTCGATACCGGTTGCCAAGGCTCCGCGGTCATCACGCCCCGCGCCGCGCAACGTTGCGGCATCACCGAAGCTTTCTCGATTCCGACCATGGGTAATTCCGGCCGGAGCGAGTCGACCTACGGCCTCGTCGAAAAGATGCAGGCGGGAGAAGTCACCTGGCGGGATTTCCATATGACGGTGATGCCCCTCGACGGCATGGACATCGATGGCCTGATCGGCACTGACATGCTATTCGCCCGCCCCTTCTACATGGACCTCCGTAACAAGGTCATGATCCTCGGTAAAATCCCGGACACCTCCGGCGCCCATGAAGTCCCCTGCTACAGCCGCGGCGGCCATTGCGGCGTGAACATCGAGGTCGAAGGCGTGAAGGTGCCGATGATCGTGGATTCCGGAGCGTCCAAATCCTACATGAGCTCGCTGAAGTTCCGCGGGCCGACCGAGTTCCGCGGCTACCTGCCTGTCGCGACTGTCCGCAGCTCCTCGCTCACGCGCATCGAAGTCTGCAAGATCAAGTCGCTCCTCATCGGCGGGGCGCCCCTGACCGGCGTGGAGTTCATCCGCGACCTGGAGCACAATCTCCTGGGCGATGACTTCCTGCGCGCCCACCCCATCGCGGTCGATATGGCGGCGCGTCGCCTCTGGCTCTTCGAGCCACAGGTGAGCACGCCGACGACTGACGAGGCCGCGAAGTAAACTGGCTTAGCGACGGCGACCGGACTTACCGGAAGCCTTGCCGCCACCTTCAGATTCGCCGCCCTCTTCACTGGCACCTTCTTCGGCGGGTTCGTCTTCGTCGTCCCAGCGGAGATTCTTCTCCATGTCCTTGTCGACTTCTTCGACGTCAGGCAGGTCGGCAATATCTTCAGCCGCGCCCGTAGAGCGGGCCGGCTTGTCATCGTCATCGTCGTCACCGGGGACTTCATGGCCCTGGGGGACGAACTCGAGGATGTCGGTGATCTCTTCGAAAGGATGGATATCGCGGCCTTCGATCATGGCCTGATTGCGCAGTTCGCTCAGCTGTTCATCCACGTCTTCGACCGTGAGCTTCTGCTCGAGCTTGATCGTGTCGTTGATGAGCTTCACGCGCAGGCGCATGATGTGCTCGAGGAAATCGGCGTAGGCACCCTTGTCGCCGTCCTTGATATTCGGCAGGGCGAAGAGTTGTTCCTCGCAGTCGAGGATGTGTTCGGCGACGCGCACGAGGCGGACCGTCTGGTCCTTGTCCTTGTCAATTTCCTGCGCCTGGAACGGGACGAAGGCGGCTTCGAGCACTTCGTTGGAAAGTCCGTACTCACGGAGAGGATCCATCATGTCGAGGATCCAAGGGAACTGGAAAGGGTCGAGGATACCCAAGCCGTCGGGCTCGTAGTGCTTGGGGTCGGAGTTCTCCTTCACCCACCAGTTGCCTTCCTTCTCCTTGAAACGGATGGTGCACCAAAGGAGCTTTGAGGTAGTCACAGCCATGGGAGGGTGGTGTGCCCAAGTCTGGGCGGGAGTCAAGAGGGGTCGGCGGCGGGTCTAAATGACGGGCTTCTCCGCTTTCCTTCCGCCCTTTCCTCCCTTAACTGCTGGGCATGTCTTTCCTGTATGAGAAGGTGATTTCTAAGGCCCTCTACTCGCTGGACCCGGAGACGGCCCATCAGGTCGGGCTCCGCGGGATGGGCCTCCTGGGCGCCTGCGCCCCCCTCCGCTTCCTGATGGAGCGATCACTGACCCCCAAGGGCGGCCGCCCCATCGAAGCCTTCGGCCTCAAGTTCCCGAACCACATCGGCCTCGCCGCCGGCTTCGATAAGGACGGTATCGGCTGGCGCGGCGCGGCGGCCCTCGGCTTCGGCCACGTCGAAGTCGGTACGGTCACCCCGAAGGCGCAGCCGGGCAACGAGAAGCCCCGCGTCTTCCGCTACCCTGAACTCAACGCCGTGGTGAACGCGTATGGTTTTCCGAACAACGGCGCGCAAGCTCTCTACGATCGCCTGAGCAAGCACCCCGGTCGCGGCCAGCGCGTCTGCCCTCTCGGCATCAATATCGGCAAGAACAAGGCGACCGCTAACGAACAGGCGCACGAAGACTACCTCACCTGCTTCAAACTCCTCGCGCCGCTCGCCGACTACGTTGTCGTAAACATCAGCAGCCCGAACACCACCGGACTGCGCGCCCTTCAGGACCGTGCTCCGCTCGTGACGCTGCTGTCCACGCTCGCAAGGGAGAACCGCTCCGTCGCCGGCGGCCCGGTGCCCCTGCTCCTCAAGATCGCCCCGGACCTCAATCCGAACCAGCTGGCCGACATCGTTAGCGTCGTCGGCGAATGCGGCTTCGCCGGCATCATCGCCACGAACACCACGACAACCCGCCCGCCTGGCACCGAAGCGTGCTCGCCCGGTCGCGGCGGCCTCAGCGGCGCCCCTCTGCTCGAACGTTCCCTGCAGGTCGTGCGTTTCCTAGCCAAGGAAGCCGATGGACGCATCCCGATCGTCGGTTGCGGCGGCATCCTGTCCGCCAAAGACGCCGGCCGCTTCATGGACGAAGGCGCATGCCTCGTGCAGGTCTACTCCGGCCTCATCTTCCGTGGCCCGGAACTCGCCCGCGAAGTCGCCGAAGGCCTCGCTTGGCGCCAGCGCGCCTGGGCCTGATCACTTCGTCGGCGCGACGGGGATGTGCACTTCCGACTGCTTGAGAAAGAACGGTACAAACGGGCTATTCCAATAGACCGCATACGGTTCGCCGGCCGGCTTCACATCCGTCCGCTTCGTGAGCCACGCCCGCAGTTCGGCAAGGGCTTCCTCATAATTCTCACGGCTGTACGAACCGCGAATGCCGATGGCGGCCACACGGCGTTCGGGCACCGAGGATAGCTTCACCTGTGGCGTCTCGGCGAGGTCGGCACGCTTGGCCGAGGCGTCATCCATGTAGAAGACCATCGTTCCCGGCTTGATGCCCGCTTCGACCGGCGCGGTCATCGGAATCTTGTTCGAGTCGATGTAGCGGAAGAGCTTCATGAAAAGCCCGTTGTCCGTGGCGAAATAATCGTTCGACGACTCTGTGCGCATCCAGCGGGCCGCGGGTAAGGTCTTGAGCTCAAGGTCGCCGGGCGACGTGCGGGGATAGGCTTCGGACACGGCCGAAAGTCTAGCCGAGGCTGCGGCGAGGGCGAGGGTAACCCAGAGGAAGATCTTCATAACGTCATTAAAAGGCCTGCCGCCCCTGTTCCAATCCCGGAAACCTGCGACCACCCTTGCCACGACCCCCGGAGTTCCTTTGCTGGAGGCATGGGCGAAACGAACGAAAACAACACCTTTGCGTCCCGCCTAGGCCACAACTTCCTGACCGGGCTCTTTCTGCTCATGCCGATCGGCCTGACGCTCTACGTGGTGTCCGTCCTGTTGGACCTGATGGGTAAGTTCATCCAACCCGCCCTCGAGTTCGGCCTCACCTGGCTCTGGCATAATTCCAAGACCACGCCGCCCGACTTCACCGTCGGACTCTACCGCCAGCTGGTGGTGGTCTCTTCGGCGGTCGTGATGCTCTTCATTCTGGTCGTCGTCGGTTACCTCTCGAAGCGTCTCTTCGGCAAGATTCTCCACAGCTGGTTCGCCGCCCTCCTCGAACGCATCCCCGGACTCGGCTCCCTCTACGGCACGATCCGCCAGATGGTCGACGCCCTCAGCGGACGCAACAAGGACACCTTCCGCCGCGTGGTCATGGTCGAGTTCCCCCGCCCCGGCATGTGGTCCATCGCCTTCGTCACCCACGAGCAGCCGACGGTCTTCAGCGAGGCCATTGGCAAGCAGGTCGTGAACGTCTTCATCCCGGCCGCACCCGCGCCCACCACCGGCGTCATCCTGCACCTCTCCCCCGAGGAAGTCCGCGAGACGAAGCTGACCGTCGGCGAAGCCCTCGGGCTATTGATGAGTTTCGGTTCGGTCGTCCCTAAGCCGGAAAGCAAGGAGTAGGCCGGATGTCCGCGTCGAGCCTCCGCTGCCTGGTGTTGGGTCGCGATCCCTCCGGGGAATCGCATTCCTTGCTCACGCTGCTCGAGCCCTCCGAAGGCCTCGTGCGCTGCCTCATCCGCACCCACCGCGGCAACGGAACGACGTTACCCGACCTCTTCGACGAAGGGGAAGTAAGCCTCGAACGCGCCAAGGACGGCGGCATCCGCTTCGCCCGCGACTATCGCCTGCTCACCCGCCGCGCCGGCCTCGCGCGCGACCATCGCACACTCGAACGCGCCTGCCGCCTCGCGTCGATGCTGCGCAAAAACCCACCGCCGCCCGAATCGGCCGAGGTCTGCTACCGTATCGCGCTCGAAACCTTCGACGCCATGGCCGCGCGCCCGCGCGCCGACTGCGCTTATTTCAAGAGCCTCTGGCTCATCCTGAAAGACGGCGGCTGGGGCGTGCATGAGCAATGGTTCACGCGCCTCGGCGCCCGCCAAGCCGGTGCAGCGGCGATCCTCAGCCAGCCGCTCGACGCGCAGACGACCGACGAAGAGACGGTCGCGAAGCTTGCGGTCGACCTTGAACGCTGGGCCGCTGGCGAAGCCCATTTCGTCCTGCCCTGATGCGCATCGACATCAAGGCGAAGCGCGTCGAGCTGAGCGCACAAGAATTCGCGACGTTCCGCCCGGGTCCTGGTGCAGGCGCCGGCGGCGCCCCCTGGCGAGCCGAGGCCGGCCGCCAATGGCACGAGACGATGCGTAAGGTCGCCGAAGCCGAAGGTCAGGGCTGGCAGTTCGAACGTTCCATCGCCTGCGAAGTCGGCGCCCTCGGTTGGACCATCGCCATCGCCGGCCGCGCCGACCAATGGCTCGAGACGGCGGACGAGATTCGTATCCGCGAGATCAAGACCATCAGCCTGAAGCTCCCGCGCAAACCGGAGTTCCTCATCGGTCGCTTCGCCCATCACTTCCTGCAGCTCGCCGCCTATTGCCACGCAGCGCGCCTTGCTTCCGGCGCCCGCGAGGTGAAAGGCGAACTGATCTTCATCGACCCGGCCGATGGCACGCGCCAGCCGGTCGCCCTGCCCCGCTCCGCCGAAGCCGACCTGCTCGAACAGGCGGAGACGGTCGCCGCGCACGCCGAGAACCGCCGCGCGAGCCACGCGCGCCTGCTCAATCTCCCAGATCGCCTGCCGTTCAAGGAACCACGTCCGGAATGGCTGCAATGCTGCGCCGACCTCGACCAGGCTGGCCTCGATTCGCCCACGCGGCTCCTCGTCGCACCGACCGGTTTCGGCAAGACCTCCGCGGCCTTGCGCCACGGACTCGGCCTCCTCCGCGGGGGCCGGGCGGGACGCCTGCTCTACCTCACCGGTAAAGGCACGGGCCAGATTCAGGTCCTTTCTGAACTCCGTCGCCTCGCCCGCAGCAACGAGCTCCGCGCGGTACTCCTGCGCCCGCGCTCCGAACATGAGGTCGAAGGCATCACCGACGACCCTGAGCAAATCCGTCGTAACTGGGCCAACGCGAAGATCGACCCGCAGCATCTCCTCGAAGAAGCCGCCGACCTCCGCCGCATCCGCGAGATCGGCCGTATCGCCGGCGTGCCGCCGTGGGACATCACTAAGGCGATGCTCGCCCACGCCGACGTGGTCATCTGCGACTACAACTACGTCTTCTCACCCCGCAACCGCGCCGCCCTCGAGACCGTACCCGGTTGGGATATGGCCGACACGGTGCTGATCGTCGACGAAGCACATAACCTGCCTGACCGTGCGGCGGAATGCCTCTCGCTGCGCGACGAAGAACAAGCGGCCGCCGACTTCGCCTTCACCCTCACGCGTTTCCGCGCGCCGGAAGCCTGGTGCCAGACCGCGCAGCTGTGGGCGGACTTCCTGCATCGCCTACCCAAGGCCGACGCCATTTCGCCGGACGACCGCATCGAAGCGATGGCTATCGCCGAACGCATGTCGGTACTCGCCGCCGAACACCCCTTCAGCACCGACGACCTGCCGGACGCCGCCAAGCAGGCCGTCTGGAACGCGGCCACTTGGTCCGAGCGCCTCGAAGCCGCCGACCTAGGCTGGCTGCTCTGGTCGCCCCGCCCGGGCTTGCTCAGCCTCGACTGCCTTTCCGCCGCCAAGGCCACCGGTGAACGCCTTCGCGCTTTCGGTCACACGCTGCTGATGACCGCGACGCCGGGCCCGCGCGGTTCGCTTGCGGCCGACTGCGGCCTCGACCCGGATAATCTCGTGATGGTCAACGCCCTCGCACCATGGCGCCAAGGCGCCTACACCGTCGCGATCGATGGACGCGTGGACACGCGCCTCAAGACGCGCGAAGGCCATATGGCGCGCACCGGAGCAGCCCTGCTCCGTCTTTCACAGGAAGGTGCGGTAGCCGCCTTCTTCCCTTCGTACAAATATGCCGAGGCAGCGGTGAAGGAAATCCGTGACCTCGACCCGAAGGCCGACGTCGCGGTGCAACCCCGCGGACTCGGCCCGGATGGCACCGCCCGCTTCGTCGAGGATTCGCTGAATCGTTACACCATCCTCTGCCTGATCTTGGGCGGTTCGCTCGGCGAAGGCGTCGACATGCTGGGCGGACGCATCCGTTCGGCGGTCGTGATCGGCCCGGCGTTGCCTGAAGTCAACGCCCTCCAGGAAGCCCGCCGCAAAATGTTCGTCGAAGCAGGCGCCGAGGACGCATTCTCCTTGGCTTATGTGCGCCCGGGCATGCGCAAGGTGAACCAAGCGCTCGGACGGCTGGTCCGTGCGCCCGGCCATACGGCGCGTGTGCTCCTGCATTGCCGACGTTTCGCCGACGAGGCCTATCGCAGCCTACTTTCGACGGAATACGGAGACCCGCAGGTGCTGACCGACGACGCGGAATTCGTGAGTTGGTCCGCCCGCAGCTGATCAGACGCGGCCGATGACGCGGCTAGCCGGATAACGAATCTTCTTCATCGCGGCATACTTGTCGTCGGAAGAACGATAACCGACGGCACAAGCGACGATAACTTCATAACCGCTGCCCTTCAGTCCGAGGATTTCGGTGTAGGCGGCGGGGTCGATACCTTCGAGCGCGCACGTGTCGACGGCGAGAGCCGCGGCGGCGCCCATGAGTTGACCCAGTGCGATGTAGAGCTGACGAGCCGCCCATTCCTTCTGGCCGGCGGCGTCCTTACCGTTAACCACACCACCGAGCATCATCTGGCGATACGGCTCGAGCTTCGTCGCATCCGCGCCGCGCTCACTGACCATCTGGTTGAAGAAATCGTTCACGTCCTTCTCGGTGATTTCCGTGCGGCGGGCGAAGACGACGAGATGCGAGGCGTCGGTGACCTGCGTCTGGTTCCAGGAGACCGGGCGAAGCTTGGCGCGGACGGCGGGATCCGAAACGATGAAGAACTTCCAAGGCTGCAGGCCGTAAGAGGAAGGCGTCAGGCGGAGGGACTCCTCGAGAGCGGCCCAGGTAGCGTCCGGAAGCTTACGGGTATCGAAAGCCTTGGTGGCGTAGCGCCATTCAAGGGAAGCAAGGAGTTGGGCAGGCGTCAGGGCGGCGTTCATGTGACGACCACACAACCCCAACCCGCCCCATTGTCAAATCAGGCAGGCGTGAGTACGCCGCCGGAGAGCACGAAGCGACGGGTGGCCCTTTCGGCGAACTGGCGACTGTGCGTGACCAAGATCAAGGCTGCTCCGCGGTCAGCGACGACGCCCAGGAGGAGATCCATAATCTCGGCCCCGGTCCGTTCGTCCAGATTGCCAGTCGGCTCGTCGGCCAGAATCACTGAAGGACGATTGACCAAGGCGCGGGCGATGGCGACGCGCTGGCATTCGCCGCCGGAAAGCTTGGCCGGCAGGTGCTCGAGACGGGCGCCGAGACCCACCTGCGTCAGCAAGGCACGAGCGGCTTCGGTCGCGGCGGCTGTCGACGCGCCGGCGATGCGCGCAGCGAGGGAGACGTTCTCGAGCGCGGTGAGCTCGGGCATCAGCTGGTAATTCTGGAAGACGAAACCCACACCGCGGCCAAGGGAAGTATGCGGAGCGACGAGGCCGGTGCCCGGTGCGAGGATACGGACTTGGCCTGAATCAGGTTGATCGAGGCCGCCCAGTTGCTGGAGCAGCGTGGTCTTGCCCGAACCGGAGGAACCGCGAATCGAGACGGACTCGCCGGCGAAGACCTCGAGTGAGACATCCGTCAACACCGGCAGAAGGCCGGCGGGCGAGGCGAAGGCCTTGGCGAGGCCGCGAGCTTGAAGGACGACGTCAGGCATCACGCATGGCCTCCGAGGGTTTGCGACCGGCAGCCCAGAGCGCGGGCACGAGGCCAGCGATCGCCGTGGTCAGCAGGGTGAACGCCGCTACAATGACGAAGTCCGAGATGTCGTAATGTAGGGGCACCTTCGAGAACTGGTAAATATTGGCCACCATATCGCCGCCGCCGAAAAGGCTATTGATCGTGTTCAGGATGCCATCACGGCAGGACATAATCGTCCAAGTCAGCACGAAGCCAAGGAACGTGCCCAGCGCGCCGATCAGCAGCCCCTGCAGACCGAAGAGCACCACTACCTGCCAGCGGGCGGCGCCGAGCGAAGCGAGCACGCCGATTTCGCGCGAGCGACGGATGACCGCGGAGAAAAGCGTGCTGCCGATTGAGAACGACGCGACCAAGGTGATGATGAACATCAGGAAGAAGAGCATCGTCTTCTCGAAGCGGATGGCCTCGAGGAAGTCCTTCTTAATTTCCTGCCAAGGGCGGAAGCGGAGCTCGGGGTGGCCGACGGCCAGACGACCAGCCGTCTCGGCGGCAAGCGCCGGCTCTTTCAGTCGTAACGTGAGGCCATGGGCGCGCGGGCCAAGGTTCCAGATCTCGCGGAAGCGGCGCAGTGGGATGAGCGCGGCGGCGTTGTCGACATCGGTGAAGCCGGTGAGGATCACCGCGCAGACTTCGAATTCCGCGGGTAGCGGGGCCTTGCCCTTCTCGGCGCGCTCGGCCATCGCGGGCGACCAGATCTCGATGCGGTCACCCACACGTACGCGCAGGGCGCGGGCGAGACCCACGCCGAGAATGATACGCCCGTCGTCGAGGTCAGTGAAGCTCCCGCCATGGATATATTTGCGGGCCGGCTGATTGGGGTCGGTCGGATCGATGCCGCGCACCTGAGCGATACCCGAGAAATCGCCGTTGCGGGCGAGCGCAGGGCCTTCGGCATAAAGGGCGGCGGAGGCGACCTCAGGCCGGGCGGCGAGCTGCTTGGCGAGCGCTTCAGGCTGCTCAATCGGCGCGGCGCCGATGACCTGGCAGTCGCCGAAGGATTCGCGGATACGCAGACGGTGTTCTACGCCAAAGCCGTTCATCACCGTCTGCACGACGAGCAACGAGGCGACGCCAAGGCCTACACCGAGGATCGACACCGTCGCGAACGCCGGGAAGCGCTTACCGGGAGGAAAGAGCTGGCGGAGGGCGAGATGGAGGAACCAGGGCAAGGGAAAGAACTCAGGCCTGTGCTTCGGGCGCGAGCGTCGGGAACAGGATGACGTCGCGAATGTTGGCCGCGCCGGTCAGCAGAATCACCAGGCGGTCGATACCGATACCCAGGCCGCCCGCGGGAGGCATGCCGTGCTCGAGTGCGAGGAGGAAGTCCTCGTCGATCTTCTGGGTCTCCGCGCCGGCTTGGAGTTCCAGCATCTTGCGCTGCACGCCGGGGTCGTTCTGCTCGGAGTAGGCCGGAGCGATTTCCTGGCCGTTGATGCAGAGCTCGAAGACGTCGATGGTCGAGTCGTCGCTAAGGGTAACCTTAGCGAGCGGGCAGAGTTCCTTCGGGATATGCGTAACGAAGGTCGGCTGGATGAGGCCAGGCTCGATGAGCTTGCCGAACACTTCGTTGGTGACTTCGAAGTCTTCCCAATCGGTGCGCGGCTCGTGCAGGCCGAGGGCTTTGCAGGCGGCGATCTTCTCTTCCTTCGTGCGCGAGAACCACTGCGGGTCGCCCGTGCGCTCGACGATCAGGTCCTTGTACTTCGCTTCGCGCCATTCGCCACCGAGCTCGATCACTACGCCATCCGGACGGACGACGCTGGTCGTGCCGAGGACTTCGGCGCAGACTTTCTGAATCATCGAACGGACGAGTTCCATCATGCCGCGGTAGTCGGTGTAGGCCTGGTAGGCCTCGAGCATCGTGAATTCAGGGCTGTGCTTGACCGACACGCCTTCATTGCGGAAGACGCGGCCGATCTCAAAGACGCGGTCCATGCCGCCGACGAGGCAGCGCTTCAGGTGGAGTTCGAGGGCGATACGCAGGTAGAAGTCGCAATCGAGCGCGTTGGAATGCGTCTCGAACGGACGAGCCGCGGCACCACCGGCGATAGCATGCAAGGCCGGGGTCTCGACTTCGGTGAACTGGCGGCTCCAGAGGAAGCGGCGAATCGATTCGACGACGCGGCTGCGCGTGAAGAGGCGGCGGCGGGACTCCTCGTTGACGACGAGGTCGAGGTAGCGCTGGCGGTAGATCTTCTCGGCGTCGGTCAGGCCGGCCCACTTCTCGGGCAGCGGGCGGAGAGACTTCGCGACCATCTTGTATTCGGAGACCCGCACGGTGACCTCGCCGGTCTTCGTACGGAAGAGTTTCCCGCGGACGCCGACGAAGTCGCCGGAATCGACCATCTTCTTAAAATGGGTGTCGTACGCGTCGCCCAGAGCGTCGCGGGTGAAGTAGGTCTGGATGAGGCCGCCGCGGTCGAGGATTTTGACGAAGCTGGCCTTGCCCATCACGCGCAGGGCGACGATGCGGCCGGCGACGGAGACCTCAGGACCTTCCTCGACGCCTTCGGGCAGGAGGGCCGGGCACTCGTTGGAAACATGGGTCTGGTTCCACTCAGCGCGGAAGGGGTCTTCGCCCGCGGCACGAAGCAGGGCGAGCTTCTCCTTACGGACCGCATGCAGGTCGTGGGAGATGGCGTTGAGGTCGGGCTTTTCGCTCATGTTGGCTACCCCAAAGGGGTGTCTCCCGGAGGGCGGGTAGGCAAGGGCGAAAGGTTCGG